>CAYQJW010000017.1:0-9167 GCA_964418025.1 uncultured Candidatus Saccharibacteria bacterium | reverse complement strand
AAGAAAGAAGTAACTAAAGAATAATTATTCCCCTTAACACTAATTAAATGGCAATTTTTTCTAAAAAAGAGAATACTGACGAAGTTGTAGTTGATGCTCCTGTAGCAGATCAACCAACACCTTCTAAAGACACAGCTGTAACAGCTGACTCTGAATCCCCAAAAGCAATGGTGGATGTTGTTCATAGTGGAATCGGCAGTAAGGGTTTAATAGTTCCAAGAATTTCCGAAAAGGCTGGTTTTGTAGCTCGCTTTAACCAATACATTTTTACCATTCACGGTAAGCTTAATAAAATTGAAGTTAAGAATGCTGTGCAAAAAATGTATGGAGTTAAAATCGCTAACATTAATATGATTCAAGTTGCTGGCAAAGGCCGTCGTTTTGGTAATAAAAAAGGAATGCGCAGCGGTTTTAAAAAGGCAGTAATTACCTTAACCCCAGATAGTAAGAAAATTGATATAGTAGAACCTAACTAAATTTATGGCAGTTAAAATTTACAAACCAACTACACCAGGCCGTCGTCAGACTAGCGTAATCGACTACGCTAAAGTCCTCAATAAAACCGAGAAAACTCCGAAGTTTTTGATTATGAGCAAGGCTAAGCAAGCTGGTCGTAATAATTCTGGAAAAATCACAGTTCGTCACCGTGGTGGTGGTGCACTTAAGAAAGTTCGTATCGTAGATTTTATTCGTGCGGACCGAAAAGATATTCCTGGAACAGTTAAGACCATCGAATATGATCCAACTCGTACTTCATTTATTTCTCTAATCGATTACAATGATGGAGTAAAGCGTTTAATTATAACTCCGATTGGTTTAAAAGTTGGTGATAAAGTAATTTATAGTGAGACAGCAGAAATTCATCCTGGTAACCGATTGTCTATTTCTAATATCCCAGTTGGTAGCTTAATCCACGATGTAGAATTAGTTCCTGGTCGTGGTGGTAAGCTTGCTCGAAGTGCAGGAAATAGCGTATTGTTACAGAACATCGAAGCAGGTTATGCCTTTCTAAAATTACCATCAGGTGAAATTCGTAAGGTTCGCGAAACATGTACCGCTAGTATTGGCCAAGTTTCTAATAACGATTGGATGAACGTCCGAATCGGTAAAGCTGGTCGTAAGCGTCACATGGGTTGGAGACCTCAAGTCCGTGGTAAAGTTATGAACCCGGTTGATCACCCTCATGGTGGTGGAGAAGGTAGTAACTCGATCGGTATGAAATATCCTAAGACTCCTTGGGGTAAGCATGCTCTCGGTGTGAAGACTCGTGATAAGAAAAAAGGCTCTTCCAAATTTATTGTGAAGCGTCGAACTAAGAAGCGTTAATTAATATAATTTATGTCTAGAAGTTTAAAAAAAGGTCCATTTATAGATCCTCGAGTAATGAAGAAAGTTATCGCTGGTAAGCCTGGTGATAAAATCAAGACTTGGGCTCGCGATTGTGCTATCTCTCCAGAGATGGTTGGTTATACTTTTATGGTGCACAATGGTAAGACTCATCTTGAAGTATTCGTTACAGAGAACATGGTAGGACACAAACTAGGTGAATTTTCACCAACACGTAAATTTATTGGTCACGGTGGTAAACTTGCTAAAGAGCAAAAAGCCGAAGCTTCATCTAAATAATAATTTCCCGATATTTTAACCCCATTATATGGCAGAAAAAACTGTACAAAAGAATAAGAAGACAACAGCTGCAAAAGCTCCTGTTAAAGTTGCCGCAAAAACTGCAACTGCAACAGTTGAAAAGCAATTGGTACGTGCTCATGCTCGTAATCTTCGAATTTCTCCACGTAAATTACGCTTAGTTACAAACATGGTTAAGAACATGCGTGTTGGTGATGCTTTGGTACAGTTACAATTTACCAATAAAAAAGGTGCACCAATGATTGCGAAGTTATTACAATCTGCTGTTGCTAACGCTGAACATAATTTTTCTTTAAATCGTGATGGGTTAATAATTAAGAGCATTACCTGCGACATGGGGCCAGTTCTCCAACGTGCCTTTCCGCGTGCCCGTGGTAGTGCTTTTGTAATCCGCCGTAAGATGAGCCACGTCAACGTCATCTTAGAAGAAAAGGCGATTAAGAAAACTGCTGGCGGTAAAAAGAAGCCAGCGGCAGCAAAAGTACCAAAGACTACTAAAGCAGAAAAACCAGTACAAACAGTAGAAGGTTCAGCTGGCTTGCCGGTCGAAAAAGTAACCAAGTTACCTAAAGAACAGAAAGTCAAAGAAGTTCATCACGAGAACGAAGGCAATCTAGTTGACCAAAAGACAGAACCAGAAAACTTAATAAAATAATATGGGAAATAAGATCAATCCAACTTCATTTAGACTTAAGATAACCGATACTTGGAAGTCCAAGTGGTACTCTAAAGGCAATTACGTAGAACAGCTTAAAGAAGATGTTGCTATTCGTGAATATCTCGAAAAGCATTTACGTAAGGCCGGTCTTGCTCGAATCGATATCGAACGTCTTAACGACGGTACTATCACTATCGTAATTCGTACTACTAAACCAGGTTTAATTATCGGTAAGGGTGGTGCGGGGATCGAAGAACTTAAGAAGCGCGTAAAGAAGCAACTTAAGATCAAGAGCGAACTCAAAGTTAACATCGAAGAAATTCGTGACGTTAACATGCATGCTCAAGTGATCGCTAACGGTATTGCCGAACAGATCGAACGCCGTGTTGCATTCCGTCGTCTGATGAAGCAATCACTAGAACAAATTATGCAGGCTGGCGCTAAGGGTGTAAAAGTAGCAATTGGTGGCCGTTTGAATGGAGCAGAAATTGCTCGTACAGAACATTTGTCTAGTGGTAAGATTCCTCTTCATACACTTCGTGCAGATATTGATTACGCTAAAGCTACAGCTCACACTACATATGGAACAATCGGTATCAAAGTCTGGATCTATCGAGGCGATGTGTTCTCCGGAAAAGCTAAAGAGATTAAGTAGTTAAATAAATTAAGTAACGTTTAGTTTTATACAAAGATTATGTTAATTCCAAAAAAGGTCAAACACCGCAAACACCACCGCGGTCATAACAAAGGTAAAGCAACTTCTGGTAATTTTATTGCTTTTGGAAGCTTCGCTCTTAAGGCTATGGAAGGCAGTTTCGTAACTGCTCGCCAAATTGAAGCCGCTCGTCGAGCTATGACTCGTAGTGTTCAACGTGGTGGTAAAATCTGGATTCGTATTTTCCCAGACAAGCCAATGACTGATCACGGTAACGAATCTGTAATGGGTAGCGGTAAAGGTGCCGTATCTCACTTCGTAGCTGTAGTAAAATCTGGTCGCATCCTGTTCGAAATGGATGGTGTCCCAGAAGTTGCTGCTCGCGAAGCGATGAGACTCGCTGCACACAAACTGCCTGTGAAGACTAAATTCCTAATCAAGCAATAAGATGAAATATACAGAAATCACCTCACAATCTATAGAGGCGTTACGCAAAGAGCTAACGACTTTACAAGAAAAACGCGAGAACCTCAAGATGAAAACTAAGCTTGGTCAGGTTAAGAACACCAACCAATTGTCTATGGTAAAAAAAGACATTGCTCGCATTATGACCTTTCTAAGATCTAGCCAAGGGGCTAAGTAGAGCTAACTAATTATATTTATATGGAAAAGCAAGTTACAAAACAACAAATGTCCGGCACTGTAGTGTCAAATAAGATGGATAAAACCGTTGTGGTTAAGGTTGATATTTTAAAACGTCACCCTAAGTATCACAAGAGTTACACAAAATCTTATCGCTACAAAGCACATGACGAAGACAACAGTTGCCAAATTGGCGATAAGGTTGTAATCGAAGCTATTCGTCCAATGAGCCGTGACAAGAAGTTCACTGTTTTAAAGAGCTAAGCCGCGGACAGCTAGTCGCAAATTACTCGTTACTAAATACTTAATAAATTTATGTTACAAATAAGATCTTACATTAAAATTGCAGATAACACTGGCGCTAAAGTCGTCAACTTGTTCGCAGTGAACGGAAAAAACAAACGTCGCTTTGCACGAGTTGGGGATATTGTCGCTGGTTCAGTTCGCCAAGCTGCTCCTAATGGGCAGGTTAAAAAAGGTGATAAGATCTATGCAGTTATCGTTCGTACTAAAAAGGAAATCCGTCGTAAAGATGGTTCGTATATCCGATTTGATGAGAACGCTGGCGTATTGGTAGATAAAGAAAAAGGTGAACCACGTGGTACTCGTATCTTTGGTCCAATCCCAAGAGAAGTCCGTGATGCTGGTTTTTCCAAAATCGCTTCATTGGCTCCAGAGGTTATCTAACGCGACAAGTAATTTATTTATATATGACACAGATCAAGTTAAAAATTAAGAAAGGCGATACCGTTAAAGTATTGTCCGGTAAAGACAAGGGTAAGACTGGTAAAGTATTACGTGTTCTTCCAACTATCCAAAAAGTAGTTGTAGAAAACGTTAATATGCACACTAAGTTCGAGCGTAGCCGCCGAGCTGGTCAACCAGGTCAGAAGATTGTATTTGCTGGAGCAATGGCTTCCTCTAAGGTTCAATTAATTGACCCTCATTCAGGTAAACCAACTCGGGTTAGCTTCCAAACCTTAGAAAATGGCACTAAGCAACGAATAGCTAAGCAGAGCGGAAAGGCCATCTAATTATATGAACAGATTACAAACACAATATAATAAAGAGATTGTCCCTGCGCTTAAAGAAAAGTTTGGTTACACAAATGTAATGGCAGTACCAAAGATTAAGCAAGTTAACCTCAACATTGGTGTCGGACGTTTCCTTAAAGACAACAAGTTTATGGAATCAATTAAAAAAGATTTCACAAAGTTGGCTGGTCAAGCTCCGGTAGAAACCATGGCTCGTAAGTCTGTCGCTGGATTCAAAGTTCGCGAAGGCCAACAAGTCGGTCTAACAGTAACTATCCGCGGTAACCGCATGTACGAATTTCTAGATAAGCTGATCAGTGTGGCTATGCCTCGTGTCAAAGATTTCCGTGGTGTGTCTCGTAAAGGTTTCGACGGACGTGGTAATTACAACCTTGGACTTAAAGAACATCTCGTATTCCCAGAAATTTCCCAAGAAGCTCTCGAACATATCTTCGGTCTTCAAGTAACGATAGTAACAAGCGCAGGTAAAGATGAACCTGCATATGAATTATTAAAGCAGATGAAGTTTCCCTTCAAAGATTAATTAATAACAATGGCTAAAAAATCTCTAATCGCAAAAGCTAATAGAAGTTTGATCAAACCGAAGTTTTCTACTCGGGTGATTCGTCGTTGTTTTAAGTGTGGTCGAAAAGCTGCTTTTATGAGAGATTTCTCTCTATGCCGTATTTGTTTCCGAGAACTAGCCAGCCGTGGAGAAATCCCTGGTGTATCTAAAGCCTCCTGGTAAGAACTAATTAAACTACTATGTACACAGATCCAATTTCAGACATGTTAACAAGAATCCGAAACGCGCTTGGGGCTTCCAAGCAGGATTTAGTTATGCCTTACTCTAAGTTCAAACACAGCTTGGCTCAGGTTCTTTTAGAAGAAGGCTTTATTGCTGGTGTTAACGAACTTCCAGGTCGCATCAAGATGCTTCAAATTAATTTAAAATATGATCAAACCGGTAATCCAGTAATTTCAGGTGTAAAGCGTGTTAGCACTCCAGGCCAAAGAATTTATATGCCTGTGACAAAAATCCCTCGTACTAACGGTGGATTTGGAATCACAATCGTATCAACTTCTAAAGGCTTAGTTACAGATAAGCGTGCACGCAAAGATCGTATTGGTGGAGAAGTAATTTGCCAAGTCTGGTAATTTTTAAAGAATAAATATATGAGCAGAATAGGAAAAAAACCAGTAATCTTAACTCAAGGCATCACCGCTGAGCTTAAAGACAAGCACCTCACTATCAAAGGTAGTAAAGGTACTTTAGAGTTGGATATTCACCCAAAAGTTTTAGTTGAAGTAAAAGATGGGGAAGTAACAGTTGATGTTGCTAAGAAAGAAGACAAGCGTGAAAAAGCCCTTTGGGGTTTGTCCCGAGCTTTGGTACAGAATATGGTAGATGGTTTAACAACAGGTTTTTCTAAACAATTAGATATTGTTGGAGTTGGTTTTAAAGCAGAAATGCGTGGTCAAACTTTAGTTTTGAACTTAGGTTTTTCTCATGCTATTGATTTCGAAATTCCAGCTGGAATCGAAGTTAAGGTAGAAAAAGATCCTTCTAAGGTAACTATCGCCCAGTATCAGACAACAGTATCTCTTTCTGGAATCGATAAACATTTAGTAGGTCAAGTTGCTGCTAATATCCGTGAGCTTAAAAAGCCAGAACCTTATAAAGGTAAAGGAATTCGTTACAGTGATGAAACTATCTTGCGTAAAGCAGGTAAGGTTGTTAAAGCAGTAGGAAAGTAACCTCTAATAGAGAAATAATTATATGAACAAACAAGAGCATAAAATTTTAAAGCACAAATTACGTAAGGGTCGTGTTCGAAGCCGCGTCAGTGGTACCGAAGCGAGACCTCGTTTAAGCGTGTTTCGTTCTAATACTCAAATCTACGCTCAAGTAATTGATGATATTTCTGGCAAGACTGTAGCCGCTACTTCTAGTATCAATTTAAAATCAGCAGGTAAGAAGGTTGATCAAGCAACAGCTGTTGGTAAAGAAATTGCTACTAAGGCAATCGCAAAAGGCGTTAAAGCAGTAGTGTTCGATAGAGGTGGTTATAAGTATCATGGTCGTGTCAAAGCATTAGCAGAAAGCGCTCGTGAAGCTGGGTTACAATTCTAACTAATTTAAATATATGGAAAAAAGAACTCGTAGAAACAATTCAAGAGACGGCGGAGAAGCCCGTGAATTCGACCAAAAAGTGGTTGAGATTAAGCGTGTAACCCGTGTAGTTGCTGGTGGAAAACGTATGCGTTTTCGTGCACTTGTTGTAATTGGTGACCACAAAGGTAAAATCGGTATTGGTTTAAAGAAGGGGATGGATGTAACCGAAGCTGTAAACAAAGCTGTTAACGCTGCTAAGAAAAGCATGATCGTAGTACCAATTGTTAACGATACAGTTCCTCATCAAGTTAACATTAAGTATAAGTCTAGCAAGTTGTTAATGATGCCTGCTCGTCCTGGTACTGGTGTAATCGCTGGTGGTGCAGTTCGTAGCGTACTCGACCTTGCTGGTGTTAAGAATGTTATCAGTAAAATGATTGGTTCTAACAACAAAACTAACAATGTTCGAGCTGCTTTCGAAGCTTTTAAAATGATGCGTAGTAAAGAAGAAATTTTAAAGAGCCGCGCACGATAGTCTTCAGTTAAATTTAATTTCAATTATATGATCAAACTTCATCAATTAAAACGTCATCCAAAAGCTACAAAGCGCCGCAAAGTTGTCGGTCGTGGTATTGGTAGTGGTCACGGTACTTACTCTACTCGTGGTGCTAAGGGACAAAAGTCTCGTACAGGTCACTCTAAGTCTCCGGCACGTTTTGAAGGTGGTCGCCAACCATTGATTCGTCAAATTGGTAAACTTCGTGGATTCAAGAGCTTGGCTCCTAGTGCATTTGCAGTTAAGCTGGATTTATTAAACTCTCTACCTGATGGTACAGAGGTTACACTAAACAGCTTAAAGGCACACGGCATCATTGATACTGGAGTTAAGAGGGTAAAGATTCTAAAAGGCGAACTTAAGCGAAAGCTAGTGGTTGCTGTTCCTGTTTCTGCTACTGCCAAGGCTTCTATTGAAGCTGCAGGCGGAAGCATTAAATAAACTTATTAAGAGCCTATGGCAATTATTAATTCCTGTCGCTAAACTGCTACGTCTGCTAAAAATTTCTTCGAAATTTTTGCATACTGGGCAGTGATGCTCCTTGAATCAACAATTGCCATAGGCTTTAAAGTTTAATTAGACCTGATTTGAGGATTAAAGTATAATACAAATATGAATAAATTAAGCTTAATTTGGAAAACTAAAGATTTACGATGGAAGATCTTCATGGTCATGATGTTACTTTTGGTGACTCGTGTTTTGGCCCATGTACCAATCCCTGGGATTAGCGTCACAGGTCTAAAGGCTTTCTTCGAAAGCAATCAATTTTTAAACTTATTGAACGTTTTTTCCGGTGGTGGATTAAGTAACTTTTCGATCGCCATGCTTGGTGTTGGACCATACATCACAGCATCTATTATTATGCAGTTGTTGGTCATGATTGTTCCTTCACTAACAGAATTACAGAAAGAAAGTGGAGAAGCGGGAAGAGTCAAAATCAACCAGTATACTCGTTTTTTGACTTTACCATTAGCAGTTTTATCTGGTTTCGGAACTATTCGATTATTACAAAGCCAAGGTGGCGCAGAGCTACTTGGAACTTTCTCTCCTTTCCAGTGGTTTCTAACCCTATTAACAGTTACCGCAGGTACAATGTTGGTTATGTGGATCGGTGAAATTATTTCTGAATATGGAATTGGTAATGGTGTATCTTTAGTTATTTTTGCAGGTATCGTATCCCAGCTACCAAGTAGTGTAAGTTCTTTGGTTCAGTTATATGACCCAAGTCAATTACCAACTATTATTGGATTTGCTATTGTCGCTTTGATTGTTATCGCCAGTGTAGTATTTGTGACGGAAGCCCAGCGCAATGTCCCAGTCACGTACGCAAAGCGGGTGAGTGGGGATAAACAAGTTGGTGGGGTTAACTCATTCTTACCGTTACGTCTTAACCAAGCAGGTGTTATTCCAATCATCTTCGCAATTTCATTATTGTTATTCCCAGCGATAATCGCTCAGTTCTTCTTAAATGCTAAGACTCCGCTAATTGCAGAGTATGCCCAAAAAGCTATTGATTTTACAAATAATCAGGGCGTTTGGTACGGCGTATCTTACTTCCTCTTAGTTGTTGTATTCACTTACTTCTACACTAATATTGTTGTAAACCCAGATGAAGTTTCCGAAAATATGCAACGCAGTGGTGGTTTTGTACCAGGGATTCGTCCAGGCAAACAAACTGCTGATTACTTGTATAAAGTTTTGAATCGCATTACATTGCCAGGATCTTTGTTCCTTGGTTTGATCGCTATTCTACCTTTCCTCTTACAAACTTGGACAGGGACACAGGCTTTAACATTTGGTGGTACAGGATTGCTGATTGTAGTCGCTGTGGTAATTGAAAGTATCAAGCAAGTCGAGGC
>CAYQJW010000016.1:10040-13524 GCA_964418025.1 uncultured Candidatus Saccharibacteria bacterium | reverse complement strand
CCACTACCAGGATCTGATACAGCACCTGGGACAATAGCGGTAACATCTAAAACTTCTGAATCACTAACTTCATCTGCAATCACTAGATAAGTTCCAAAAGTTACACCGATCAATAACCCTGCGCTTATAAAAAACCAAGCTAAGAAAATCAATTTGTTAGCTTTGCTTTTTACTAAAAGCGATTTTTTACCCAGACCAAGTATTTTTTCGCCAATCAAATCAAATTTTTTTTTAAAAGCTTCCAGAGTTTTATTTTTAATTTACAGTTTATGGCTTAGAATTTATGGTTTAGCTTTTGCTGTAGGTTCGGTTACTTTAGTAACTGGTTCTGTATTTGTGCCAGTAGCTCCGGCAGGATTATTGTCAAAATTGATTGGTGCAACTTCTACTACAATATTTTGATCTTCTCGGTATAATACCGCCTTTTTAGAAACGGAGTATATCAAAACTTTGTCACCCAATTTTGCATTCTTGAAAAACGGTTGATCCTGCAATGGCTTTAAGTCTGTTACGGTAGCAATCGTAGGTTCTTCGTCTGTAGGCAAAATAATTAGCTTCCCAACTTTATCAAGGAGTTCTTTAGCCTGTTCTTGAACTGCCTGTTGAGGGCTTTGTTTTAGTTCAACAACCTCTTGACTAAGTTTTTTTGCTTTAGTAAATTGTGATACCACTAAGTATCCAGATACTACTACAACCACAATTAATAAGATCCATGGTAAAAATTTAAGAATACCACTGCTGATATTAGAAGTTGATGTTGATGGATTGATTGCAGAAGTTAATTTATCCTGTTCCTGAGTAGCTTCTGGCATAGCTTCCGAGATGATTTCTTCATCTAATTTTGGGTTATTCTTCATTATATTTTTGTTTCGAAATTTAATTTTCTCTATTAGTAATATAGTATATTTTGGCTATTTTTGCAATAAAATTGCGGTATTCTTAAGCCAAAAGTTAAGCTATACTGGTATATATGGATAAAAATAAGCTAACTTATTTTATTACTGGCGGTGGAGGTTATTTAGGTACTGTACTGGTACCAATATTGCTGAATTCCGGCCATTCTGTGAAAGTTTTGGATCGGTTTTTTTGGGGTAAAGAAATGTTCTCAACCTTTGAGAATAATAATCTAGAACTGATTGAAGCTGACTCCAGAACCTATCCTGCCAGTCATTTGACTGGTGTTGATATCGTTATCGACCTAGCAGCACTCTCTAATGACCCAATTGGAGAGCTTAACACAGACCGAACCTTAGAAATAAACCATAGAGCCAGAGTAAGAACTGCAACTCTTTCCAAGCAAGCAGGAGTAAAAAAATACATACTTGCCTCTTCTTGCAGTGTGTATGGCTTTAGGGATGAATTGTTGACAGAGCAATCTTCACTTGCACCAGTCACAACCTATGCCAAAGCTAGTATGTTAGCAGAGCAAGGAGTTTTGGAATTAGCTGATGAAAACTTTTGCGTTACAGCCTTAAGACAAGGAACATTGTATGGTATCTCTCCGAGAATGCGTTTTGATTTGGTTCTCAATACTATGGTGCACTCTATCTTCAAAAATAATTTAATCTCTGTACAAGGAGGCCAGCAATGGCGACCAATTTTACACGTAGAAGATTCTGCCCGAGCCTTTATCTTAATTTCCGAGCTTGATCAACAGTTAGCCTTAGAAAAGATAAATAGACAAGTTTTTAATGTTGGTTCTAACGAGCAAAACTTTCAGATGCAAACTCTGGCGAAATTAATTGTCGATGCAGTCAAGCCTGATACTAAAATCATCACTCAAGATGTCCAAACAGATTTTCGATCTTATAAGGTTTCTTTTGACAAGATCAATCAACAATTAAACTACTCAACCAAAATTACTCCCCAACAAGCCGCTCAGGATATATATGGTGCACTGCAAAAAAATCTTATTACCGATTCTATCAACACCAAAACTATAGACTGGTATAAACATTTATTAGATACAAATCCAAAAGTCTTGGACCCACTCACTTAAAATATTTATGCCCTCAATTGTTAAAAAAAATACAACCTGTCTAATCTGTGGAGGTAAAAATCTCACAAAGTATTTAGATTTGGGTCAAAGTGCTTTAGCAAACTCTTATGTAGAAGAAGCTGATTTGATTAAGTCTGACAACACTTTCCCATTGCGGGTATATTACTGTTCCGACTGTCATCTAGCTCAACTACTAGATATCGTTGATAGAAAAATGCTATTCGAAGATTATGCTTACTTCTCCTCAACTTCTCCGCAACTATTAGGCTATTTTGAAGATTACGCCAAAAATGTTTTTGCTAGATTTCCTAAGCAAACTAGCAAATTTACTGTGGAAATAGCCAGTAATGATGGAATTTTGTTAAAGTCTTTTAAAAATCTAGGTGCAAAAATTTTAGGAGTTGACCCAGCCAAAAACGTTGCCCGAGAAGCAAATAGTAATGGCGTCCCTACCCTAGCTAAATTTTTTAACAAAGCTATTGCCCAAGAAATTTTAAACGAGTATGGCCATGCGGGAATTATTACTGCTAATAATGTTTTGGCTCATACGGATACACTGCATGAAATCATGGAAGGCGTAAAATTATTACTAGACGCAGATGGAGTTTTTGTTTTCGAAGTTCAATATCTAGGTGATCTCATCAATAAAAATGAATTTGATAATACCTACCATGAACATATTTGTTACTTCTCTCTAGCACCTTTAAAGACTTTGCTGAATAAACACGGTTTAGAAATATTTGATGTTGAGCAAGTTGCTGGACAAGGTGGATCGCTAAGAGTTTTTGCAGGTAACATCCCTTTACTCCATCCAATCAGCGAGGCGGTGGAATTATTATCTAAACAAGAAAGTATTTTAGGTTTAGATAATTTAACCACTTACCAAAACTTTGCAGAAAGACCAAAGCAAACTAAAAAGGATCTGGTTAAACTTTTAACTGATCTAAAAAAATCTGGCAAAACCATAGTTGGTTACGGAGCACCGGCAAAAGGTAATACTCTTTTACAGTACTGCGGTATTGGGCCAAATTTAATTGACTATATTATAGATGCGTCGCCATCAAAGCAAGGTCGCTTTACACCTGGAATGCATATCCCAATTTTTGCACCGTCCAAATTAAAAGAAGTTCCACCAGATTATATTTTACTGTTAGCTTGGAATTATGCAGATTCAATAATCCAAAAGGAATCTTGGCTAAAAGATTTAGGTGTAAAATTTATCAAACCTGTTCCGGAAGTTACAGTACTTTAACCCTCAAATTTATGTTAAACAAAAAAATTATTGTAACTGGGGGTAGTGGAATGATTGGCAAGCAAATGTCATTTGGGACCAAGCTCAACCGCAGCCAACTAGATATATTGAATCCAGCTTCAATAGATAAAGCTATTGCCAAATACAAACCAGAAGCTATAGTTCACTTGGCAGCTTTAACAGACATGCTGATCTGCGAGCAAAAGCCTTCTTTAGCTAAGAAGGTTAACGTG
>CAYQJW010000016.1:0-9940 GCA_964418025.1 uncultured Candidatus Saccharibacteria bacterium | reverse complement strand
AGTTAATTATAAAAAACGAAAGCGGTGTTTTCCATGTTGTGAATACAGGATCAGTTACCTATTTTGAAATAGCTAAAGAAATAAAAAAACTGGGTCGATTTAAATCGTATATCAACCCGGTCAGTTATAAAGAAGTTGAATCAAAGGATTTAGTGCGAGGAAAGATGGAAGCTCTCTCGTCTACTAAAATTAAATTACGATCTTGGCGTAGTGCTCTAAAAAGTTACTTAAACACGATTAATAAATAACTTCGTCTTCCAACCAAGACGAGCTAAAATATATAACCACAGAACCCAGAAGGTTTGAAACGAATAAACTGTTGCCTTCCAATAATTTATTGAAGTATGTTGTTTACCATAATTAGCTCTAGTAGGTACTTCACTAATTTTCAAGTTAAAAAATTTGGTTTGAGCGATGACTTCAAAACTATATAAGTAATCGTTGGATGTTCCATCAAACGGTAGCGTTTGAACTAATTTCTTACTGTACAATCTTAATCCAGCATGGAGCTCAGACAAAGGTACTTGCAAAATAATCCGCTCTATAAAACTAAGACCAATATTTGCCAACCATCTCGGTAATGGCATATGGTCATATAAAGGTTGTAAAAGTTTTGTAAAACGGGAGCCAAAAACCAAATCATAACCTTGAGTAATTTTTACAACAGCACTAGGGATGTACTCGGGATTGAACTGGCCATCACCATGGATTTCTACAGCATAATCACCACCAAGCTCAACCATTTTTTGTAATCCAAATTTTATATTGGCTCCGTAACCGCCATGAGGATGGGTAAAAAAAGGTAGTTCTAATTTTTTTGAGACTTCCTCGATATTATCCTCAGAGCCATCATCAATAACAATAATCTGATGAAAAAGCTCTTTATTAAGGCGGTTATAAGTCTCCTCAACCAAAGGAGCACAATTATAAGTAAGTAGAATACCAATCACTTTTGGGTTTTCGTAAGTCATGCTTTATTCTGTTTCTAAGTAATTTCCTTTTGCGTTTTCCGCACGTTCCAACTTTGCTTCCCAGTCTTTAACATCCTGACTCTCTGGGTACATCTTTTTTTCTTTGGCAACATACTCTCGAGCTTTCTCCAAATCTCCCGTCCTATAGTACGCTAATGCTAAATAGCTATAACTCTCTGGGGTCTTCCACCCAGAATCGATTGCTTTTTGCATAAATGTTAAAGCCAAGGCCGGGTTAGAATTATTTTGATCCGCTTTAGTAAGCTCTGTTCTCCCCAAGACCATCCAAATTTTACCTCTCTCTGGCCACTTAGACACAACTTTTAAGTATAAATCCATGGCTTCTTTCGACATACCTGCCAATGAATATATATCTGCTGCACCAATAATATCTTCATATCCGCCTGGTTCGGCTATTTTATTAATTTTATCTGCAAGATTTTCTATGGTAATCTGGTGTCGAGTTATCACATATTGGTTTTCAATAATATTCCTCACTAAAATTACAACAAACTTATCTGCATACACCCAAGCCCATTCAGGATCGTAAATTCGACGATACAAAAAATCCCTAGCTCCATTACCACCATCATATTGATAAAACGCAATTGCGTTTATATTGTAATCTTTTGATATTCTTTGCCAAGACTCTTCATCTGCGGTTGCTGGTAAATAGACGTCCTTAAAAAAACCAGCTGAGTAAGCATCACCAAAACGATTATCGACAAAAACTTTTTCTTGAGGGTATAAATAATAGATTAAGTAACTACCTAAATCGGTGTCATTGTATATAGGACCCTTGATATTTTCTGAACGCAAAAATTCTCCAGCACTCTCAGATCCATTTGTAACCCCTATACCAAATTGAGCATAGCCAGATACTTTTGCTCTATCAAAAATAGCATAATAACCCAGCCCGCCAATAATAATTGTGACCCCTATAAAGCCTGCAATTATTTTTATCTCGGGATGCTTTTTCTCAAGCCAATTCTTAATCCACACAAAAGGCCTGTCTAAATTACCTGATATTGCTGGTAAAAAAATTATCCCAAACATCGCCAAACTACGTATAACATTAAAGCCTACAAATATTGTCCCAGCACTGGCTAGCATCAAGAAAATTGGTTGGCGCTGCAGAGCTTTCAATATAGAAGGTTTCCTACTTAATCCAAATAAAAAGCTAAGTCCTAATATAATTGCCAACAAAGGAAACACAGCAGCTGGGACATTATCTGCTTTTGGACTACTGATTAATACTTTAGAAATTGGTTGAGTTTCGGCACTAACTATAGGAAAAGTCTTTGAAGTATTTACAGTCAAAGAATAAATAGCACCTTTGTAACCATAAGGGGTTATGAAGATTGTGATTATTGCTCCCGCTAAAACAATCACCAACTTTAATATAAGCTTATTATTTTTTAGATTTCCAATATTTTGAATAATTTTTTCGATCAAAAAGCCACCAACTAACATAACCCCTACACCAAAAAATAAATGAATATTTGCCCATAGTAGTTGCAACGGCAATATCCAAAAAACTTTTTTACTCTTAGGATGCTCGTCTAAATCTATTAATAAATATAAAAATAATGAAATAAACAAGTAGCTAAACATTTCCGGCCGCGCCGCGCTCCTACCAAGCAGAAAAATAATAGTAGGTATAGAACAAAAAGCTACTACCCAAAAATTAGCTTTTCGAGTTGAAACATAAAATAATAGTGAAAAAATGAATAGGAAAACTATGACTTTAAATACTACTATTCCCTTAAACCCCACTGCTAAAAATAGTAAGTAAAAGATAACCCCGTAAAGCCAATGATGATTTGCGAATGGCTGGTTAGGCTCTGTAAAAGAATAAACATTTTTGGTAATTACATCGAAATTACCTTGAATAATATCCTTACCATTCTGAAGTTGTCTTGGTAAGTCCTCTGCTGCGGGTAAAGTAATTTGATAAATCAAAAAAGAGGCAAAAAAAGCCAATATAACAATAAAAACTAGTGATTTTAATTTATTGTTTAATACTACGTGAATCAAATTCTTCATAAATCATTTTAGAAAATAAACCGACAGTTTTAGTTAACTCATCAAAACTATCACCTTGCGTCATAATACAAACTAAATAAGGATTCTCAGGATAGTAGACAATTCCACAATCATGTAATTGTTTATAACTACCACTTGCACCAGATCTCTCCCCAAATTTATGTGCCACCCTAGTACCACTTGGTACTCCGAGTAATAGTCCATTTATAAAATCAGAACCCGATAAAACATCAAGCGCATACTCAGAGCTATCCTTATTGGTTAAATACGATGAATGATACAGTTGTACAAAAATTGAACCATACGATTTTACATTAATGGTCTGGTCTAGTTCATCTTTAGGATTAATAATTCCCAAGTCCGTAAAAGTCTCTTTGAGTGCATCATGATTTGGAGAGATTTCTCCTAAATATTTACTTAGAACAAAATAAGATTGGTTATCGGAGTATTGAATCATGTACCGCAGTAATTCACGAATTGTATATATTTTACTGTCATCTGCAGAATACTTAGGAGGAAAGTTTTGCTCAAAATCAATGTTAGAATCTTTAAACCCCACCTCAGTATCTAACAACTCTGGGTTTTCTTGCGCTAAATTAAGGTAAGTTAGGAATAAAGGTAATTTTAACAAGCTAGCAGGAGAAAAATTGCTATACTCTTCAATACCAAAAGTTGGCCCATTATTTAAATCTCGAAAGTAAACAGAGGCGTTAATAATATCGCCTGAGGCTTTTTTCTCTTCTATAACCTCAGTTAGCTTAGCTTTGAACTCAATGTAATTCTTTTTATTAACCTTGGGAGGATCACTGCATACCAACTCTGGATTAATACTTTTGTATTTAGTTGCATCACAGTTATCAATATTTCTAACCAAAAAATCTTTGGTGAATAATACCCCTAAGCCAAAAATAAGCAAAATTGCTATCGATCCACAAAAAATAATTTTAAGTTTATTGTTCATTTTTTTGCTAATTGTCTTTAAATTATAACATAAAAGCCGCTCAATAAATGAGTGGCTTTTATATAGCATTTTCCCCTGGAGGACTATCGTTTGGGCCAAAAACTGGACCAATAAATGAATCTTCTGGAGGAGGACTTTCTTCCGGAGGACTATCTGCCGGAGGAGTTTCCTCTACAGGATTATCTTCTGGAGGAGGACTTTCTTCCGGAGGACTATCTGCCGGAGGAGTTTCCTCTACAGGATTATCTTCTGGAGGAGGACTTTCTTCCGGAGGAGTTTCTTCCGGAGGACTATCTGCCGGAGGAAGAACAATCGTGCTAAATGTTTTTGCTCCTTTTACAGCAAAAGCTGTCCAGCTAAATTTTATATCTCTTGTCGCTGGTTTATTTAGTAGAATTCTAAAGCCTCGTTCGCTCTTTCTGGTAACTAAGAATCTAAAGTCATCTACAAATAATGATTCTTCACTAGCAGACTGTAGAGCTTGAATTTGTGCAACAATTTCTGGATCTGTTTCCCCTATCAATGCTGGGTCATCATCCACAGTAATAGTTGCATTAACAATTGGTTGTTCTAAGTATGGACTTTCGAAAGTAACATCAATAAATCTTTCTCCTGCAGCAACTAGAGCAAAGCCTGCAGTATCTGTATTAAAGTACGGTCGACCAATAAATTGAACATCACTGTTAAAGGTTATCAACGACCCCACAGACCCAACCCAATCAACCAATAAACCATTTGCCGCTGTTAAGCTTCCGCTAACTGCCAAGCTATTAGTCACAATAAGATTATTTAAATCTATTGGCTCTGGGTTTTCTAGAACTGTTAACCTAGTTGCAAGATCTGTGAGTAGGGTTTGTTGTAATGCGAGGCTATCATTAAATTCTTGCTTGAATTCTTCTAGTCCTGAGATTGAAGCAATATTAATCGAGCCTGCAGTGACCTCACCTGCAAAGAATGCATTGCCCAGTGCATCAAAACTAACAAGAGTTTGATCACCGAGTACCGTACCCTCCCCATCTACGGGAGGTCCTGTCGAAGATTTTCTCAAGACAAATTTACCATCTTCCCCTATTTCGAAAGTTAGATCATTACCCGAACCGGGAGATATAGTATCCGCAAAAATAGAGTTGGCGATTAGTTTCGGTGTGATAATCTCGAAAGCTGCAGCCAGCCTATCTACTAAGAGATCAGAGGTATTCAACGCTAAAGGATTAGGTGGATTATCCGGATCCTGCTGCTCAAGAGCAAACTTTGCCAACACTTGCTTACCAAAATCTACTGGCAAACCAGAATCGACAGTTAATCCATCTATGGCTGCAAAGTCTGCCAAACTTTCACCGTTATAATAACCAGTCTGAACATAAACAAGGACAATTCCAGTCACCATACCACCTTCTCCGGTAAAGGTCCCTAATGAACGGCCCACAATTGGGCCAGCTCGAGTAGCCTTCATGGCCATACCGGGAATATTTGATGAGGTTAAGTAATCACCTGGTTTGATTGTTCCATTTATAGTAGAGACACGTACAGGTACACGACCAGCCAAAGCTAGGTTTACTTGCTTTACACCCTCAGGAGGAATATCTCCTCCCATTACCATATTTGGCTGAGTAGAAATTATACCTAAAGCATTTCTGTCGTAAGCTTTTGTAGATTTCTTAACACCAGCTTGTAAAGTTGGGTCGATAGAAACCACATCAGCAACATTGAGCTCTGGGTCATTGGTAGAATATGTTTCGGCAAGATCGGCTGCGCCAGCACCACGAATAGTCCAAACTTGAATTTGACCGCGTCCACCAGCTCCACCATTACCACCATTACCAGCGTTAGCACCAGCACCACCTCCACCCCCACCTCCACCAGGAGTTCCACCATTACCACCAACACCACCGGTAGTTGCTGCAGTTCCACCGGCACCACCACCACCACCACCACCGTTAGCACCAGTAGTAATATTTGCTGCGGCATTGGCTCCAGCTGTTCCTGCATTATTCTGTGCTCCACCGGCTCCACCTCCACCAGAGTTAGCAATACCAGGAGATTTTCCACCGGCTCCACCAGCAGTTCCAACGTTACCTGTGTTGGTACCACCACCACCGGCTCCACCTCCACCACCACGATAAGAAGTACCACCAGCTGAACCCGCTGCAGCACCGTTGTTGTTAGAACCACCTCCACCACCTCCACCGTATGAACTTCCACCACCGGCAGATGCAGCTGTACCTCCACCACCTCCAGCAAAACCATCAGTAGATGTGCTAGCGGCAGTTATACCAGGACCAGCTCCACCGGCTCCACCAGTTGTTGTAGCTGTAGCCCCTGCATTGGACGCACCACCTCCACCACCTCCACCATTAGCTAAGTTAGCTGCACCACGTCCAGAAGAACCTCCACCACCACCATAACCAGTTAAGAATGATCCGAAGGTCACATTTCCTCCAGCTGCACCAGTAGTTCCATTACCTGTTGCGGTAGCACCATTGCCCCCAGCAGTTGCTGGTGGAATTGTAATTGTTACCGGAGAAGAAATAGCTTCAGCACCAAATGTTCTAGTAACCCAAGCACCACCACCACCACCGGCTCCACCTGTTTTTACAACACCACCTGCATTACGACCTCCGCCTCCACCACTACCACCACCACCAATAGCATCTACAATTACAATACGTGCATCCGCAGGCATGGTATAGTTTCCATTTGATGTAAATATTTCACTCTTTGCATCACCACAGGATGCAATACTTAGAGTGCCACTACCATCAGATTTTAGACACCCATTTGCGTCAGCTGTTGGAAGAGTCCAAGTATAGTTCCCAGAAGTAACTCCAGCCTGAATACTTGCTGTGTTACCATTAGTGCTATTCATGAAAGTTACTTTACCAGTAGCCGAAGAACCAGTTCCCAAAACTGCTAAACCAGAGCCAACTTCGATACCAGTATCCCAACCAGTGCCAATTTTAAGACCTGTGCTTGTTACAGCAGCAATGTCGGTAACATTCTCTACTGATAAACCATTAACAGTACAACTAGAACCACCAGTACAAGCAGTGAGTGTTGGCGCTACAGATAATCCTTTAATGGTTTTTGTGCCAGATGCACCAGTGGTAACGTTAACAGTTGGAGAAATTAATAATCCGTTGGTTGTCGATGTTGCAGTTCCTTGAGTAGCATCAGTGAAAGTTATTTTTGCAAGACTACCACTTTCTGTAGCGTTAGCGTGGTTGTATGTCGCGCCGTTAACATCTAAATCACTTCCTGTTGTCATGGCAGTACCACCAACAATTGTTAAGCCTGTGCCAGTAGTTAAACCTGTGCCAGAAATTTTTGCAACAGTACCAGCAGTTGTTGAGTTGGCTGTTACATTTAACAACCCGCCAGAACCAGAATAATTTGCCGAAGCAAGTAGTTGAACAATACCGTTAGTAACTGCTCCTGTAGTTGCGGAGGTTACTTTAAAGACAGATCCTGATGTTAATCCTGTTCCAGAAGAAGTAACAGTTAGAGCATCAGTTGTTGTGATTGCACCCCAATCCAAGGTTTGAACAGTTGTGCCCATACTTATAGCACCATTACCTGCAGCATCACCTATTGTGTCCCAAGATGTAGAACCACCAGCACCACAACCTGCATCGGTTGTGTTACATAAAATTTTTGTAGTACCGTTTTCATTGATCTTGTATTTTAAAGCTGCCGTATCATACCAAATATCTCCAGCTGCAGCTCCAGCAACTCCAGAGACTGCTGTGTTAAAGAAATCCCCTGTTGCTAATCCTGTACGACCAGAAGTAGAATCAATCGTTAGAGTACCACCAGAACTCATAGAGAAATCGGCATAATTAGCGGCACTACCATCTCCATCATTGTAGGTTAGACGAAGATTTGCTCCAGTCGCAGAGTTAATTTCTAAAGCCTTGTCTGGGGCGATTGTTCCAATAGCTACTTCCCCACCATCCTGAACGATTAATCCTTTGATACCAGCGTTAGTACAGTTCAAACAAACATTTAAGTAGTCTGTTGCAACATCGTTCATATAGAAGTTAGCCCAACCAGTGGAAACGCCAGAGCTATCACGGAGGATTAAGCCGTATTCATCGTCTTCGCCTTTAATGTCAATGAAGCCACTAGTGCCGCCACCTGCGGTTGTATCTAGAACAAGGCGACTTCCAGTTTGAACATAGATATCTGCAATTTCTGAAGCTTCGGTTGCTCCGAGGATTCTCACTGAAGAAGTGTTACTGTTTGAGTCAATTGTTAGTTGAGCGAATGGTGTTGCTGTTCCGATACCCACGTTGCCGCTTTCAAAAATAGCGGAGTAATTGTTTGTTGCTCCCGAGACGCTCCCTACATATAGTCCATAGTTATTTGTAGCCACACTTGATGCGCTGGTATATATACCATAACTATTATCAGATGAACCACCTGTTACGAAATATCCTGCGTATTGAGTTGTGGTTCCTGTGCTTGTTAACGACCCTGTTGAAGATCCATAAACACCATACGCTGTATTAGTTAAGCTGGCGTTTCCAGTAGATTGTACGTTATTAAGGAAGTAACCACCATAAGATGTGAAAAGTCCACCACCAGCAAGACTAGTTAGAGTTGGAGTTCCTCCAATTGTGGAATATTGACCATATCCAGTCATGCGAGCATCAAGTGCTCCAACAGTATCATTGACTATTGGATTCATGGTCACGTTATTATAATCACCGTAGGTAGTTAATATTACCCGATGCGCAGTGGTATCGCCTAAAGTAACTGCACTAGTAGTAACCTCATTTTGAGTACCTACCAAATTTAGCACAGACAAAGTATTAGGAGATGTTATTGTAGATGTTGGAGTTAAGCTGCTGTAATTATTTCGGAGTGTTCTTGTAACATCTGAGACTGTACCTGGATTAGCTGTATTAACTATATTGATAACATTACTATCTTCCGCCACATTATTCGCCTGAGTAATATCAATTATCCTAGAGTTGTCATTCCCCGTTGTGCCAGCAAGAGAGAATAAGTAATCAGAGACTGGAGCTTGTTGAGAACCAATTTGACCAGTGGAGTTAATTTGGAACAAATCACCAGAACCAACTGTAAAGAGAGAAGCTGGAGAAGCATCACCAATTCCGACATTACCACCGTTGTCTAAGACAAGTTGGTTGGTTGCTCCATCAATATTAATTAATAAGTCACCGTTAGAATCTACTTGGAAGTCACTGTAGACAGTGCCGTCAGCCTGAGTCAGGCGAAGCTGAGGAGCAGCAGATGCTAAAATATCCAGTTTGCGATCAGGGCCAGTAGTACCAATACCGACGTTTGTAAATGGAGTTAAGATTATATTACCACTACCAGAGTTTGTAAGTGTTAAGTCTGCGCTTGTTGCTGTAACAGTCATTCCCGCAGCACCTGTAATAGCAGTTCCTACACCAGTAAGATTGTTGCCATTCATAGCAAGAGCTAAGTTAGAGAAGTTATATTCATCTCCAGCTGCGATTTGCAGGTTAAGAGTCTTTCCAGAAATAGTGTTGATGTTTAAGTCGCCAGTATTGTCTCGGAAGATAGAGTTAATTGTTCCTGCTGGGGCAGAAGCATCATCAGATGTGAAAGTTAAAGAATCATTAGTAGTATCATCAACTTCTCCAGAGAAACCGCCTCCACCACAACCAGTACAAGAGACTACGGTTAGAGCACCAGCGTTGGTAATACCCCAACTATCACTTGAAATTGCAACATCATCTAGAGCAGAGCCGATGTTAATTGTATCTTTAGTAGTGTTGTCTGTACCAATGCTAATGGTTTTACCAGCAGTTCCAGTCCCAATATTAATAGCGCCAGTTGTTCCTGTGTCTAGAGTTAGAATACCAGTTGTTCCAGTAGTTACACTTAGGTTTTCTGCAGCTGCAGTAACAATATCCCCAGAAGAGTTTACTTGGAATAGATCCCCTGTCCCTACAGTTAGAAGTGAGGCTGG
>CAYQJW010000015.1:11463-14336 GCA_964418025.1 uncultured Candidatus Saccharibacteria bacterium | reverse complement strand
TACTTGCCTTACTAACTTCGCTACTGATTGTGTCCCAATGGCCTTTTAGCTCTTGGGCAATATCAGCTAACTCTGCAGTGCTGACAGATTTTAAGCCTTTGTAATTTTTTGCAACTTTATCGACAATTTCTTGATAACTAGCTTTGGTGTGTTTACCTGCTTTGTTGAGTTCTTTAACAATGTCATTTTGCATATCGCCAGCCCATTTAGAGACCTTCTTGCGATTCTTTGCATTCTTTCCAGTGAAGAAGTAAACTCCTGCCGCTGCCGCTGCTACTGCTGCTAAACCAGCGCCTACTGCAATGGCTTGTTTTTGTGTTTTTTTCATGTTATTTCCTTTTCTTATCTTGTTTGGATCTTAATCCAAATAAAAATGTGATTAATGTTTTTAGACTGAACCCTTTTTCTTTAATATTATTTTTCAAGGTTACAAAATCTTCGCTCACAATTTCTCCGGCACGTTTTGCTTGCCGCGCTACGCTGTTAAGAGCCCTTAGAAAAATGATTAAGTATGCCAAGGCTATCACAGCCAAGGTTGTGATGATGATGACAGCGATTCCTGTTAGCCAGAAAAATAAATCGGTAAGTGTAAGAGTTTCCATAGAGGGATTATAGCATATTTAGTATCTAAGGATTGTTATTTCGGTGGATAATTGGTAAAGATTTCTTTTATAACTTGAAGATATTGTTTACGGATGGATTCGTCATTACCAACTTCTATCACCTCATCATTTTTATCTGTGGCACTGGCTGTCCAGTTGTATGATCCTGATACATAAGACTTATCTGTTACAACTAATTTAAGGTGCATAATAGCACTATGATCTTGGAAACTGATCGGAATGCCAAACGCTTGAAGTTCCTTGACTATAGCTCGTTGCTCGTCAATTTTTTGGCTTTGGTCTTGATCAATAACACCCTTAACATCTAAGCCTCTATATTTTGCCGCTAGCAAGGCATCTTTAATGTCACTTCGGGTAAAAGTATAGATGGCAAAATAGACATATTGTTCGGCTTGTTGAATTTGGTCGATTATAACTTGATTAGCCTGAACATCTCGATTGTAATAAACTTTAACATCTCGTTGTTGTTGGGCTTCTAAAGCTGGTTGAACTTGAAATGAAAAATAGAATTGAGCCGACAAAGCAATTAAGCCGACTATGATAGTGAGGTAGATTAAATCTTTGTTGAGTTTCATAGTTTAATTATAGACTATCCTGTATCAATTTAGGTTAAAGTTTAAATAAAAAAACAACCACTGGCTGTGGCTGTCTATTTATCTATTTTTGAACGGACCTCACGTTTGTCGTCTCGAGTTTTTATATATTCACGTTTATCTTGTTTCTTTCGTCCAAAACCAACTCCAATTTTTAGCTTTATCAAACTTCTAGCACCAACATATATTTCCAGTGGAACAATAATGCTTCCTTTGTCTTTTCCAATTAGCTGATCAAGTTCTTTTTTATTTAACAAGATTTGGCGGTCATGAGTTGGGTCATAATCTTCGCTTGGGGCATATTTGTATGCTCCAATATGAGTGCCGACTAGGGTAGCGCCTTTGGGGTTAATTTTGATATAACTTCCAGCCATAGATACATTCCCAGCTTTGGCAGATTTAACTTCGCGACCCTCCAATATCAAGCCAGCATCAAAGGTTTGTTTGATGTCGTAGTCGAATCGGGCTCGTTTGTTGACAGCTAGTGATTTCATACCTGTATTTTAGCAAGGATTGCCCAGTTGATTAAGGGGTATAAAAAAATTTTTACCAAAAGAAAAACCGCCTCTATTTACTAGTGCGGCTTTTCGTGACTACGATGATATATTACGCTAACCTTTGACAAGTAGTTATAATATATCACTCGATTAAACCATGGTCAATGGTGGTGGAATGGAAGGGAGTCGAACCCTCTCGCTTACTTGTCAAAGGTTAGCGACTCAACCGTGAGCCACCCCATCAACTTAATATTTACACAACAGTGATAAAACTGGCTTTAACTTTTGCTCAAAGTGGGTTCAATTTTAATTAAACTTTATCTGAATTTTCCCTCCAGATAAGACTTCTACATTTGGCCTAAATAACGTATAATAAACTCTATGAAAGCCTATATTTCTCAATTAATTAGCCAAGCAGTCACTCAGATTTCGCCAGAAGAAGCCCCTCAGGTTTTGGGTAGTGGGGTGTTTGATGTGTCTTATCCTAAACCAGATTTTGGAGATTACGCCTCTAATGCAGCCATGGTGCTGTTCAAGAAGTTTAATTCTGCTCCAGCAGCTACTCCGGTGGAATTTGCTAATAATCTCGCACAGGTTATTGCAGAAATAGATCAAGGCGAAACTTTTTCTAAAGTAGAAGTAGCTGGTGCGTTTATTAATTTTACCCTTAGCGCTAAACACCTTAACAAAAATTTACAAACTATTTTAGAGTCTAAAGAAGAGTTTGGAAAATCAGATTTGGGTGCAAAGCAAAAAGTATTAGTAGAGTACTTTCAACCAAACATGGCCAAGCCTCTGCATTTGGGTCATTTGCGTACCGCTATAATTGGTGACAGCTTGTTTAAAATTTTGCAGACCTCTGGTTTTAATGTAGAAAGTGACACCCATTTAGGCGACTGGGGAACTCAGTTTGGCTTGTTGTTGTTAGCTTACAAAAAATGGGGTGATTTATCTGTGATAGAAAAAGATCCAATTACAGAGCTTAACAGGCTGTATGTGCGGATGAATACAGAAATAGAAACAAATCCTGAACTCCGTGAAGAGGGCAAGCAAGAATTTGTGAAACTTGAACAAGGCGATGTCGAGGTTCAAAAACTTTGGCAGCAGTTTAGAGATTGGAGCTGGAAGGAATACAGTATTATTTATGATGATCTTGGTGT
>CAYQJW010000015.1:7597-11363 GCA_964418025.1 uncultured Candidatus Saccharibacteria bacterium | reverse complement strand
CCTCTATTATAGAAGAGAAGAATCCGGATTTAAAAAATAAAGAAGAGGTCGCAAAGTCGGTAATGCAAAGTGCGATTAAATACTTTGATCTATCCCACAATTATAAGAGTGATATTGTCTTCACATGGGACAAAGCACTTTCGTTCGAAGGCAACACCGGTCCATACTTGCAATATACTCATGCGAGAATAAATGGGATTTTGCGCAAAGTCGGAGCGGATTCAATTAGTAGTATTGAAGAGGGTATAAAAATTGAAGCTGAAGATCTGCAAGTATTAAGAAAACTAAATCAATTTCCAGAAATTGTAGAAACAGTTGCCCAAAATTTCACGCCAAACATTCTTTGTAATTATCTATTCGAGCTTTCTCAAAGTTTTAACACTTTTTACGAAGTTTCGCCGATTATGAAAGAAGAAGATGAGTTGCAAAAGAATTTTCGAATCTCGCTGATCAAAGCAACTTCTCAAGTTTTAAAAAACGGTCTAGCTTTGCTAGGTATCGAGGCTCCAGAAGAAATGTAATTAGTTCCCATTCCTTTAATAATTAATATGTCTGATATACATATGTTACCATCACAACAAGATCCAAAAGATAGTCAACAAGAAAATTTAGAAGCTAAACCTAAATTCGAAAGCAGTGCCCCAGATTTCAACCAACAAGAATTAGAAGTTCTCAAATATTGGAACGAGAACCAGATGTTCGAAAAATCCCTAGAACAAACCAAAGATGGTGAACCGTTCATTTTTTATGATGGACCACCATTTGCAACAGGGACTCCTCATTATGGCCATATTTTAGGTTCAACCGTAAAGGATGCAATAGGACGTTACCAAACCATGAAGGGTCGTTATGTACGACGCGTATGGGGCTGGGATTGTCATGGTTTGCCAATAGAAAATATAGTAGAAAAAAAGTTAGGCATCTCTGGAAAGAAGCAGATCGAAGAGCTTGGCACAGAAAAGTTTAATCAGGCTTGTCGCGAGAACGTTTTAACTTACGTGGAAGATTGGGGAAAGATGGTCGAACGCATGGCGCGTTGGGTAGATTTTGAACATTCCTACAAAACCATGGACACTACTTTTATGGAAAGTGTGTGGTGGAGTTTAAAACAAACTTGGGACAAAGGTTTAATTTACGAAGACAATAAAGTTTTGTTGTACTGTAGTCGTTGCGAAACTCCGTTATCAAATTTCGAAGTTGCAATGGATAACAGTTACCAAGATGTTACCGAGACTTCGGTGTTTGTTAAGTTCAAATTACAGCCAGGCCAACGCATCGTAGATATGCAAACAGGTGATAATACTTATGCGCTAGCGTGGACAACTACTCCGTGGACTCTTCCAGGAAACACCGCTCTTAACATTGGTCCAGAAATGACCTATGTGGTGGTTGAGCAAAACGGCGAGAATTATATTTTAGCCAAAGACCGTTTAGAGATTTTAAAAACTGTTAAAACTGATGGCAAGGGCAATGAAACTCCTACTCCTTACGAAATTAAAATGGAGGTTTCGGCTCGCTCGCTCGAAGGATTGTCTTACGAACCTCTTTACAGTGACGTTATTACTAACCCAGACAATACAGCTTTCAAAATTTATTTAGAAGATTACGTAACCGGCGAAGATGGAACAGGGATTGTTCATAACGCTGCAATGTACGGAGAGGTAGATTATGTTGCTGCCAAAAATCGAAACTTACCTCGTCAGCAAATGTTGGACAGTAAAGGTGAATTCATGAGCAATGCCCCAGAAAGCTTGAAAGGGAAGTTTTTCAAAGATGCTGATCAAATAGTTTTAAAAGAACTCAAAGAGAAAGGCTTGGTTTATAAGTTCCTTAATTTTACTCATAGCTATCCTCACTGTTGGCGTTGCGGTACACCACTATATTATTCTGCTTTGTCTGCGTGGTTTATCAATATTCAAAAGATTAAATCTCGCTTACTAGAACTTAATCAGGATATTAATTGGTACCCAGAACATTTAAAGGAAGGCCGATTTGCACAGGGTATACAAAATGCACCAGATTGGAATATTACTCGTAATCGTTATTGGGCAACTGCTTTGCCGTTTTGGAAATGTGAAAGTGACTCCTGTGATAACGTAGTCTGTATTGGTTCTATTAATGAGTTGCAAGAAAAATCTACCAACTTTGGTGCGGTTTATCCAGATTTCAATCCAGAAAAACTCAACGACCTAGACTTGCATCGTCCATATATTGATCGTGTTAAATTACAATGTGATAAATGTAGTTTTACAATGGCCCGTGTCCCAGAAGTGGTTGATTGTTGGGTTGAATCTGCCAGTATGCCTTTTGCAGAACTCCATGCTCCTTTCGAAAATCAGGAGTTGCTTAAACAGCGTATGCCAGCAGATTTTGTGGCCGAATATATTCCTCAAACCAGAGCATGGTTTTATGTCATGCATGTATTCAGTACAATTTTGTTTGACAAAGCTCCATTTAAAAATGTGGTTACCAGTGGAACAATTTTAGCGGAAGATGGTAGTAAGATGTCTAAATCCAAAAATAACTTCCCTGATCCTAACGAAATTATTCAGAAGTATGGTGTAGATCCGGTGCGCTTCTATTTATTGAACAGCTCTGTTACTGCAGGTGAAGACTTAAGTTTTTCTGAAGCAGGGGTTGCCGAAGTAAATCGTAAACTTAGTTTGATTTTATGGAACACATGGACATTCTTTAGAATGTATTCAACAGCTAAGATTGGCGATAGTGTTCCAACTGCAACTCATAGTTTGGATGTATGGATGTTATCAAAATTATTTGCTACGCACAAAGAAGTTACCGAGCAGATGGATAAGTATAATACTGCTAAGACAGGTCGAGCTATTAGCGAACTTGTTACCGAGCTTTCTACTTGGTTTGTTCGTCGCAGTCGTGATCGTATGAAAGCGGGAACACCAGAGTCGCAAGAGGCTTTGGTAGTGTTTGGTTTTACTTTAGTAGAGATTACAAAAATGTTGGCGCCTCTAATGCCTTATCTGTCCGAGCAAATTTACCGTGACTTAACAGGGCAACAATCCGTTCATCTTGCCAAATGGAGTGACGTTCGAGAATATCGACAAAGTAGTTTGCAAGAAATGGAAGCCGTGCGAAGTTTGGTGGAACTTGGTTTAAGTTTGCGTAAAGAGCAAAATCTAAAAGTCCGCCAACCTTTAGGCGAACTACAGTATAGTTTAGGTGATGCATTAGGTGATGGTGACCAAAGTTTGGATGCAGGCTTGGAAGCAATTTTGGCTGAGGAGTTAAATGTCAAAAAAGTATCTAAAGCAGAAGTTGTGACTCGTTCTGGTTGGGTATCTAAGATTGATAACAAACTTAGTGTTAATTTAAATTTAGAAATTACAGCAGAGCTTAAAGATGAAGGTTTGGCTCGTGAATTAGAGCGAGCTATTCAGGATTTGCGTAAAAAGAGCGGTCTGCAGGTTGGTCAGATTGTCGATTTGTATTATACAACAACAGACGAAAACTTAACTCAAGTTTTAACAAAGTTGGTTGATAGAAAAAAGACTTTTATAAACCAGATCAAAACAAGTTTGGAGGTAGAAGCCGATTACGAAATTCAAACATCAGTTAATGGGGTCGGGGTTTGGTTAGGTCTGGTAGAAGTTTAAAAATTCTCTATTCTAGGGGTTATCCACAGGTGAACCGAAAATTAGGCTATAATATAGATAGATTTAAATAGTAAAAAATTATTAAGAGAAACTAAAATGAATCAAAAAGTTCCTTATCTAACTAGGCAAATTGCCTATGC
>CAYQJW010000015.1:0-7497 GCA_964418025.1 uncultured Candidatus Saccharibacteria bacterium | reverse complement strand
TTAAAATATGCATTAGTTATGGTTCTTATCACCAGTGCGATATTGCTGGGATGGACTACTTACTTAGAACGCCAGCTTCATAAGAAGCAGGTGGCTTTTTCTGCAGCTGTAGCACAAGCGAAAAGCCAGCAAGAAGCTCGAGAAGTAATTCAGGCTTTCTTGGAAGACACTAAAGTCAGACAAACTGCCACTTCAGCATCTGCCGATGCTTCATGTTTTTGGCTCTGCGACCAAGACTAGTTAATATAAATATAAAGACCATCATTAAGTTGATGGTTTTTTATATTATCAAAGGCTTTAACATCAATATCTGATATAATATACGTATGCTCGTCAAAGATTTAATGTCCACGAATGTCATCACCGTTAAACCGGACGCTCTTGTTAGTGAAGTGGCCGAGCTGCTTCATCAACATCATTTTACTGGTGTGCCGGTGGTAAATGAAGATGGGCGAGTACTAGGTACAATTTCGGAACGCGACTTCATTACTGCTGATTCTCATTTATATCTCCCTACATATATTCATATGTTATCTAATATGGATTATGTTCAAGGTGGTGGTAAGCATTTACCTCATGTTGTAGAACAAATTGTAAACGCCAAGGCTAAGGATATTATGAATCAAAACATTCCTTTTGCTAGACCAGAAACTACAATCGAAGAAGTCTCTAGAATGTTTGCCGAACAACGTGTTAACCCTGTTCCTGTCACTGATAGCACTAATAAATTACTCGGGGTTATCTCTCGAAGTGATTTGATTAAATTTTTCTCTCCGGATATGGTACGCAGTTCGTATATCCCTTCGGTAGAACCCGCTGGTCGCGGTCGAATGATAGACTCCGAGGTAGAATTTGCCCAAAGTCATTTTAGTTCAACTTTTGCTTATGTAGCTAAGGCTAGGGCAAATGTCTGGTTAACCACAGCAATTGTGTTATTTATTGTCGGGTTTATTGCAGGAATTATATATGTTGCCGATCCTAATATTTTTAAAGGCGATCCAGAGCCAAAATATTTACCAACTAATCAGCGCAGATAGTACTTATGAACAAATCAGATCAGATTATTTCTGGATTTATAATAAAGAGTCAAGATTTAGGTGAGGCAGATTTGCTCCTCACTTTTTTTTCGGAGACAGAAGGTAAAGTCAGGGCAGTAGTCAAGTCTGCTAAAAAAATGACTAGTAAGCTTAGTGGTAATTTACAACCATATATTTTAGCCCAGGTCACATTAGTCGGAGAGGGAAGCTTGCAAAAAGTTATCGGTGTTCAACCCTTAGCTCGTTACGTCAATATTATCTCGAGTATGCATGGCATGAATGCACTGTTGGCTATGCAAGAACTAGTACTTCGCTCATTAGCAGATGGACAACCCAATGAACAATTATTTGCCATCTATCATGCTTCACTTCAGTCATTAAATGATGGCCAAGCAGGGGTTGCAGTACTAACAAAGTTTTATGTAGAGTCTTTGCAAGCAATTGGTTTTGCACCACGTATTGCCCAGGCCGAAGCGATGTACTTCAGTCTAAAAAATGGACAGTTTTCTGATAAATATGAAGATAGTGGGGATGTTTCAGTGAGTACCGAAGCTTACCAGATTTACAAAACAATGTTATCCCACAGTTTTGATATTCCATTGCATTATTCTCCCGAACAAGAACCAACAATGATAGAGCTTCTGGTGTTATTAACAAGATTTGCCAGTTATCAATTAGAAAGAGAGCTTAAGGCTACTTTATACTTTACCATTACTTAAACTTGTCTTAATCGCTTAAACTCGGCTTAACCGTGATATAATTATATTAATGGAAGACTTCTCTCCTCAGCCCGTAAAAGGCCCAGATAATATTACACCTAGCTCGGGATTAGCACCCGAGGTTCCTCAAATACCCGATAGTCGTCTTGGACGGTTTCGGCAGTTTTTAGTTGATAACAAGTGGTATGTAGCAGCGATTGTTGTTGGTGTAGTTATTATTGGTGCTTTGGCCGTGTTTGCTTTTTGGCCACAGAAGGATGAACGTACAGAGCAAGCCAAAGTCCAGCTAACTATCGACGCTCCAGAAACAACTCAGGCTGGTGGTGAACTTGTTTATAAAATCAAAATACTGAATCAAGATTCATCTAAACTGGTAGATATGAATTTGGAGCTAGTCTACGATGAAGGCATTACTTATTCCGCTAGTACTCCTAAGGCAGAAAACTTGTCTGGCTCAAGTTATAAAGTGCCAGATCTTAGCAATGGTCAAAACGCGGTAATTATTGTTAAAACTGTTGCCCAGGGGAATGTGAATGACGATAAGAAGTTAGTCGCTCGTTTGCGTTATAGATTTGATAACTTTAATTCTCCGTTTACTTTGGAACAATCACATACCGCAAAGTTAGTAGCTGCCGATGTAGTTTTGGATCTCTCTGGCCCAGAAGAAGCTAATAATAGTGAAGTCGTTAAGTATGATTTATTCTACAGAAATAGCTCTACTAAAAATATAGATAACGCTCGAATTCAACTAACTTACCCCGACGGATTTGTTTATGGATCAAGCTCACCAGAACCTTCGTTAAGTAATAATACTTGGAATTTAGGCACGCTAAAAGCAAATGGCAACGGCAAGATTAGTTTTGAAGGATCATTTAAAACTGCTCGTTCTGGTCAATCCTTCGATTTTCAAGCAGAATTGCTAGTGCTTGATGATAACGGTAACTTCTTTACGCAATCGAGTACTAGTTTTACTACCAGTATTTCGGCTAGGCCTCTATCCATAGAAGCAAAAACTGCCTCTGGTAGTGGTAAAGGTGGTGTAGTTGAACCAGGTGACAATGTAACCGTAGAACTTAAATTCCAAAACAACACTCAAGTGGTAAATACTGGAGTCCAAGTTGTTGCTCAGATTGAATCTGACGCAATTGTTGATGGGTCTATTAAAACTGAGTCTGGCTATGTTCAAGACCAAACAGTTTCATGGAATGGATCTTCTTTATCTACATTAGCTAATTTGAATCCAAATGATTCTGGGACAATAAAATTTTCATTTAAAGTCAAAGATCCAGCCACTGATTCTGGCGATACAGATTTAGTAATTACAATTGTTCCAAAAATAAAATCTAATCAAAATAGTAGCTTTATCCCAGGTTCCGATCTTGAATTAAAAATTTCTAGTCCTGCTGGTTTATCTGGTGGTGTTAGTCATATTGGAGGATCTTTACCGCCTCAGGTGGGCACAGAAAGTAGTTTTAAAGTGTCTTTAAGTTTGTCTAACAGTTCTAATAATTTCCGCAACGGTATCTTGACTGGTTTTGTACCAGTTGGGGTTACTATCGATACAGGTAGTTTTACTAACAGTGAAAGAAACTTGGTTAAGTACGATAGCTCGACCGGAAAGCTAACTTGGAGCTTAGGTCAACTCGTGGCTCACGCAGGGGATGGAGAACCAGAACGTAAGCTCGAATTCAATGTTAAAATTAACCCTTCTAATTCTCAAGCTGGGCAAAGCGTAGTCTTATTCAAGACCATCAATTTTAGCGCCACAGACGACTTCACAGGACAAAGCATCGCCTTGGATGTTGATGACTTAGGAACTAATAATTTACCAGGTGGCTCTAATAATGGCCGCGTGAAGAAATAACCTAAATATATGTTGGTGAAAGATTTAATGACAACAGGGGTGTTGACAGTCAATGCTGAAACTCCTGTAAGTGAAGTCGCAGATATTTTGCATACTCATGGCTTCAATGGTATTCCTGTAGTTAACGAACAGGGTACAATCCTTGGTTTAATTACCGAGCGAGAACTGTTCTCTGCTGATTCAAAATTTTACCTCCCAGGGTTTATGCGGATATTACAGGACGCAAAGTTTTTGGGAGGAAATAAAGAATTACCTTACGCCGCTCAACAACTTACCAAGATTGCAGCCAAAGATATTATGACTGGCACAGCTTATTTTGCTTCTCCAGAGATGCCAATTGAGGGCTTGGCAGAAGTTTTCATGAACAAAAATCAAAATCCTATTCCTGTTGTAGATCATGCTAATAAATTGTTAGGCATTATTTCTAGAAGTGATTTGATTAAACTTTTAGCTCCACCAACTCCAGTGCATGATAAGACTTATTATCAATCAACTGTTAAAACAGAAACTCGACCTATAGATAAAGAGTTAGATTTCGTTCGAACAGACTTAAGCTCCCGTTTTGCTTACGTTGCAAAAGCCAAAGCTAATATTTGGCTCACTGCCATTATTGTTTTGTTTGTCGCAGGATTTTTTATAGGAATTGTTTATGTTGCCGATCCAAAGATCTTTTTTGGAGACGAAGAGCCTGTTCAACAATTCACAGCACCTCCTGAGTTTTACGAATCACTACAAACTCAAGAGTAACCTTAAGGTGCTCTCTTAAGTCTCGCGTTATTAATTGTAAACGGTAATGAACAAATTAGTTATATTTTTATTATTAGCTCTGTTGGTAGGTTTGAATGGGGTAGCTCCTTTATTGAAAGATGCGCAAGAAAAACGCGATCTCTCTGCTGCTAAAATTTTACTTTCTGATATGAAAGGCAAAGATCCAGCCGAGCAAAAACAAATCATCGCTAGGTTCGCTAAAATGCCCACTATCGGCTTATCTGCTATGTCAGCTAGTGCTAGTTCCGATAACGAAACTTGGTGTACAGGCCTAAATGAACTGTTTGCCAAAGGTTTAACTACCAAGCCTCTCAACTATGATCAATTAGTTAATATAGCTAATCAATTAGAGATTGAAGGTTGCATTCAAGTTATAGACACCCAAGCTCTTAGACAGCCAATAAATTAAGACAATAAAAAAACCCTGCCATATCGGCAGGGTTTTTTAGTATCAAATTTTGAAGTAGGTCTAAGGATGGATTACACCTTTGATGCGAGCATCGTCAATATCCATAGTTCTGATGGTTTTCTTGTATAGACCAGCGTAGTTCCATTCACTGAAAGTAACCTTGTCTCCGCTAACACTTTCAATCTTAGCTACGTGACCATAGCGACGGTTTTCACTTGTTACTAAGATTGCACCTGCAACTGGATTTTTATCAACCTTAACTCCCTTTGCTTTTGCATTGCCAATCCATTGGTTAGCATTACCACCCCAAGTTACACCAGATACGTTACGTGCAACATAGTCGGTACAGTATCCAGCAGCAAACTTATGGTTACCACTAATATTAGCTGCTCGCGGAACAGATGGAGTGAATTTTTTAGGGACACTAGCTACTGGAGCTTTTGGCTTCGGTAGACTTCCACCAGGGATAACTAAGAAGCCGCCCATGTCTACCATATCTTCCTCGTCTTCTAATCCATTTTTAGAGACAACTTGCTTAATATCAGCAGAGTAATATTGCGCAACGTCAGTTAAGGTTAGGTTAGGATTAGTAACTTGAATAACAATTCCATCAACAGGTGGAATAATTAAATCCCAGTCTGCTAATAGGGCATTGCTTGGCAGGCTGTTAGTCTCTCGGATAGTTTTTGGGCTTAAGCCAAACTGAGTAGCAACTGTATATACAGTGTCAAAAGGTTTGGTCTTATAAATTTTTACTTGATGAGCAGCTAAACTCTTAATGCTGTCTGGGTTTGGTTTAGTAATACCACTATCTTCAATTTGAACTTCTTGTGGTAATTCTCCAACGTCTTGAGTTGAACCAAGAATATCATTAGAACTAGCACTTGCTTGGGAGAAAACACCTTCGCTGGCTACTTTTGTGCTAACAGTGTTTTGTTTATTAGCCAAGGCTACATTAAGATTTGGGTGATAGTGAAGTAGTTGAGCAGCGAGGCTGTTATCATTGTGATTGTATTCAGCTTTTAAAGGATTAAAAATAATGAGGTTTACAATCGCAATAGCAAAAACAACCACCCCAACTAAAATTTCGCTAGAGAAGTTTACAGAATAGTCCCATACGTTCAGCTTTTGATTAATCTGAACAGATGGAAAATGATTAGTATAAAGTTTTGAGATGTGTGGGTATTGGGACTTTGTAGAGTGCCAAATTTTCTTAAACAGGTACTGACTAATTAGCCAGTATCTTTTAACTAGTTTTACGATATATTGAGTTAAATGTGAAGCGGGTATATTCGTACCTGTAAGTCATACTTTTGATCAGCTTCAGAATTGACAATTTATAGTCAAAATCTCCCTCCGGATGCCACCAAATATATGAATAATAGTTAACTAAAAACGTGTATTTAATAGAAAAATTGCTACCAAAACTTAACAAGTTGAGCAATTACTTTTGTAGTTTAACAGGGCTGTTTGGGGATTTCAAGCTTAGTTGGGGATTACTCGGAATACACCCTAGAGTTAAGCCATTTTTTATCCACACACCGCATAAATATGCGGGAAATTGGCAGTCATCACATCAAAACCAGTGGGTTGTAATTGATGGTATAATTAATCACACATGGACTTAAATTCACTCAACGATCGTCAAAGAGAAGCTGTGACCGCCCCACTTGGGCCGGTTTTAGTTTTGGCTGGTGCCGGCAGTGGGAAGACTAGAGTTTTGACCTACCGAATAGCTTATATTATAGAGCAAGGTTTGTTTAAGCCCGATCAGATCTTGGCCGTGACTTTTACTAATAAGGCCGCCAAGGAAATGCAGACTAGGGTGGCAAGCTTGATAGCGGAAAGTGATAATAAGTTTTATACTCAGCCTGCGTTAGGAACTTTTCATTCCATTGGTGTTAGGATCTTAAGAAAATATATTGTTAAACTTGGTTATAATTCTGGATTTGCCATTCTTGATGGTGATGATCAAGTTAAGATTATTAAGGATATATTAAAAGATTTAAACATACCCAAGCAGTATGCACCGACATTATTCCGCGCGTATATTTCCGGAGCCAAGAACTTGTTGCAAACTCCAGCTAATCTAAATGTGGGTCTCGAAGGTCATATGCACGATATTGTAGGTCAGGTTTATGCAAGGTACCAAGACTTTTTGTATAAACAAAATTCTGTTGATTTTGATGACTTGTTAATGTTGCCAATAGTCTTGTTCCAAACCTTTCCAGAAATTTTACGACAATTTCAAGCGTTGTGGCCTTATGTATTAGTAGATGAATATCAAGATACTAATCAAGCTCAGTATACTTTCTTGCATTTGTTAGCAAATAAAGGAAATTTATTTGTCGTAGGTGATGATGCTCAGAGTATCTATGGTTTTCGTGGCAGTAATATTGCCAATATTCTTAATTTCGAAAAGGACTTTCCAAAAAGCACAGTAATTAAACTAGAGCAAAATTATCGTTCTACTAAAAATATATTGGCTGCTGCTCAAAAAGTCATTGAGTTAAATCATGATCAAAAGCCAAAAACGCTTTGGACTAATAATGATGATGGTGACAAGGTATTAATAGAGGAAGTCTACGATGGACGAGCGGAGGCCATGTTTATCGCTAAGCATGTAGTGCGTCTGGCTACAAAGAAGCTTAATGATCTTGAATATGAACATGACTCTACTGTTGGTGATTTCAACGGTGA
>CAYQJW010000014.1:0-15452 GCA_964418025.1 uncultured Candidatus Saccharibacteria bacterium | reverse complement strand
TTTGCTTATAAAAGACTTGGTGTAGAGTTTATTGAATATCATCGGTTTATAGAACAAACTCAACGTATGGTGCCATTAGAAAGAGTCAGTGAAGTGTGGTTTTTGCGCTCGGTCAATTACACTCCACGCAGATTAAGCGATGCAATTAAGAGATTGATTGATATTTGTGTTGGTGCTATTGGATCGCTTCTACTTTTGGCTCTTTTACCAATAATTACTTTACTAATTAAATTAGATTCGACTGGGTCAGTATTTTTTATTCAGCAACGCGTGGGCCGTTTTGGTAAACCATTCAGATTATATAAATTCAGAACTATGAGTAGCGGGACCAGTACTGATACTTGGACAGAAACAGGGGATAAAAGAATTACCAAAGTTGGTTGGTGGTTGCGAAAACTGCGTTTAGATGAACTTCCACAACTCTGGAATATATTTATTGGCAATATGAGCTTAGTTGGGCCCCGTCCAGAGCAAGTTAATATTGTAGAACAGTTAAAAGCTCAGATTCCTTATTATGACGAGCGGCATATCGTTAAACCTGGTCTAACTGGTTGGGGTCAGCTCCATGTTTATGCTAACTCCATAGAAGGAACAAAGCTTAAGTTACAATATGATTTTTATTACATCAAGCATCGAAGTTTGTGGTTCGACTTAGAAATAATCCTCCGCACGGTATTTCATATTGTAACCTTCCAAGGTCAATAATAGGTAAATAAATGGTATAATATATTCATGAATTGGATGAAGGTAATTAAATATACGAGTTTAGTTTTGTTAACACTTTTGGCTGTTTTGCTACTTCGGTGGACTTTTAATAATGGCAAGAAAGCTGGCCAAAGCCGACAAATAATCAAAGATAGTCGAGCATTGTCTCAGGCTTTTGAATATTTTTATCAAGATCAAAATCGTTATCCATCATCCGACGAATTTACCGATCAAAATTTGATGCGCCAGTATCTTAGTGGTTTTCCTCCTCAAGAGTTTGTTTCGGAAACATGTCCTCAAACTTTTGTGTATGTAAATAATTTTCGGAATGATTATGAATTGCGCATTTGTTTACCTAAAGGAGTTCAAGGCTATCTAACAGGTTGGAATAAAATTAGCGCACCATCAAAACCATGACCACTGACATTGGCTATATAGTTTTTTTATTCATCTTTATATTTGGGACATTCATTGGTAGTTTTTTAAATGTTGTTATCTGGCGCTTACCTAAGGGAAAAAAATTAACAGGGCGGTCTGAATGTCCAAATTGTAAACATCAGCTAAATTGGTTGGATTTAATTCCAGTAGTGAGTTTTTTAATTTCAGGGGCAAAATGTCGTTACTGTAGTAAATCTATTTCTTGGCGATATCCATTAATAGAACTTTTCACTGGTGTGTTATTTGTACTTGCTGTGTTGCTGGTCTCACCTGGAATGGACTTGCATAACATTCAACCAGGTCCAGTTTCTTGGCTAATTGCGGATTGGGTTGATGTTGCAAAATACTTATTTATCTTGTCGGTTCTGTTCGTAGTATTTGTAATTGATCTTGAGCATTATTTAATTCTTGATAAAATAGTTTTTCCTGCTCTTGTGGTGGTATTGGTTTTGAATTTTTTGGTTAGCATGATAATTGGAGAAACCCTGCTCGACTATCTCCCACACTTAATTGATAGCTTGATGGGCATGGCAGCAGGTTTTTTACCATTCTTTCTGTTGTGGTGGCTTTCGAAGGGGAAGTGGATGGGTTTGGGTGATGCAAAGTTCGGTTTGTTATTAGGAGCCATATTTGGCTTTCCACAAATCTGGGTCTGCTTCTTCATAGCTTTTTTACTAGGTACAGTTGTCGCTATACCCTTACTCTTAACAGGAAAGAAAGAGTTATCAAGCAAGCTACCTTTCGGTACCTTTTTGGCAGTCTCAGCAGTGATTACTTTATGGTACGGTTGGCCTTTGGCATGGTGGTATTATGGGTTAATTGGGTTGAACTAACTGTGATATAATGAGTAAAAGCTTAAAATTTACCATGCGAAACCAAAATATAAAAAAACAATCAGGATTTACCATTATAGAGCTTTTAGTTGTATGTGCGATTATGGCAATTGTGGCGACAATTGGAATCATTAATTGGAATACGGAACGATCTGCACGTACTTTAACTATTGCCCAAAATGAGTTAATCACTAATATCCGTAAGGTTCAAAGTTATGCAGTATCTTCCAGAAATACACCAGCTGGTGAGGCGGCAAAATATTACGTAATTGAAGTAAGCCAAAACGCCACTACTTTGCCTGTATCCGCAGTGGTAGGGCCGAACAATTCATTGTCAGCTGTTGAGACAATCACTTTACCTACTGATGTAAAAATTTCAGCATTGTCCCTATCAGGCCAGACTTCTAGCTATGTTGCCCCTTCTGGCTCTGGTGCTTGTGTAGATATAGTCTTTAGTGTGACTTACGGTAAAACTTATTTTGTAGGATGTAATGATCTGGGGGATGCTTTGCTGAGTTTCCCTGTCTTGGCGCCATTATCTAATTTTAACTTGTCTTTAAACGTAACCCATAAAGATATATCTAAGGGTGTGAGTATCTATGGTCTTAATGGAAAAGTTGAAGCATCAACACCTTTTGACCCAGCTACAGTCGAAAAAGAACAACAACAGCTTAGAGAGCAGGCGGGGATTAAATAATGAAAAATATTAATCAACAAGGCCAAACTTTAATCGAAACCTTAGTAGCCGCATTAGTTTTAGTGATGGGTATTTCTGCGGCTGTAGGTTTGGCTATTTATGGTTTGCAAGCTACATCAGGAGTGACGAAGCAATTGGTGGGGATCGGCTTAGCCAGGGAAGGTGTTGAGGCTGTTAAAAATATTCGTGACTCTAATTGGCTAAGTTCAAGACGGGATGAAAACTGTTATGATTTTTATTCTGGTACATCTGTTGCTCTTTGCTATCCAAGTTGGCTATCCGGGATCAGTACGGGAACTACCAATACTTTAGTTACAAATGGTGTACTAGAGAGTTCAGATTATTGGCAGTTGAGCCCTACAAGCAGTGGCGGTTATGGTTTAGATTATAATCCTAATCCTGATGGAAAACTTTTTTACACGCCATCTGGTTCTGCGTCTGGTAGTTCTGGGTTTAGTAGAAAAATAAGTATTGATGAAGAAGGCTCTGCGCCTTTTAATCAAAATCTTGGCCCTAGGATAAAAGTTAGGGTTGATGTTTGGTGGACAGATGATCGTTGTGAACAATCTGATGATGTCCCTGCTTCTAGTGGTTGCAAAATTACCTTAGAGACATATCTTACTAATTGGAAGAATTACTAGATGAAATATATAAGAAAAAACCAAAGCGGTTTCACATTAATGGAAATTGTTGTAGCAACAGCCATTTTTGCCACAGTTGTTGCAAGTATTCTTGCTCTGTTTAATTATGTTTTAAGGATTAATCGCCAGGTGCAGGCTACTCGTTTGGTGGCGCAAGCTTCGCGCAACTTTACCGAAGTTTTGTCGCGTGAGATCCGTAATGGAAGAATAGATTATGTCAGTACGACCTGTCCAAATATCGACTATTCAAGTTTAAAAAATACCTCCTTAGCAATGATAAGTTATACTGGAGAAAGATTGTGTTTTTATTTTGATGCAGATACCAATTCTTTAAAGCTTCGTCGTCAAACATCTGGCGCATCTACCGAAGAAACAATCAATCCACCAAATATGACTATCAATCCTGATACTTTTAGATTTTTAGTGCGACCTACTAAAGACCCTTTCACTGCAAAGCAAGGTATTCAGCCTATGGTTACAATTTTAGCTGAATTCGAAGTATTCAAAGGCACTATGAATCAAAAGATAGTTCCGTATCAAAGCACTATTTCTACTGACGTTTATGACATACCAAACAACAATGATTAAATATACTTCAAAAACTAGCAATCAGGATGGAATTTCTTTGATGTTGTCTATTCTGGTTTTGGCGGCAATTACAGCAATTTCTTTTAGCTTAACCACTATTGTATTTATTGAATTAAAATCATCTTCTGATGTAGTTAAGAGTGAACCAGCTCTATATGCAACTTTGGGCGCAACAGAGGAAGCTCTGTTCCAGTACAAGAGGTATGTGAATGAAAGAGATGATGGGGTTCCTGTTGAACCGTTGATAGATGTGCCAAGTTGTATGCCTAAAGAACTCTTGGTTTGTAAGCTTGGTGGTGTAGAAATTTCTTTCCCAGTTTACCCACCTTACCAATCAACTCAGCCAATTGAGTTTGATGACCCTGTTCGCTTAGAGACTGTCTATGCTGGAGCAACCAATGTAATCCCATTGTATCAAGTTAATGATTTTACTTTGCAATATAATAAGTTAGAATTACAGCGAGTGCCTACCAATAATGCCAATAATCTTTTAATGTCTGTTCGTGGTCTTAGTGAGAACCCCTCAGGAGCTGATCATATTTTAATGGATGGGGTTAAGTTGAATGAAGTCGATGGTATTTACTCAATCACTGGTTTCTTGTCTGGTTATCAATATGAATTGAGTTTGAAGAACGATGTAGCTTTGGGTGAAGACCCGGAAAATATTCAGGTTAGTATTTCTTCCTTTGATTCTGGTGGTAGCCCAAAAGGTTTACCATTCATTGGTAAGAAAGTATTAAAAATTCGAGCAGACTCACCAGGATTAGTTACTAGCCGTACTTATAAAGTATATATTCCTGTCCCATAGACTCGGTGCTTAAACAATAAAAAAACCTCAGACGATTTGGTCTGAGGTTTTTTGTTAGATTATTGTTGGGGGATTTTTAGAGTTTGCCCGGCCTGTAATGTAAATGGGGCTTTTAAGTTATTGAGGGTTGCAAGAGCTGTCCATTGAATGTTCTGATCTTTGCTTATAGTGAATAGAGTGTCTCCAGTTTTAACTTTGTATTCGCTAAATGCTGGGGTTGTAGATGGTGTATCCACTGCTCCAAGTACTTGTGGGTTGGCAACAGGTTTATCATTGTCGGAAACTAATAGCCATCCAGCACGGACAACTAGAACCGCACTGATAGCCAGAAAGATTCCGCCGCCAATTTTGAAGAAATTGACATTGAAACCATTGCGGCCGACTCCCCATTTGAGCCGTGGTGAAAGTTTTATTTTGTTTCTGGTAGGTAGGTTCATATCTATACATATATTTTATCATATCTTGAACAAATCTTTATGGTCTACTTATCCCCAAATGAAGAAAAAGTAGGTATAATATAGGTATGAATGAACAGGAAGCAAAAAAAAGAATAACTAAATTACAAGATCAAATCGAAGAAATGCGTTATCGCTATCATGTTTTGGATGACCCAAAAATTAGTGATGATGTGTATGATTCTTTGTCTCGTGAACTGAAAGCAATTGAAGACCAATTTCCAAAGTTAAAAGATGCTAACTCTCCAACAAGCAGAGTTGCTGGTAAACCGTTGGATAAATTTAATAAGGTTGCTCATGCTATTCCTATGCTTTCTTTGAGTGATGTGTTTAGTATAGAAGAGCTAAAAGATTGGCAACAACGAATGCAAAAATTATTATCGGAGCAATCTAATTATCTGGCAGTATCAAAATCTGGTTTAAATAAATTGCAATATTTTTGTGAATTAAAATTAGATGGCTTGGCTATTTCTTTAATCTACGAGAATGGTGAACTTGTTCGCGCTGCTACTCGAGGTGATGGAAAGATCGGTGAAGATGTAACTCAGAATGTTCGAACCATCAGAGCAATTCCTTTGAGGTTGCGTCTGCCTAAGAATGTAAATAGCAGTGGGGGTAAAACTACCAATCAGAGCTTAGTTCCAAAACTACTAGAAGTCCGTGGCGAAGTGGTAATGAGTAAAAAAGTTTTTGCTCAGTTAAACGCTGGTTACGAAAAAGCTGGTAAACCTTTATTAGCTAATACTCGCAACAGTGCAGCGGGGAGTCTAAGACAATTAGATGCAAAGCTTGCTGCTGAGCGAAAGCTAGATTTTTTTGCATGGGATATTGCTCAAATAAAGTATGGTCCGAACTCTGAGGGCGGACTGCAATTCCACAGTCAAAAGCACGCTCTACTCCGAGAGTTTGGTTTTAAGGTAGATAGTCATGAGTTAGCCTCTACAAATTTTGCAGAAGTAGAAAAATTTATTGCGGATGTAGGAGTTAAGCGACCAAAGTTTGGATACGGCACTGATGGTGTTGTAGTAACAATTGATGACTTAGTTTTACAATCTCAATTAGGTGTAGTCGGTAAAGCACCACGTTATTCCGCTGCGTTTAAGTATCCTGCAGAACGCGCTACTACTCAACTTTTGGATATTAGAGTTAATGTTGGTCGTACTGGTGTGCTTACACCTTTTGCAGTTTTTAAACCAACAGTTGTGGCTGGTTCCACTATTAGTAAAGCTACCTTACATAACATGGATCAAATCAAGCGTTTGGGCTTGAAGATTGGCGATACAGTGGTAATTCAAAAAGCTGGGGATGTTATTCCAGAAGTAGTAGAAGCTTTGCCAAAGCTTCGTAGTGGTAAAGAAAAAACTTTTGTTATGCCAAGTAAATGTCCTGTGTGTGATGCTGTTGTCGAACAAAAGAGCACAGGGAAGGTTAACAAATCCGAAGCTCAGGTTTCCACTGTAGCATTTTATTGTACAAATCCAGCTTGCCCAGCTAAAAACCAACGCGGTATGGAGCATTTTGTTTCTGCATTTGATATTTATGAAGTGGGTCCAAAAGTGATTGCACGGTTCAAGGATGAAGGTTTAATTTCTGATGCCGCAGACCTGTTTAGTTTAGAAGTTGGAGACATAAATACCTTAGAACGGTTTGGAGAGAAGAGTGCAGAGAATATCATTCAGTCTATTAATAGCCGTAAGCAGATTACGTTGGCAAGATTTATTTACGCATTAGGAATTAACAATGTTGGCGAGCAAACCAGCGAAGACTTAGCTTATCATTTTGGAAGTTTGCAAAAACTTCAGGATGCTGCAATCAGTGCGGTAAAAGACAAGAATAATATAATCGATGAAATAGAAAATATTGGTCCGGTGGTCTCGCAGAGTGTCGTTGATTATTTTAATCATGTCGAAAATCAAAAGTTTATTACTAAACTTTTAACCAATGGTGTGAGCATAACTAACCCAGAAAAAAGAACAGCAGGAAAATTTACTAATCAAACTTTTGTTGTGACAGGTACATTGCAAACCATGTCGCGCGATCAAGCTAAACAAAAAATTAAATCCCTAGGTGGAAAAACCGCCGAGAGCGTATCTAAAAAAACTAGTTATGTTGTAGTGGGAGATGAGCCTGGTAGTAAGTATCAAAAAGCTCAGGCTCTAGGCGTAAAAATTCTAAACGAAAATGACTTCCTAGATTTACTAAAGTAGATTAAGATAGTGCATTGACATGATTTGATTTTCATGGCATTATTAGCTGTTCGTAAATCACTGTGGAGGATTAATTGTGAAGAAAATAACGTTATGCGTTGTATTGGTTTTGAGTGCAGTATTTTGCATCTCTGCTCAGGATTTTGTGGAAGTCCGTGCCGGTGTCACCAAAGATGGTGTCACTTATCGGTACATTGATTACAATCACACTTTCAAAAATGGCCTTGTCGTCGACGTTGCTCATTATGGAGCGCCTGGTCAAAATGAAGGGTGGCTGGGCTTAGGGAAGTTCAAGCAATTTAACGAATCGACTGCGGCGACGTTTGCTGCCTACGTTGTAGTGGGTAAAGAAAACAAGCAATTGGGAGTTGGGGTAAGTTCTTGGGGTTCATCGAGTCACAAGAAAGTTAACGTGAATTACCAGACTTATGCCTTTATTCCTGTCCGTGGAGATGTCAAAAAATACCTATCAGTCGACAGTTTTGAGGTTACTTATAAGGCCTCGAAAAAGGTCGAAGTTGGGGGTTCGGCAGGGATGTTCTGGACAGGTCCGAATACTAATCTAATTGCTGGCCCAATGATCAAATTCAACGATAAACTGGGGAGTTTTAACATCTCGGTGCGTGGCGGGCAGTACACGGAATTCCGTGTCGGAAGGACTTTTAACTTCGATTTTTCGAAGCTGAAATGACACTAATCTAGTTATTTTCAAGAATATTTCAATAATGGCTTAAATCTCTCGTATTTAAGCCGTTTTTTTATTAAATAAATTATTGTTAGCCCTTGACTAAATCCGATACATATAGTATGATGAGCTGTTTGTATTAATTGATTTATACAAGCTGTCTTAAACAACAAAGTAGAAATAGTTTGGTGATTTGAAGGTAACTTTGTGTCTTCAGCTCACTGCACTATTGCATGCAATTAATTGCAAGACGGCAGCGATCTTTTACAATCGAATACGAATACAAATAAGGAGATACTTTGTTATGGCAGATGCTTTAGAAACAGATGAATCCGAAGATCATGGAGGTTTGTTCGATAAAATTTCTAATTTTTTCGTTGACATTACTCCGGATCCTACAACCGAAGCCGATCTTACTGTAGCCGATTCTTCGGCGGGTAAATCGTCGGCTGGTAAATCGCCGACTCCTAACGTTGGTGTGTCCAATCCTCCAAGAACAGCGCAAGTCGCTGGTGTTGGTCGGGTTCTGGTAGACCAAAATATTTTAAGTGTTTTAATGGACCAATTGGATCAAGAGGCAACTCCCAAGATTCAAGGTTTTTTGGAGACTTATAAAGGTTTGGCTGCAGTTCAACCACCGACGCAAGCTTATCAAGGAGCTTTGGCTCTATCCAAGGTTAGTAAGAAAGAAATTTCTGAGTTTATTCAGCGCAAGCAGGATAAGCTTGGGGTCGTCAAAGCTGATTACGTCAGCAAGATGGAACTGAGCCGAACTAATCAGGTGGCGGAATGCGATATAAAGAAAAAAGATCTGGAAACAAATCTTAGTTCAATAGATCAGCAGATCGCTAATCTTCAAGCGGATCGTAATCAGATCAGTAATGATTTGAATGCCGCCGCTGGCGAGATAATCAAGATCAACGACTCACACGAACAGAACAAGGGGATATTCGAGGCGACCGTTGCGGAAGCAACCCGTCTCTTAACTGCAGAATCAGAACAGCTGTTAAGCTAAGGAGAAAAAGGAAATGGGATTTGATATTGAACAGTTCAATACTCCAGCTAAGCGGCTGGAGTTTCTCGGTAAATTCGAAAGCTTGTGGACATGGGTTTGGTATCTTGGTTTGGGAGCATTCGGCATAATTTTTGCCGTAAATGTTTTTCCGTACATCATTACTGGACTCGATAACACTGCAGGACTAATTCAGTCTCTGTTGTGGTTAGGGGTGTGGGTTGTCGCTTTAGTGGCTTACCTATATGTCGTAACTCATCGCGGTCTCCGGCAATTTTTACTCCGAGCGTTTGACCATCTTGTTTATGCAATGGACAGAGGTCTAAGGAAGCATGATCCGTTTACGGATGCGCAAATTTCGATCGATAGATTGAAGAAGCGTGGTCTTGAAGTAAAACAGGGTTGTGTCAACGTGGATGGAGCAAGGAAGAAGATCACTGCAAAAGCCAAGGTTTTTGAAGAGAAGGCTGAGCAGGCCCTCGCTTCGGCAGAGGTTGCTAGAGAGCGAAACAATATCGCTCAAGTCAATCGTTTTGCTAGGTTGGCCGATAAGTATAAAAATGCTGTCGGTCGTTTGACACCGCAAATCGAGCTAACAACCAAAATTGCTAAACGTCTTCAAGAGTTTTACGATTACATGGTTTCTCAGGCTGATGAACAGCAGGATAACCTGAATTTGGAACTTGAGACCTACGGAATCCTCAAGGATACGCAGGATGCAACTAAATCTGCTTACGCGTTTTTGGATGGCGATGAACGTCAACGGCTTAACGAAAGTCTTGGCTACATTGCCGACATGAATGCGAATCTTTCAGCAGACGCTGATATGTTTATCCGCAATACTGAAGTTCTCGTCGAGACCTTTAAGTTTGAGGATGAAGTTAAAACAGCTCAGGCTGTTGAAGCGTTTGATAAGTGGTTGGCTGCGAAGCAAGGTGGCGCTGGAGCTAATCCAAAGTCACTAACTTCGGGCACTTCTATGCCGATTTCGGCTAACCAGGCTTTTGGTTCAGAAACTGGTGACCCCTTCGGGTTGCTCAATAAGGAGAAAAAATAACAGTCATGGCAAATATCACATTAAAAACACCGGCTAAAATAGCCTTATTCGCACTCGCAGGAGTGGTTCTAATGGGAGGCATTTACGGGGCATATGTTCTGGGATTTATTCCCGGTTACAAGCCTACTGCTTCTTCGGTTCCAAAGACTGCGACTGTCACAACAGACGTTACTCTCGAGAAATCGACCGTGGCTAAAGCGCCGCTGCCGACTTCCAAGGTGACGAAGATCAACAAACCTCCTGTCCGCATGTTATTGTGGGCATGGAATTCTCAGATGGGTCAAATGCTCGCCAATGGCGGCGTTACGACCACTCAGGGAAGTCTTATGGAAAAACATGGGGTTAAGGTTCAGATGACGCGGCAAGATGATGCTGAAAAAATGAAAGCAGATCTTATCGCGTGTGCTCAGGAACTGAAGAACGGTGGAGCTAACTGTGCTCAGGGTACCCATTTTGTCCAGATCATGGGAGATGGTTACGCCCAGTTCGCAGCTAGCATCAACGAAACGCTCAAAAAACTCGGGCCTGAATATACGGTACGAGTAGTTGGCTCTGCTGGTCGCTCACTTGGTGAGGACAAGTTCATGGGTCCTCCGGAGTGGCTTCAAGATCCACAAAAGGCTAAGGGTTCTATCGTTTTTGGTTATCTCAGAGATGGCGATTGGAATATCACCATGAAATGGGCGGCTGATAACGGTATTAAGAATAATCCTGATGAAAAAACCTATGATCCTGATGCAATCAACTGGGTAGCCGCAGATAGTTATATTGATGCGGTAAACAAGTTGATCTCGAAGTACAGTGAGAATCGTCCGGTCGTTAGGAACGGTAAGAAAACTGGCGAGATGGTGAACATCGGCGATGCTGCTATAAAAAAAGGCGTCGTTACTTGGACACCTGGCGATGTAATGGTTGCCGAAAAAGTTGGTGGTTTAGTTAGCATTCTTTCGACCAAGGAAAACCAAGGTCAAATGCCTAACGCGATAATCGGTATCAATAAATGGATGCAGGATAATCGTGAAACGGTAGAAGAAATGCTCGCTGCTATCTTCGAAGGTGGTGACCAAGTCAAGGCCTATCCAGAAGCTTTGGACCGTGCAGCTGAAATCAGTGCGCAGGTCTACGGTGAACAAAATGCAGCGTACTGGAAAAAGTATTATGAAGGTACGTTGGAAAAGGATAAAAGCGGTCAAATGGTTGAGCTCGGCGGAAGCGCTGTTCATAACCTGAAAGACAACTTAAACCTTTTTGGTTTGACAGCAGGAAAAGCAAACGAGTTCGAAGCAACGTATACTGTGTTTGGCCAGATTGTGGTTCAACAGTATCCGCGCTTGGTTCCGAATTTCCCGCCGTTTAAGGATGTGGCCGACACGTCTTATCTTGAAGCAGTATCGAAGCGGTATCAGACTACAGCTGCAATTGTTGAAGAGCAGAAGTATGATGAGAAGCAATCGATCACTCAACAGAAAGGTAATCGTGACTGGAATGCAATTACATTTCAGACTGGTCAAGCAACCCTCACACCAGAGGGGTTAAAAACGCTTGAACAGCTTTCACGAGAGATGACTATTAACAATTTTGCGATTGAGATCCACGGTCACACCGACAACGTGGGTAATCCTCAGTCCAATTTGGAGTTGTCTCGCCGTCGGGCACAGGCAGTTAAAGAGTACTTGGAACGTAAGTTCCCAGGCACTTTTCCTTCAGGACGTATTCGTATTACTGCACACGGTGACACCCAGCCTAAATCGGATAATAATTCCGATGTTGGTCGGGCACAGAACCGTCGCGTGCAGATTGTAATCGGTACAACTTAACGGAGGTTTGAGTTTGGACTAGTTCCAAATATTTATGCCCAACTCGATTTATTCGGGTTGGGCTATTTTCTAAGCTTTGTTTTGAGTATAGTTTCAAAAAAAAGTTTAGAGAATTTAGAAAAGTTGAGGAGGAATAATATGGCTTTGTTTAGAAATAACTTCATCCCAAACCAGCGTGTGCCAAATAGCTGGAATAAAGGCAATGCTGTTTTTTGGGCATTAGTACTTTTGATGGCTTGGCAATTTTGGCCTTCAGATTTGGCTCCCAGACCATTGGATGTTTTAGGGGCTTTCTCTAATCTGTGGTTTAACGAAGGTCTCGGTGAGCAGTTGATAATCAGTTATAGTGTTCAGTTGAAAGCTATGGCCTTTGCAACTGTAATATCCTTGCTGTTATCTTATTCAGCCACTATCCCTTTTATACGGCCACTGGTTATATTCATTTCCACTTGGCGGTTTGTGAGCCTTGGGCCATTAGTGATCTTTATTACATTATTGATTACGGCCGATGGTCATGAACTTAAAGTGCTATTACTGTTTTTTGGTATTGCTGTGTTCTATATCACCTCTATGGTGCAAGTAGTTTTAGATATTCCAACTGAAGAGTTGGAACATGCTCGAACTCTTAAGATGAACGAATGGCATACCGTATGGGAAGTAGCAGTAATTGGTAAGCTGGATGCGGCTTTAGAGATGCTGAGGCAGAATGCTGCCATGGGTTGGATGATGCTAACAATGGTAGAAGGCTTGGTTCGCAGTGAAGGCGGTATTGGAACCTTGATGTTGAATCAACTAAAGCATTTCCATTTGGCCGAAGTAGCCGCGATCATTACTATTCTGTTTACGGTTGGGTTTGTGCAGGATTTAGTTTTGCGCCTAATCCGAAAAGTATTTTTACCGCACGCCGATTTGGCGAAGGAGAGAAGGTAGTATGAATGGAGCCTATGAAATGCACGAAACGATATTGTCCGTCGAAAATGTTTCTTTATCATTTGGTGATAAGAAAATTTTGAAGGACATCAATGTCGAAGTCAAGAATGTTGTAAGGCCTAACACTGGTATTAGCCAGGGTCAGGTCGTAGCATTCCTTGGTCCATCGGGTCGCGGTAAGACACAGTTCTCTAAGATACTTGCAGGTTTGCAACCTCCCACAACAGGGAAGGTTTTAGTAAATCATCCGCAAGTCCCTGTGCGAGCAGGGATGGTTGGTTACGTCACTCAAAATTATTTTTTGAGGCGTAACCGAACTTTGCTTGGTAACTTGGTCTTAGCTGCAAAACAAGCGGGAATGAATTCCAAATTGGCCAAAGAAAAATCCATGTATTATGTAGAACTGTTTGAATTGACTCCGTTCATCAAGCAGTACCCCGATCAGTTGTCCGGTGGACAGCGACAGAGGGTGGCGATTGCGCAACAGTTGTTGTGTAGTAGTCACTATCTGATAATGGATGAACCTTTTGCTAGTCTGGATCCTTTGATCAAAGAAAAAGTCTGCGATCTTATCATTCAGGTTTCGCAGATGGATGAGTTCAATACTCTCATTATTGTTTCTCACGACATCCGATCTGTTCTCAAAGTTGCAGATACGGTTTGGATGCTCGGTCAGGATCAAGATGAAAATGGGAAGTTAATACCCGGAGCTTATATTAAGAATATCCATGATTTGATGGCAATGGATTTATGTTGGGATCCGGCAATCTTTACCACTCCCAGATTTAACTCATTTGTTCATGAGGTAGAGGCAGAATTCCATCATTTGTAGTCTAGTTTTTAAGCGGTTTTGATGATAAATCAACACCGCTTTTTTATTTGTAAAAAATACCCAAAATCTTACCAAAAAACCCTTGACAACCCCCACTCTATATATTAAGATGCCTATAAGATATAAATCTTAAAGAAACGCACAAGAATATGTTAAATACACTTTTTACCCTTAACATTACGCGGTCTATGTAACTAGCGCTTTTTAACGCCTAGATTACACCGCGATTTGCGGTTTTTTTGTCGCCAAATTCACTTGGCAAATTTGTTCCTCTCAATCCAATATATATAGTGTAGATTTCTAATCAGATATTTACTGCTCTCAGATATGATGCCATTCCATATTTACTTAGGGAACCAGGTTAGTCGTTACCGGTGGGTTTAACCTACCAAGCAGAGCAGTAGCTATCTGACTGGAAACATTCCACGTTGCTCGGACAATCTTCAATTGCAAAATTGTGTTCGCAGTAACAAGATCGTCGATACGAAATTTATCGGCACTAGTGATCGGAATCAGTCACGTACTTTGAAAACTAAATAGTGGTAATTTTATTCTGTCTTCAACCAACAGAATAATTATTGTAAGAATCATCGTAAGTCCAGAAGTGGACTTACAAAAAAGTGTGAATTATAAGAACAACAAGGTCTGTTGTTCGAACCAATTACAAACATTGTATCCGAACAAATATTAAGCGTTTGTCCATGATTAGTATCCTTACTAATCGTGATAACAAATTGCTTGTCAAAAATTCTGTATAATCTTTAGATTAAAACAGAGAAGGGTATACGGTGGATGCCTTGGTACTATGAGCCGATGAAAGACGCGATAGCCGGCGATACGCTTCGGGGAGGTGGCAATAACCTTTGATCCGGAGATTTCTGAATGGGGAAACCCATGCATTTGAAGAATGCATGCCTTTATACCGTGGGGTATATTGTGCGGGAACCATGCGAAGTGAAACATCTCAGTAGCATGAGGAAAATAAAGAAAGAGTGCGTAAGCACTTGTCGATTCCGTTAGTAGTGGCGAGCGAACGCGGAAAAATATAGAAATTTATTCATTGAACATCTATGCTGATGTCCGGTGAATAAATTATCTATTAGCCCAAACCTATAATGTGTTATTTTTTGAACTAGTTTACTAGGGAGATTAATTTAAAGCTTACTGGTGTTGCAGTATAGGTGTTGTAAGAATAGACGTTGTGGAGCAGTAAACCCACAGAGGATCATTTAGTGTGATATAGCAGAATATTCCTGGAAAGGAAAACCATAGAGGGTGATAGTCCCGTATAGCCAAATATCATACAAGTCCTGTTCTAAATTCTTGAGTAAGTCCAGACACGAGAAATCTGGACTGAATTAACGTAGACTAATACGTAAGGCTAAATACTCATAGTGACCGATAGTGAACCAGTACCGTGAGGGAAAGGTGAAAAGCACCCCGGAAGGGGAATGAAATAGTCTCTGAAACCGTATACTTACAAGGAGTCGAAGACCTACGTTACATAAGCTTGCTTTTGTGACAGGTTAACGGCGTGCCTATTGAAGAATGATCCAACGAGTTAGTTGTATGTGGCTTAACTAAGTGTTAACAAACACGAAGTTGTAGTGAAAGCGAGGATTAATAGTCCGTATAAAGTTATATTCAGTTTCCTGTTTACAGGACGCTGAATATAATCTTTAATGTCACATGCGCTAGACCCGAAACCCGAGTGAGCTACCCTTGGCCAGGATGAACGTTGTGTAAA
>CAYQJW010000013.1:10847-15685 GCA_964418025.1 uncultured Candidatus Saccharibacteria bacterium | reverse complement strand
CACCCTATGAACCGTTTACTTGAAGGTGATGTGGGAAGTGGTAAAACGGTTGTAGCGTGGCTAGCGGCCTATATGGCGGCTTTAGATGGCTATCAAACCATTATTCTGGCCCCAACCGAAATACTAGCCAGTCAACACTATGAAACCTTTTTGAATTTAGCCAATGATCAAGACGGCCAACAAACCGGCGGGCAAACCGGTGGGCAGGTAAAATCACAAATCGCTTTGCTGACCAGAAATTTTGTTAAAGTTGGAACTAACGAATCAACAGACAAAGAGAACCTAACCGAGCAACTTAGCTCTGGTAATATTAAAATTATAATTGGTACACACGCCCTACTTAATGATAATCTTCATTTTTCTAAACTAGGTTTAGTAATTATAGATGAACAACACCGCTTCGGCGTAAGTCAACGTGCGTTTCTGCAAAAAACACATAAGAGCGATATGATTCCACACTTATTAAGCATGACTGCAACTCCAATTCCTCGAACTCTTGCCCTGTCATTATTTGGGAATTTAGAAATATCGCAATTAAATCAACTCCCTGCAAAGAGACAAAAGATTACCACCAAACTATTATCAGAAGCAGATCGCAATATCGCTTACAATAAGATTAGTGCAGAAATTTTGGCTGGAAGACAAGCATTCATCATTACACCTAAGGTTGAAGAATCTGAAACAGAAGTTAAGTCTGTAAAAGCTGAATATGAAAGACTTCAAAAGTTATTTCCTAAATTTAAATTAGGTTTAGTGTATGGCGGTCTCAAAGGAGAAGAAAAAGATAACACCATGAATCTATTTAAAGCAGGCAAAATAGATATTCTTGTCGCCACCACGGTCATCGAAATTGGTATTGATATTCCTAATGCATCGGTGATTTTAATTGAAGGCGCCGAAAACTTTGGATTAGCCCAACTGCACCAATTAAGAGGACGAGTAGGCAGAGGGGTCTTCCCCAGTTTTTGTTATTTATTTACCACCACCGAAGAACAAATGGAAACTAGCCGATTAAAGATTTTTGAACAAGTCAGTGACGGTTTTGCTTTAGCTGAGCATGATTTACAAGAACGAGGATTTGGGGATCTATTTGGAGAACAGCAATCAGGTTTTGCTTTTCGCTTTCCGAAATTCGTTACAATCGCTGCTTTAAAACAAGCTAGAGAAATAGCACAGAACATTCTTCACAACGACCCACAACTCACAGACCATCAAGATTTAAAAAAATTATCCGACAAGTACCTGGAAGTAATTCATACTGAATAATCACACCTTGACCAAGGCTAAAATTTTTGTTATAAATATCAAGTATCCACAGCTAATACTGTGATACTAATCCAAACCCCAAACCTACAGGAGTGCCAATGTCAAAGAAGAGAAGTTACGGAGAAAGATTTGCTACATTAACCATGAACCTTGCCCGAAGGCATAGAAAAGGAGAGGATACTTTGATCCACATCTCCCAGGAACCAGTTAATGAACCATTCTTGGAACCGTTCCAAGAAGTAAATCAGATGCGACTTGATATCGTTTCTGGAAAGGTGAAAACCAATCCTAACCACTGGAAACCAGTGGACCCATTTGAGAAACAACTCGCAACATCTCACCTTTTAGGAGCTTTCCCATTATAGGCTCTGTATACTTTAAAAGCGATGGTCAACATCGCTTTTTTATTTTGCACTAATATAATCTTGATCTATACAATCTCTGTTATTAAAGTTTTAGACTCCTGATTGACTTAGTAGTTTTAGAATTGATTACATTGGCGAAGCCTAATTTCTTAGCTTCTTTTTGTCGCTTCTCTACCTGAGACACAGTTCTAATCTCTCCCAGTAAACCAATTTCACCAAACGCAGTTGTTGCCTTCGGCCAAGCCTTACCTTGATAAGAAGACAAGATCGCCATCATGACAGGTAAATCTGCTGCTCGCTCTGTGACCTTAAAACCACCGGCAATATTTACATAAACATCTTGATTACCCAAATTCACCCCTAAAGTCTTTTGCATAATAGCTATCAATAACTGAAGACGATTGACATCGAACCCAGACGCTACTCGCCTTGGATAACTTGCATTGGTGGTATTTGTGAGAGCTTGAATTTCTACCAACAAAACTTTATTACCCTCGAGCAGAGTAGCAACACAACTTCCTGGCAAAGCTTGGTCTTTGTGTTCCAAAAACATTGCCGCAGGATTATCAATTTCCACTAACCCAGTATCGCGCATTTCGAAAACACCAACTTCCCCAATACTTCCAAATCGATTTTTGCTACTTCTTAAAATTCGTAAATTACCCAGTCGTTCACCCTCTAGGTACAACACGCAATCAACCATATGCTCGATGGTTTTTGGACCTGCTAAAATTCCCTCTTTAGTAACATGGCCAATCAGTATAATTGTAGTGTGGGTAGATTTTGCTAAACGGATTAAAGAATTGGTAACAAAAGACAGCTGGGCAACACCACCAGTGACCCCACCAGCTTCCTCGCTGTACATGGTTTGAACAGAGTCGATAATAACAACTTCTGGGTTTGATTGTTGGATTGATGCAATAGCAGATTCCAAATTTGTTTCTGCTAAAACCATCACGTCCTGCCTTAACCCAAGCCGAACATTGCGCATCGCAATTTGTTGAGCAGATTCTTCACCAGAAACATACAAAGCAGTATGCTCTGTTCCTACTAATAAATTTGCTAATTGAAGAGCTAAAGTGGATTTACCAATTCCAGGGTCACCACCAAGCAAAACTACAGAACCAGTAACTAAACCACCGCCCAAGACAACATCAAATTCATCTATCCCAGTAGAAATACGTTGCACTTTATTCTGTTTAACTTCTGAAAGTAGGACCGGTTTGATCCCAGCAAAACCCCGCCCAGAACCAGATCCAAGAGTGGATTTCTTTGTGGACTGAATAGTCTGTTCTGCAAAGGTATTCCATTGCTCACAGGAAGGGCATTTACCCTGCCAACGAGGGCTAGAAAACCCACAGTTTTCGCATATAAAAACGATTTTGGTACTCATAAAATAATTATACCTTATGAGTGATAAAATCTAGATAAAGTTAAGATAAAGTTTATTGAAGCATGTGATAATACAGGGAGCCGTCCTGATTATTGCGGAAGAAAAGGATGCTGCCGTTCAGACTGAGAAATGGTTCGGAAACATCAACGTCTGTTCCTGGTGGAAATTCAGTTTTTGTACCACCGCTGATTTCTATTTTATAAACTGAATCAGTTGTCACACCTTGTCCAGCAATTCCTGAGGTTGGGACACCAGCAACAATATATGAGCTATCTTTTGCCCATACTGCTTTAGATGGTGAAGTTGCCACACCAAGACTTTGGATTTCTCCACTAGTGATGTCTGAGACCCAAAGATTGAACTTTTGAGTAGAAGGATCTAAGCGGCTAAACAAAAACTTCTTGCTATCAGGTGACCAAAGCACCCCTTTATTGTAACCGTCACGAACTACAGACTTAAAAGTCTTCCCGTCTATACTAACTGAATTGATTGTATTTTTTGATTGGTCAGAGATTTGATTACGATAGAATAAAATAGTCTGCCCATCAGGAGAAACAATAATCTCGTTGTCAGGTTCGTATAAATCGGTGAGCATCTGATAATTATTTGTATCTGGGTCGGAAATATTTAAAGTAGCCTTACCATCGCTTCCTACCCAAACAAATAATATTTTATTACCACTTGGAACCCAGTCTAAACTTTTTACTTGTGATGGTAAATCGATATAATTACCTGTATCAGGATTATAATAACTCCACTGTTTGCTAATACCACTGCCAGATTCGGCTATATAACTATTCCCCACTGCTGGCCATAAAATTCGAGAGATATTAGTTTTTGATGGAACAGTGAGTTCTGTTTTATCACTTAACAAAACGGTGTCACCTGTAACCGACATATTGGTTCGGAACAATTGACCTTGACGATTAAAGTAAGCAATTCCATCACCTTGAAAGAACAAAGCTGGAGTTATCACTGCTTCGTCTGTTAATTTAGTAGCTTGCCCGGTGGAAGGAGTTTCTTCGATAGGATCCTCTTCGACTTCGGTTGGTTCTTCTACTACGATAGGGGTTTCTTCAGTCGGAGTAGTATCGTCCTTAGATGACCTGCTCCAAATGATAAATCCCAGAGTTCCGACAATGAGGATAAATATTCCGCCTAAAATGGCGATGGCTTTTTTATTCACAATTCTATTTGTTTAATTTTGTTTCAATTTGTGCCAATGGCCAAAGAATGATCTTTGAACCTTTTATATATTATAGCACAATATGCTTAAAACTTACTTATATCAGTGCAAACTTCATTAAAAGTAGAAGCAAATTCATTGCCATTCCACCAGTCTATAGCTTTTGTAGCCAAATTAGAAAAGAAGCCAGTGCCCAACCCTGAAGTTTCGCATATATACCAAAATATACTAGCCACAAACGCTAAGAAGATGATGATGGCTAGTAAATCAAATAATAATAGGAAAATTTGCATGGGCTTCTTAGCTAAGCCTTGTAGATATCCTTTGGTAGGAAATACTACCCCGGCAAACATGTATAAGCTCATGAGTAGCAACATTGGAATACCTATGATCCACCCCAAAATACTGAAGGTCATCCCTACAGCGATTATCAACAAAAAACCCATCAATAAAAGCATGGAAGCCTTCTCAGCATGAAATCTAGCTTGTTTGTGATGCTCGGCAGCACCTTTAACATCCCCTTTTCTTAAGGCATTAGCAGCAGAGCCAAGTTCAAACGTACAGTCTACAGCATCACTTAAACCTAAATACATGGCTATCTCTAACAGTAAACCGATTAACAAGCCGA
>CAYQJW010000013.1:0-10747 GCA_964418025.1 uncultured Candidatus Saccharibacteria bacterium | reverse complement strand
TTGTCTTGGGTTATTAGATTGATAACTATCTTCGTCTGTTAAAGGATTATTCTGATAAGAACCCTGAGCATTTTGCCCAGGTACGTATTCGTCAGCATCTGATCCGCGAAAATTTGTTCCATCAAGTAACATCATATCTTTAAAATAATGGGCCCCACCAGCACTAGAGGGACCCATGGTAGCTTTATTTTATTTCTGCTAAATCTTCTTTGCTTTGTTCAATTTCTAGCAACTGCTTTGGATCGGTAGTGATAATCTGGTCTTCCACATAAGATGCATATATTTTGATCGCTGCGTGCTTTAACCCAGCAAAGAAAATTCCTTCCCCAACATCACTTTCTAATAATAGATATTTCTCCCCTTCAGTTAAAAAGAAAGTTTCGGCAACAATATCTACAGCCGCAGGGCTTTGCTTAAGTAATAACTGGATAGAAGAGTTAGTTACGATTGGTTTACCATAACTACTAGCCATAAAGTCGGCTACGTCCTGAGTGATAGTAGTCAATCCCAAGTAATATTTACGAGCACGCTTAGCGATACCAAACACGAACCGAGCAGAATCTTCATGTTGCATCATAATCCAAGCTTCATCTAAAACTAAAATTCGACGTTTTAACTGGCTTCGAACCACATTCCAAATATGCCCCAAAATAATATACATAGCAATTGGGCGGAGTGAATCTTCTAAATCTCGGATAGAAAATACTAATAACTGATTTTGCAATACTACATTGGTTTGATTATTCAATAATCCTGCAAATGTTCCTTCGGTAAACTTACCTAATCTCATAGCCAAAGACTCACCGCCAACCATACCGCTTAAAATTTCGATAAGATCGCTCATTACTGGCATTTCAGCTGTCGCAAAATCTGATGTTTCGGTTATATCCTTTTTTGCATATGTTTGCCACATAGCTTTATCTAAAATGGCTTCTTCTGTCGGATCAAGCTTACCTAAGACCAAGCCCATCAAGCCAATTAAATTAATAATGGCACTACGAAGAATATCACCCTTGTCTTCATCTTCTAAGCCAATTGGCAAATCGAATGGATTGATACGAAAATCTGAATTTAAAGAAATATTTAAATAAGTTCCACCAACCGCTTCGGCCAAATGCTGATATTCATTTTCCGGATCCACTACTATTACTTCGATTCCAACCATTAGAGAACGGAGGATTTCTAATTTTACGGCATAAGACTTTCCTGCCCCAGATTTTGCAAAGACAACAAAGTTAGCATTTTCCATCTGAAACCTGTCGAATAAAATTAAACTGTTATTATGACGGTTAATTCCATACAAAATTCCATCGTTACCTGTTAAATCCGAAGACACAAATGGAAAAGTACTAGATAACGGACTCGTATTAAGATTACTGGCAACATCAAGATCGTCGATTGCAAGAGGTAATGTAGAATTATACCCTGCTTCCACAGCCAACAAAGCTCTTTTTGTCACTACTAATTTTGCACCCAAGGCACTTTCGAGGATTTTAGAGTTCTTGTCTAGTTCTTCTAAATTTTCGCAATACAGAGTAAAGTACAAAGCAAACCGGAAGAAATGTTCTACACCTTGCTGAAGTTCATCACGCAATTCTTCTACGTCATGATAAGCGGTCTCCAATAATGGATTACGCGCTAAACCTTTTTCCTGTTCAATGGTCATCTGAGAACCAATTTCACCCACCTTGCTACGTAATTTTTTTAGTACCATTCCTGAGTCGATTGGATAAATAAACATCGAAACATCCAAAGCACTTTCGGAGTTTATAATGAACGATAACCAGTTCGTAGACAAGAATCGAGGATATGCCAAAACAAAGAAGCTGCGCCCAAATTTACCGTTTAGTTCAAAATATGAATTCGAAAATTTTAAACTACTTGGAGCAAGTAAATCCTTAAGAGTTGTTACACCTTCGCGATACTCTTTTTCGACTTGAGCCAATTTTCCCTCGGCAGAAATTTGCCCCTTAAGGTGTTCTAGCTCTTCTTTCTTTTTGTCGAGCTCTGATTTGTTAAATGAAAATAAACCCATATTATTTTTGTAAATCTTTAATCGTCACTTTAGTTAATTGCTCTGCGTCGATACTTGGTCCAGATGCAAAATTGTAGGAATTGTAAACTAACTCAATTAATTGGTCGGTATTAAGCTTCACAACTCGCAAACCAGAACTAGACAACGCTGCCGAAACAGTATTTGCTCGTTCATCCAACTGCTTTTTGTAAGTAGCTAAATTAGCTTCACGATCTGTGACTGCTTTGGTTTTGCCAGTGCCAAAGATACGACTAAAAATACTGGTCGCAGCTGGGTTGATACTGGTATCGTAAGGCACAATCACATAAAAGTTCTTGCTCATAACATTTGCCGATTCAACTAAACGATCTATGAACTCTATGTATTCTTGAGTTTGCATCCTAAGAAGTTCGTTGGTCTGTTTTTCCATCAAAACTTTTAGTTTTTCGGTATATTCGGCAATGTCCATTTTGCGAGACTGCATCAAAATTTGAACATGAAATTCCAGAGAATTCAAAAATCTTTGGTAACTATACACCAAAGCATTTTGCTCCTCTTCACTTTTTAAATCAAAATTAGTACTAGACACTGCTAAGACGGCTCGCAAAGTTCCATTATCCATGACAATAACATCATCACGTATTTCTGCGAGGCGTAAAAATTGCTGGGTTGGACTGCCAATTTGTTTTTTATTTTTTGTTATTGCCATTTGATTTTATTTAGCACGATCAGTTTCTCTATTTTTTTTAATTCGCTCGATCAGACTTAGTTCTTCGGTTTGTTCTTTTTGTAATAAATAATTCAACTCTTTAATCTTTACCGCGGTACCTTTTAGGTCTTTTGGTGCCTGTTTTTCTTCGGAAATTATTGGAATATCCATTTCGACAGATTCTTTTCCTTGTTTATGATAGACATACAACTTTGGACCGAAAAGATAACTAAAAAAGTTTCCTGCGCTAGAGTAAAGCGGTCGTCCATTTAACTTGCCAAAAACCAAAGCCAACGCTGGTAATCCTGTAAGAACTGCGGTTGTAATTGTGACTGCTAAATTTTTACTTATTGTGTAAATAACAAAAGTAAATACGGCTGCGCCAAAAATTATGGCAAACTGTTTAAAGGTTAGGCCGGCAATAATTTTATCTTCGACATCGGTAAATTGTGGGACTGGAAATTGCATATATATTATATCATTTAAAAACGATTAACCTTGAGGGAAAGGAGAATGTCGGCAATAAATTCAAATTCTTCTTGTGATAAAGCCAAATTATCTTTTTTACCCATTAACATACTCTTACCGTAATTCAAATAATCTTGATACAAAGGGCTCTGCTCAAGATTTGTAACAACCTGAAAGTAACCGTACTGAGCTGCTAGTTCATTGATAGTCTTATGAAATGTTTCTCGATTTTGTTGATGTAGTGCTGAGCTAGTGAGATTAATGATGTCCTCGAACTTACTAAGAACCATTGTATTCATGGACGAAGATACGTCTCGAGGAGTAGATTGTGGAATTGACAACGGCGTAACTGGCGGCATGGGAACAGCCTCGGTAGGCTTAGGACTTGAGGGTGGCATAGGTATCGAACGGGGCCTGACAGGAGCAGCCTGAGAAGGTCTTGGCATAGGTACAGGAGTGGGTCGTGAAGGTGCTGGTTGTGTTACTGATGGGACAGGCGGCGCGGCACTTTTAGCCGCAGGTGATGCAGCGGGTTGAAAAACTAAAGGATCCTGTTTTTGATCTGAGAGTTGGTTAGGTAAATTACTAATATGCGACAAAGACGAGGCACTTGACGGAGCAGAAACTGCTGGTCGAGCAGAAGCCACTGGTGGCACTGAAGATACAGTTGGCACCGGCCTAGTTGGTGGCATTGGCTTAGTTGGTGGCATTGGCCTTGTTGGCGCGGATGATGCTGGTGGTGTGACTGGTGTGGTTGGAGGCATCGCCACAACTTGTGGTTGCGGTTGTGGTTGAGCCACAGGTTCTGGCTTTGGTTTTTGTAAAATTTCTTCTAGTTCTGCAATTTGCTTATCATTCATCAACTCGATTAAAGCCATCCATTCATTTTTTTCTTGGTCGCTTAAAACAGTAGCATTTTTTACTAAGTTTTGTATCTGTTTTAATTTTTGTTCGTTTAACATTTTTTTAACTTTTAGTTTGGCTTTTGTTTCTGTTCTTGAGCTCTTCTAATTTAGTTCGGATTTTTAACTCTTTAAGTTTTTGTTCGGCTCGTTTTTCTCTACTAGCAGCCTCTTGTTTTAAGTCTATGTTAGTCGGAATGTCAAAGACTAGGCCCTTCTTAGGTTGAGTGCTTAGATCTAAATCTTTTTGTGGTGCTATTTTGTAGGGAGATTGAGGTGTTTGAGGTTGTTCAGGTTCTGGAGTGGTGGTTTGTGCTTCAATTGGCAGTATTTCTTGCGGGGGTATTGTTTCTGATTCTTCAGAGACCGACTCTTCTTCTAAAATTGACTGTTCGAGGTCTGCCCCGTACTCTTCTTCAAGCTTTTTTACTGCCCAATCTTGAAACTCTCGCGTATCCTCAGGTGACAACTTTTCTGGAAGCTCTTCATATAGATTTACTAGAGTATCTACTCGATCATAAATTCTGAGAATGCTTTGCAAGGCCTTGCGCTGGCCAATTGAAAGAATCTTTAAATTAGGACCAGTATTTATATATTTCATTTCACCTAAAGCATCTTTCATTTCTGGATTAACAATGGATTGATAATCTAAAATCCAGTTTGCAATAGTCGGAGTTACCTGCTTCCCGTTTACATTTATTTTTTGATCACCTAATAATTCTTGATGATTTACTAAAATTGCTTTCAATTTATAGAGAAAATCTATTTGCACATCAACGTATTCTAACAGTTCAAAATAATCTGCTAATCTACTATCTAGATCAAAATCAGGAATTTGATAAGCTGCTAAAATAGACTCTTTAATAACGCCTAATAACCGTTCGGAATCCAAAGCATTCATCCGCAAATAGTTGAGACGTAAATAATCCGTACGAGGTAACTGGATCTGACTATCTCTTGCAGCCGCAACTAAAACTTCCCATGCTCTTTGAGCGTCACGGAATTTTATAGCTTCTTCAATTTTTAATTGAATTTCTGGGGTCATACTTTAATATGAGGTTTGAATGGTCTAGCTTTTGTAGGTGAGGCAACATCCACCAAAGCTGATGCAACCTTTGTACCTAGATCATTAATCCTGGAAGGGTTATTATTAAATTTAACTAAAATATGATCAGCAATCTTTTGATCTAGGTCTCTACGTAGAACTTCTGACTTCTTATCATTATTATTACTCTCCAACTTTTCCTTAATTCCTGCGTTGAACTGCTCTTCTCCATTCTTGTCTGTATAAGTTACGTCTCCAGATTTCCACTCAGTAACAGCTTTGACTTTTTTCTTGCTTAATATTTGTTGTTGTTGGTTAATTGTATTTAATATACCACCACCATTTGCCAAACTTTTTACGGCATTAGACAAAGCAGTGTTACCATTCTTTTCACTAGATTTAGAGACTTCCCTTATTATATTAATTTGCGAACCCCCACTTGTTTTCGTAAACTTCTCTTTAACAAAAGCTGCTAAATCTTCTACGTTGTTTTTCTTTCCGTTAGCTTTTAATAATTTGTCTAGTACACCATTATCGGCCATTTGCTTAAAATGAGCTCTTGCTGCTGCAATATTATTCTCTTGTAAAGCTTTGTTAAAACCATTCTCTAACTGATCATAATCAAAATCACCTAGATTCTTTTGTTGTTCCCTAGCCTCTGCATCTTCCTTGTCAGCAAGCGCCTTAGAAAATGGTCTTTCTCTAGCTTGGGCTTTTGTTGCCAAATCCGTCGCATCATCCATGTATTTCTTACGTTCTCCGTCATTCATAGTACCTGTAAAGCCAAGCTCTCTTCTTCTGGTCTGGTCTTTATTAATCTGTTCAGTAGCATCATTAATGCTAGCTTGTAAAGAAGTTTTAATTGCGTCAACATCAAAATCAGGGAGTTTAACCAAATCAACCTGAGAACCACCAACAGCTTCTACGGCTGTTATCTCATCACTTATTCCTTTACTCTTATCTTCTAAATCAATCATCTTCTTCCTATTATCATATGATTGATTCTTATTGTACTCAGTTGTTGCTACTTCGAGTTCCTTATCAACATCAGATAAATAAGACTTAGCGGTATCTAAATCTACATGACCACCATTCAAAGTATCTAATGCCTGTTGATTTTCACCTCTAGCATTTGCTAAGTCTGTAATCTCTGAATCATTTCGTATCTCAGTAAATTCTTTCTTCTTCTCTGCTTGAGTCATTAATGTCTTAGCATCCTGTCCTTTATGCTTCCACCAAGCCATTTTTATAGGGAAAGATTTATTCTCTCCCCAAGGTTGCAACTTATCCGTGATTTTTCCAAACTGATCAGTAAAGCGCTTGTTCATCTCTTCCTTAGGATTATCAAACAAGCCCTTCTTTATAGCTTTGCCAGCTTGAATAGGACGAGCAACTCCCATAATTGCTTTTTGTAAACCAGGGCGACCCTTTAACATTTTTGAGCCTGCTAGTGCATCAGCCCCAGCATCCTTAGCCCACTTACCAGCTGCAAGAGCTCCACGACCCGCCCCACGAGCTATCGCAGAAGGTGCGGTCTTAGTAACAAAATCAAATCCTTTCTTAGCACCATCAACAATTTGCTTAGCACCAAATGTACCACTCTTTAAAGCGAAGTGCATACCAGCGTAAAGGAAAACCAAAACAACAAAGTGAGAGATGATAGTAATAGCATATTCTGTAATTTCTTTGGCTGGATCCATGCCAGCAAAAAGATAACTAGGATTCCTACCAGCTTCCACAGCATCACCAGAGCGAGACGCAAAAGTTGTTGCCATCAAAGCGGTTATGTTTAGGAAAAATGCCAAAATCGGAACAGTAAAAGCGTACTTAATAAACTGCGACCACCATTGATCGAAATAACTCTTTGTTTCGGGAAGTATACGTGCTACATAAGCCAATGGTGAGACCATATACAAAAGCCATAAGGCCACAAGTCGTACTAAAATAAAAGCAATCAAAGCCACGAACGAGAAGAAAGATGCTATGGCTAAAATTAATAACACGATTGGTTTAGTGAGGTCACTTGCACTAGAACTAACAGTAAAGTTACCTTTTGTATCAGTTATGTTTTCGGCAAAACCACCGGAGCCATCTTGCCCTCTAAAGAACTTAATCGGATCAACCATTAATTTTTGACCTAGTGCTTCTATTACTTTGCTTTCGGCAGGTAAAAATTGGGATTGCACAGTATCAGCTATACCTACAACACCTTGAGCAATCACCAAACTAAAGTTAACTAACAAAGCCATCAATACAAGCCATAGTATAAATCCACGCGACTTACCTGCATCATCGACTTGGAATAATGTACGCAAACCCATCCACAACAAAGCCAAAATAAAACCTATGTTCGCTACGTTACGTAAAATAATCCAACCAGGATAAATGAAGTTAACAAACTGATCTTCGTATGGTCTAATTTTTAACAGCGCATTGAGTATCGGTACTAAGATAATCGCAAAAATCCAATAGATTACACTAGTCATCAAGAGCACCAAGTACGAAATAACTTTACGAAGGAAGTTAAATAAATCACTTGCTGAATCACTAGAAGCCGTCGAAGAACTTGTTACTGTTTCAGCATATGGTTCTACACCTGCTGGCGGTGCGTCGTTCTTGTGCTTTTCTAACTCTTCCTTAGATGAGTAAACTTCGAAATATACTTTCTGGGCGTCTGCTGTATAGCTAAAACCGTAAAAACTACTAAGGATATTAGTAGCGCCATCGGGGCCAAACAAACCATTACCCAAAGAAGCAACATCTGTCCAAGTCCAGTCAACTTTTAATGTAGGAGCCAAGTACACTTTAGACAAAGTTGGCGTAGCACCTGATGCATCCTTCACTCCAATTCTGGCTAATTCCGTAGCAGAAATATTATTAAATGGGAATTGCTTTTTATCCGCGGTTAAAAGCTTATTTTGGGGGCTTCCTTCTGCTAATTTAGCCACATCTTTTTCGTAACAAGCAATTTGTTGCTTGTTAAAAGTTAAAGGCCCACATATCTTTTTATCAGCGCTCTTTTTATCTTCAACAGCTATCAAGCTTAAATCAGCTATGGGATGATTACCATTAAATTTTCCAAAAGCATTACCGATGGTTGAATAATTGATTTTTGTTTTTTTGTCTCCCCAAGCAATACCACCTGTAGCCTCGCTAGACATCCATACAGGGATCTTAAGAGAAGACAATGAAACTAAATTAGTGTCGTAACTAGAAGAAGAGCTTGTTGTAGATGTTGAGCTACTTGTCGCTGGTTTTGTAGTATCCTGAGCCAACGCTTCCTGAATAGCAAAAGGACTTAACAGCATGGACTTCAATAGTGAAAATTCTTGATGGCCAGGAATGCCATCTAAATTATTATAAGTGGAAGGTTTCGGTATTGCCGTTCCTTCTGCTTTCAATGTTGCTCCAGAGGTAGCACCACTTTTGGCAACTGCAACCCAGCCACCATCTTTAAAGGTTATTCTAAAAAAGTTACGGGACTTATCTGCATCTAAACCTGCTCCATCCATACCAACTCTAAACTTCATTGCATCGTATAATATTCCATCCGTGCCTACATCTATTCCTGGAGACACTTTTACATCATTCGGTAAATTTTCTGTTACTGGATGACTAGGACTGGTGTTGTCTAATTTTGTTAACGGGGTAGAATTTATTGCCTTATTACCCATAGCCCAGCCATTACCACCACTAACATTAGTTAAAAAGTAACCATAAATATAATATCCAGGTAAACCTCGAGGTACAGTACCAACACCAGTAGTTGCAGTTAAAGTTTCCTTGCCACTTAAACCAAGACCCTTAAATGAAACAGGAACCTTTGCCGCAAATTTATTAGCTTCCTTCACTAATGAAGCTGGTAATATTTTCTTAGCAGAGCCAGAATAAACGGCACCTCCTGCTAATTTCGATTCACTAGCAACAATTTCAAACTGATAAGTTTTTCCTGCTGCTGCACATTCAGCAGTTAACTCTGGGGTCATGGATACTTCAAGATATACTTCAAACTGTTCTTCTAAAGCAACTGTATTCTTGCTCACCAATACCTTGGATCCAGTAATACCAGGGGAGTCTCCAGCGATACTACCCCCGGTCGAATTGGCTGATAAATAACCAATGCCAATATCACAGTTAGCAGCAGCTGAGCTTCGTGGGTTTACAAAGATAAAAACAGGCAAAAATAAAGAAGCAACGAGAATCCCTAAGATAAATCTTTGGAGAATTCCCCTGCTTAATTTAAATGAATTTGGGGTTAAAAATTTAAGTAATTTTTGTATTGATTTCTTGGTCACAGAAGGTAAAATTGACTGTAAAACTTATAAATATTATACCATATCGATACTTAAAAACCCAAATATTTTAGGCAAATAAAAAACCACTCATTTTATTAAAATTAAATGAGTGGTTTTGAGGAAGTTTATGATATTTTATTCACCCCTAGGGTTGAATTTTTCCGGAGAGCTTGGACCGCGAGGGTTAATTGTCACAACACCCCTTACAGAACCTTCTTCACTAATCGCACCATTATTATTAAACTGAGCCTTAGGTAAATTAGAAGCTAGTTCACCAATTGCACCGTTCATTGCTTGGAACCCAGCTTCCTTAAAGATCTTTGATGAACTCTTGCCACCAGTTAATAAATTACCAAGGAAGTTACTAGCTACATCTGAAAGGAAGTTAGCATAGAATGGCAAGTTATCACTCTTCAATTGAGAACCTTGATCTAGATGTTGTTTAACAAAGTTATTTAACTGGTCACCAACAAATGAGGCAGGTGAATCGATTGCTTTACAAATATCAATTACAGGCTCGGCATCTTGTGATGGTAAATCCTTATACTTCTTTTCGATATCATTAAAGGCTGCCTGAGCTTTGTCTAACTCGGCCTTAGTTGTCTTTTTGCCTTTATAAGCTTTTTGTAATTGGTCTAAAACACCTGCTGCAGCTACTAACTCGTTGGTAGCTGTCTCATACTTAGTATCAATTTGTTGTTGTAAAGCTAATGAACCAGAACAATCCCTAGGAGGAGCAAAACCATTACTTTGAGCTACTTCTGCCTGTGCTGATTGTTGACCTGCAGATTTAATCTTTTGTGCCTGATCTTGAGCTGTTTGAAATTGAAAAGCACTGCTAGATTGTTCGCTACCAAATGCAGCTAGACACTTCAATGAATCCATATTCTCTACGTCTAACTGACCAATGCCGTTACACTGTGAGCCTAAATAGTCTTGGGCTTTAGTAGACGCAAAAGCTTGAGCGATCTTAGCTTTTTGAGGAATTTTGTCACTTTGAATGAGTGAACGCATCATCATTTGAGTACGAGCATCACCTTTGAAATTTTCATTGATATACTTCATCGAATAGACCTGAGTAGCTACTGCATCACCATAAGCGAGGTAGTCATCAATTTTGTACTTCTCTACCATGCTGTTTACTAATTTGGTGGTCAGGTTTTTATTCAAATTTAGAACAAGCTTAACCATAAAGGCTTTTAACACATCCTTCACACTTGCATTCTGACGAGCTTTTAAATCTTCGGTAATCTTTCTTAGGGATTCACTTATTTTAGTATATTTGTCTTGCTCTCTTTGGATGTCCTGACCCAT
>CAYQJW010000012.1:6809-15941 GCA_964418025.1 uncultured Candidatus Saccharibacteria bacterium | reverse complement strand
GCAGTAAGGTTAGTAGTAGAACGTGAACGCGAAATTCAAGCTTTTACTGCCGAAGAATATTGGAGCATCGAAGCTCAACTTTCTAAACAAACAGGTGCGCCAATCTTCACTGCTAAGCTTTCTAAAATTGATAGCAAGGCTGTGGGTAAAATGGGCATTACAAATAGTGATGATGCTAAAAAAATTACCACAGATCTAGACGGCAGTACCTACACAGTAACTGACGTAACTAAAAAGGAAGTCAAACGTAATCCTTCTCCACCATTTACGACATCCACCTTACAACAAGAAGCTGCTCGAAAACTTGGTTTTAGCGCCAAACAGACAATGGCTGTCGCTCAAGGTTTGTACGAAAAAGGTTTTATAACCTACATGCGTACCGACAGTTTAAATTTAGCTCAGTCTGCATTAGCACAGGCTCAACAAGTTATTCAACAACAATTTGGCAAACAATACGGCTTGTCCGAGGCTCGTTCTTTTACTAACAAGAGTAAAGGTGCACAAGAAGCCCATGAAGCTATTCGTCCAACAGATCTTTCCTTGTTACCAGACAATCTAAAAGGTGATAAGAATGCCAACCGACTTTACGATTTAATATGGAAGCGAACTCTAGCTTGCCAAATGCAACAAGCTATTTTTGACCAAACCGCAGTAGATATTGCCGCTGGTCCAGCTGGTGCGACAGACAAATATACTTTCCGCGCCAACGGACAAGTGGTTAAGTTTGATGGTTTCATTCGTGCCTACACCGAAGGCACCGACGAAAAAGCTGAAGATGAAATCGAAGGAGTCTTACCAGAATTGGATCTTAAAGAAATTTTGAAGTTACACGAACTAACCCCTCTTCAACATTTTACAGAACCACCTGCTCGTTATTCTGATGCAACTTTAATCAAAACTTTGGAAGCCGCTGGTGTAGGCCGTCCTTCTACATATGCACCAACTTTAACCACAATTCAAGAACGTGGTTATGTTACAAAAGAAGATAAGAAGTACGCGCCAACCGAAGAAGGTTATTTAGTTACAGACATGTTAGTTGCCCACTTCCCCGAAATTGTCGACATTAACTTTACATCTAAAATCGAAGAAGAGTTCGATCAAATTGCCGAAGGCAAACTTAAATGGGTGCCAGTGCTGGAGGGATTTTACGGACCTTTTAAAAAGCATTTGATCGAAAAAGAAGCTAGTGTCGAGAAGACTATTGAAGTCTCCGACACACCATGCCCTCACTGCCAACAACCAATGCTTATCAAATATGGCCGTATGGGTAAATTCTTAGCTTGCCCAGAGGAAGGAAGTAAAGTAACAGTGCCAATGCCAGAAGAAGCGGCACAAATTGCAGAGCTAGAAGCTAAAACACGTGATTATGTCTGCCCTATTTGTGGCAAAGGCATGGATGTTAAACGGGGAAGATTTGGATTCTTCTTAGGCTGTGTCGACTACCCGAAGTGTAAAGGTATTTCTAAAATCTGGAACAAGACAGGATTTAAATGCCCTATGTGTTTAGAATCAGAAGCTCGGCGCGAAAACCCTGGCGATGTTGTAGAAAAGAAGAGTCGTGGTCGCGGTAAACCATTCTTTGCATGTACTCTTTGGCCTGACTGTACTTTAATTTTAAATGTTAAGCCAGAATCTGAAGTTCAACTTCAAGAACTATATGCAGAGGCAAAAGAAAAAGCCGCTAATCCAGTAAAAGCTAAAGGTAAAAAAACAACTCGCAAGAAAGCTGTTAAAAAATAGTATAAAAAAACCGCTGGGATTATTCCTCAGCGGTTTTTAAATAACTAATTTTGAGTTCCGGGGTCATATGTCGAAAAAAGTTCCCCACCTAGCTGTCCTTCCGAAGCATAACCCCTTGTGAGTAAATAATTCACTTCACTTTGGCTAACTGTGTAAAAATGTTTTCTTTGAGTGCTGTTATACAAGCGATAAACTATTACTTCACCCTGCCAAAACATTCCCGACAGTGGATTCGCCAATTGTTCCGGATTGATTTGCATAAATCCTACTGTACCCTCTAATACAAATCCTGAACTTTGCGCTGACTGCACTTCGTTACTATTAGTAGTGTAGAAATGTTTCTTTGCAACTGGGTTCCACATTCTAAAGATTGCTTCGGTTGCATCCACTTGATACCTTTCGACATAACCCATTGTGCCTTCAATTCTGTAGCCATGATTAGCTACTGCACCATCGGCTTCGACTTGGCTAGAAGTATAAAAATGATCATTTATCGTTGGGTTATACAAACGTATAAATGGCAATCGTTCTGACCTAATATTGGGATGAGATGAGGCCATAACAACATTGGCTAAAGTTAGCGCAGACATTAGAGAGATTAAGCTGATTAAGCTAAGTGTAGTAAATTTATTCATAGCTTCATGATATCACGATATTGTCGACTATAAAATGATATAAATACAATGCGACTACACCCCTTGAAAAAAAAGCCAATATGCGTTAAAATTGTTGAGTATTTACATAAAGTTAACATCTACCAAATCATGGGTCGGTAGCTCAGCTGGTAGAGCAGTGGCCTTTTAAGCCATTTGTCGCGGGTTCGAGCCCCGCCCGACCCACCAAAAAAACACTACAACTCTGTAGTGTTTTTTATATAATAAAAATATAATAGCTTAACAATGGAATTAGATACTTTTATGTTATGATACTTTTATGAAACTCGAAACATTTAAACAATTTTTAGACTACCAACTTTTAGATACTGGTGATGGCTACCGACTAGAACAATGGGGCAACATTCGCCTGCAGAGACCAGACCCGCAAGTTATTTGGAGCAAGAGCTTACCTAATTCCGAATGGGATAAAGCCCATGCTACCTTCATCGGCACAGGTGAACGTGGTAAGTGGCAAAAAAATTCTAAGGTTCCAGAAAAATGGGAAGTGTATTTTCGTCCCGACATAAAACTAATGGCCAAGCTAACTCCTTTTAAACATACTGGAATTTTTGCCGAACAAGCTGGGAATTGGGAATGGATGATAGATTTAGTCTCACCTCTTACCAAACAAGGACGTTCCCTTAAAATTTTAAACTTGTTTGCCTACACAGGGGGAGCCACCATGGTCCTTACTCGACTCGGACACAAAGTTACTCATGTAGATGCTAGTAAACCATCCATCGCTTGGGCGAAAGAAAATCAATTTAGCAATAAGTTTGACCAAGACGCGATCCGTTGGATTTTAGATGATGCTGCAAAGTTTGCAGAACGAGAATTAAAACGAGGCGAAAAGTATGACGGTATAATTATGGACCCTCCCGCCTTTGGTCACTCCCCGACTGGTAAAACATGGAAGTTTAACCGAGACCTTCCTAAACTTTTAGAAACTTGTGTTGAGTTATTAAGCGAGGATGCAAAATTTTTACTCATCAATGGCTATGCCACTAACTCCTCTGCTCTCTCACTCAATAATATCTTAGAAGATAAGATCTCTGCTCGATTTACTTCTGACAATGCTGGACAAATTGAATTCGGAGAGCTTTGCCTCGAACATAAAGGCGGAACAAATAAAAAAACCGATCGAAAAATTTCGACCGGTATATTCGCACGCTGGCGAAGTTAGCACTAAGCATGAGCAGAATAACTAGACGGCTCTGGACGAAAGTCATAAGTACTTTCATTCTCGGGGTCGTCTTTAAAATACTTCCACAATTCCTGTTTGATTAGAGTTATAGGGCTCCACTCAACTCCGTTAATAGGCCAACGCTCCAACTTGTTAAAATCTACAACTTCACTACAAGCAATATTTACTTCGCGCTTAGAGCGTTTAAAGTTAATATTAATCGCAGCAAGTAAAACTTTGGGTTCTGTTTCTGTGGCTGGGTTACTAATTGAAATTTGCTTAACCCCATTAATTTCTGATGACTCAACAATTGGAGATTGCCTGCCATGTTTATATGCCGATTTACGACATTGAGTTTCTGTTTCGCGGATCCAAGAACGAAAGATTGCTTCTTGCAAATACTTTTGCTGTTCAATTTTACTTCGGTTTAAGTAGATCAATCCAAGGATTAATCCCGCACAAACAAGCGCTAAAATGATACTAGGTATCAACATTTTTTTCCTCCTAAATTTTTAGAGCGACTTCTTATAATAGCTCTTGTTAAAGAAAATTGTCAACAAAAAAACCGCACCAAATTGATGCGGTAACAAGAATGAACTTCTACTCATACAAAACATCGTCGTAGCTTTTAGAATACTTCTGTATCCCCAACTCTTTCCGATATTTGGAAACCTCTCTTGCGGAGACTCCAGCATATTGAGCTATATATGAATCAGGAACTTGTCCCAAAAACCCAGCGAGCCTATCTTTCCAATCAAGGTTCTCCTTAAAAGGATACTCGATATCCAATAGCTTGTAGGCTTCAGCTAAACACCCAAAGTGATACAGGGCAGAGTAATAAACACCGACAAACTTTTCTTTCCAAACCTCTGGAGAGAATACCTGCCTATGGCGGATTTGCTCCAAAGTCTGCTCTGCGCAATAAAATGGCACCTCTATGGAACCGAAATCGTTTCTGGAGATGAACCTAGCCGGGAAACGATGGCTACATTTTGGGCAAGTGGTTTTGTAATCATATGGATCTCTCGAAAAACCTTTCAAAATTTCCAAACTTGTCAAAACATGAGAACATTCAGGACATCCAGCGTTGGGTTGGAAACCATCGCCTCGCAAGGCTATTAGCATTTGCTCTCTACGCAAGAGCAAAGCAGCAGCCACCTTTTGCCGTTGCGACGTAGACAAGACCAGTCGCAATGAAGTGGTTTGACTATAACCACAACTCATACTTAATCCGGGCATAAAACATCTTTCCTCCTAAACTTTTAAAAATTCCCCTTCCAAATTCCAGTGCGCGAACAAAATATTCACGCACTGACTTTAGAAACTAATTATACAGGTAGATTTGGCGGTAAGTCTGTCGGGTGATTAAAAGTTACTACATCACCTGGAAGAGGTAAAGCGTCATCCCTAGTAAAAGCATCACCATGAATATGCTCTTCACCTTTTGGCTTCTTCACTCTAGTAAACCAGTTATACAATACTGGTGTGGTAAATAACGATAGAACTCCTGAGCTTAAGATACCAAAGATAACTACCACAGCTAATCCACGCCAGAATGGTGAGAATACAGCTAATGGTAATAATCCAGCAAGAGCAGTGATTTTAGTTAAGATAATTGGTCGCAAACGGATACCAGAAGCAATCGCAATAGCTTCCTTTTTATCCATACCTTCTGCCACCTTACGATTGGCGTAGTCGATTAAGAATATACCAACGTTTTCGGCAATACCAATTACCATCAAGATTCCAATGATTTCCAAGAATCCAAACTGACCACCTGCGAAGAACGCTAATGCAGGGAATACACCAATTAAGATTAATGGGATAGCAAATAGAATAATAAACGGTTGGATAAAGCTCTTAAAGAAGATTACGAAGATCACATAGCTAACCAAAATGGCTAAGAAGATTGCAATGAATAATTCTTGGAAAGACTTTTCGAATTCATTAACTCCAGCGCGATCATCAAAGGCTCTGCTACTTACACCTAATTTGTCGGTATTAGCTTTAGACCAATCTGTGATTTTACGCTGAATATTAATAGCATCACGAGAATCTTTCACAGACGCATTTACACTGGCATACTTTTCACCGTTTAAACTACGGATAGAGGAAGGTACGTCGGATTCTTCAATACTTGCGACCTGGCCAAGTTGTACTGGACCATTGGTTCCAAATACTATACTAGCTAATAATGCTTCACGAGTGGTTGGTTTGGAGTCCGCAGGAACGCGCAATATAACATCAGTACCATCTAAACGGTACATAGTGCTTTCACCTAGCAAACCAGCGATTTGCCCATAGATACTAGCGGCTGATAAACCATTACCGGAAGCTTGGTCGGAATTAACTTTCACAGTTAATTCTTTACTTTGAGTTTGGTAATCGGTAGAGACAAAGTCAACTTCTGGATACGAACGTAACTCATCGGCGATTCGATTACTAGCAATAGCCATTTTACTAGAATCAGTTTCGAAGATTTTTACACTAACATCAGCACCACCACTTGGTGGTCCAGAGCCAACTTCACCAGCTGTAGCTTTGTCACCGAACTTAGCACGTAATTCTTTTTGGATATCTTCAGAAATTACTGGACTCTTACGATCACGATCAACTAAAGGACGTAGTTCAATGAACACGCTCATACTAGATTGATCACCACTGCCATCAATTGATTGATAGAAGAAAGCTTTGATCTCTCCAGCATAATTCTTTAGAACATTTTCTACTTCCGTAGATTGTACTAATAAATCACGGTAAGTTTGGTTGGTTGGTCGAGGAACAGATAATTGAATAAATTCTGTATCATCCGGCTGAGCAAATTGAACCTGACGAACTTGATCGGTAGCAAATAATATTGCCGAAACTACTATTGGGATAACCAACCCAAGCACAACCACAGCTACTTGTAATAACTTATGCTTAAGGATGTAGCGATTAGCTCGAATGAACCATTGAGCAAACTTCCACAATGTGTGAACATCATCTTCGTCTTTAAGTTCGTTCCCTGTTTCAGTTTTAATAAATCTTGCTGCTAACCAAGTTAAGAAAATTAATGGAATGAAATAAGAAGCTGTTAATGCTGGGAACACAGTCCAAGGAATATATTTGATGATTTCTCCAAAGGTTCCAGATACGATTCCGAAAGGAATAAATACAATCATGGAAGTCAAAACTGCAACAAACAATCCTAAGCCGATCACATCTATAGAACGCAATACCGCATCTTTCCCTTTAAAACCAATATCTACGTAACGTCTAATTGATTCCAGCACTACAATAGCTGGATCTACAATCAATCCTAAGACCAACACAAACGAGAACAGAACTAAGGTATTTAACTGAATTCCAGCAACATATAGGACAATGAATGTAGCAAAGAAAGATAAAGGAATTGCCAACACCGAAATCAACGCTGTGCGCCAATCAAGGAACAACAACATCCCAATTACCAATAACCACATACCACCAAAAATATAACCTACATAGCCAATTGGATTACCATCTTCCCCACCCCACTTACCACCAATGGCACCTTCTACAATTTCATCAACTTGGTGTTGGGATTGATCGGCCTGGTTAAAGACGATTGCGTAATCAACTTTTTCATCGCCAGACTTTGCATCCTTAACTGCTTCTTCAACTTTTTTATTTAAACTTAAAAGATCAGCGTTTTTATCCAAACGCACTTCATACAAAACAGCTGGTTGAATTTTAAACTGATTAACCTCTTTATCTAAGTATCCGACACGATGCACACGATCACCATAATCAACACCTAAGTAAACCTGTGCGATATCAGCCAAAGCAACTTGCTGAGGAGCTTGTGGACCAGTTTGCGGTAAAGTAATTTTAATTGCTCGGACATCTTCTAAAGAAACTACTCCAGACTTCCCTACTACTGGAATACGCTTGCCATCAACCACCGCTTCTCCAAGAGGAAAACCAATGTTGGCAGCTTTAATTTGTTCTAGAATTTGTGGTAATTGATATTGAGGAGGAAGATCAATGTAGATCTTTTCTTCGATACCAGAGATTTCTGTAAAACTCTTAACGCCTTTGATATCTAATATTTTAGTTCTTAGATTCTCGGCATCTTTACGAAGAGTTAATAAATCTGTTCCACCAGATACACTTAAAAAGAAAGGTGCGCTTCCTAATTCGGGAACAATTATATTTGGTTCTTGTGAACCTGCTGGCAACTTTACGCTCAAAGCCTTAGTTCGTGCATCCTGTACCGCTAAGTTAAGATCTGTGCCTTCTTCATAGTTTAAGACTATAGTAGAAAAGTTTGCCTGAGATGAAGAACTGGTTTCTTTAATACTCTTTAAATCTTTTAAAGCGTCTTCTAAAGGTCCTGTGACAGTATTCTGAACAGTTTCTGGTCCAGCACCTGGAACAACCGTGGTAACAATAGCTACTGGAATATTAACTGCTGGAAACCCTTCAACTCTAAGCTGAAAGAAGCTGCCAATACCCATAATGACCAACATTAAGAACAGCAAAAGGGTAATTTGCGGATTGTGTAGGAAGTAATTGACGATTCGCCAGTTCCAACCTTTAGATTGAGGATTTTCTGAAGACATAAATTTACTTAATATTAATTAAAAAATAGCTTATTATTGTAGCTATTTTTTGGGTATTTGTCAAGGTTTAATTTTTCTATCTAGCTTTTTACTCGGCGATATTATTCCATTCTTGGAATACCCGAAGACTCTCTTCACAAGAACTTAATTCTGCCGCCTGAGCTCGGATACCAGCCATTCCTTCAGCATCTGGGTATATCCCTCTAGAGATATCGTAAAGCATGTCATCAATATCTGCCAATAACTGAGAACGTAAACCCTCACAGCTTCTACCTGATGCATCAGATTTCATACTTTGAACTTTTTGTAGGTAAAAACCTGCCACCCCACCAGCTAACACAAAAACAAAAACCAAAGCTACTAATTTATTTATCGAGAAAGTATAACTCTTTGACATGCCTAACTTTGTATTTGTTTCTTGTTTCATTATTTATATTTAATATTATTAGATTTTTTAATCTTCTCTACGGTCGGATATAAATCTACCTATAATTACCAAAAATACCACTGGCAAGGCCAGCCAAACAAAATTACTATATTCGTGTAAAAAAATAAATGCGATCAGTGGAGAAAAAGTGTTTTGAACGTAATCTGGTAAATAGTGAACTACTATATTAATAAGAAGCCCTATTTGTAGGAAAGCAAAAATTAAGCCAAAACCAATGGCACTGAATTGGCGACCATCTGCCGAACTTTTAAAAGCGTAACGGCCAAGGAAAATAAATAATAAAATAAACAAAACTACGAATGCCACTAGTTGTTGCAATGTCCCTGTGGCTACCCCAAGCTTGTCGGAGGCAATTGTAGAAAGGAAAGGCATCTGAATTACTAACAGCTGTGCCATATACACGCTAATCAAAATTGTTAAGATACGACTTCTTCCGCTAGAAAAAGCATAGATAACACTTGCGACTAACCAAAATAGTAAAATAAATAAGTCCCACGATGGCGAATGCCAATTGAAGGT
>CAYQJW010000012.1:4777-6709 GCA_964418025.1 uncultured Candidatus Saccharibacteria bacterium | reverse complement strand
CCACCTACTCGTAAGATTTTTCCAGCCTGAGTTCCAGCAGGAATTTTTATCTCTATCTTCCCATCCAGGGTTTCGACTTCAATTTTTGTACCTAAAGCGGCTTGAGTAAAGCTAATCGGTAAATCTTTAAATAGATCTGTATTTTGTCGCTTAAATTCTTTATGTTGTTTTACCCGAATTGATAGATATAAATCACCTGGCTTAGAGCCTCTGTAACCAAGCTCCCCTTCTCCTGTTACACGAACGCGTTGACCATCATCAATTCCTGCAGGAATCTGAACTTCGATAGTTTTTTCTTGACGCATGATTCCAGTGCCCTTACAAGTTGAACAAGGATCTTCTGGAACTTGACCAGAGCCTTCACATTTTTCACAAATACTACTACTAGCTACATTTCCAAACACAGTGCGACGTTGAGTTCGAATTTGACCTTGCCCATGACAAACAGAACAAGTAACAACCTTTGTTCCGGGTTTCGCACCACTGCCTTCACAGGTTTTACAAGCATCCTTCTTTTCTAAAGTAATACTACGCTTAACCCCAAACACAGCTTCTTCGAAAGTAATTGTTAAAGGCATCTCTAAGTCTATGCCACGGGTGCGACGTTCTTGGCGTTGTCTTTGACCACCAAACAGATCGCCAAAGATATCACCAAGATCAAACTCCACTCCACCCTGACCACCGAAACCAGAGAAATCAAATCCTCCAGCACCAAACGGACCACCTGCACCACCAAAACCACCACCAGGGTGACCTTGGCCGTTTCTTTGAGCATCTTCAAAAGTCTGTCCGTACTGGTCGTACTGACTCTTTTTTTCGTTATCCGAAAGAACTTGATAAGCTTCGTTAACTTCTTTAAACTTCGGCTCATTACCAGCACCTTTATCGGGATGATATTTATGAGCTAATTTACGATATGCTTTTTTGATCTCGTCGGCAGAGGCATTTTTTTCAACACCCAATGTTTCGTAGTAATTGTTGGCCATTAGTATATTCTATCAGAAAGTATCTTATATTTTATTTTCTGGTTTGTAATCAAATCCGATTTGACCATTTGGGCTACTTTGAACAGGTGCATTTGCTGGGGTCCCTGGAGTAACTTCCTTGTTATCAAACTTTTTAATTTGTTCGGTCAAAACTGCGTTCAAACGACGAGCATGTTCGGGATTCAAAATTATTCTTTGAATAAGCTGACCCATAGGAGAATTTGGAAGAATACTATAAAAATCTAAAAGAAATTCTTCTGGAGTATTTGTGATAAATACTTGATTAGAGTAACTTCCTGCAATTTTAGCATCATCCATTTTAATTTGAACTTGCTGAGTTTGTTCAGGTTGTGGATTATTCTCGGCCATATATTTTGTAATTTAATAATTTAGGTTTATAATTTAAGTAGGCTTAAGTTTAAGTTCTTATCAGAGGCCAGTCACCCGATAAGAAATAATAGGCTTCTGTCCTTTTTTGGTGACAATTCCGGCAAACAGGTGGTGATGAGGACTATGTATATCAGACCTTACAATAAATATCTCTCGTTGGAGGTATTGGGTAACACCGCAACCTAGTTTTTTCCACTAAAGTTTTACAGGAGGACCTATTATAAGTATTTCGCATTGATTCTTTTTTCGGGGCAACAAACCCCTATTCTTTATCAAGGCATTATGCAGGAGGTACACGTATGATACTGAAATTTCCAATTAGAGGAGTAGTTAGAGATCTAAACCATCCGCTACTCCCTAATATATCCGCGCCTTCTTTAACAGAAGATACGCTCGATCCATTTCTTGGGAGTACACAATCCCTACAGATAACCTCTTAGTATTACTAAGGCACAAGTCGCCCTGACTCGTGCCTTGTTTTTTATTCTTTCTGGTCTTCGCCTTCTTTTGGAACTTCTTTATATTCTGCATCAACTGGACCATCTTCGGATGGGAT
>CAYQJW010000012.1:0-4677 GCA_964418025.1 uncultured Candidatus Saccharibacteria bacterium | reverse complement strand
TCGTTGGCAAATTCACGTTCACCTTGTAAAACATGAATCTGTACAGAAGTTTGGTTATCTGCCGCTGTAGAGAATACTTGAGACTTAGAAGTTGGGACAGTAGTGTTACGGTCAATTAATGGAGTGCGAACACCACCCAAAGTTTCTAGACCAAGAGTTAAAGGAGTGACATCAAGTAATAAAATTTCTTTACCTTGTACTTCCCCACCTAATACGCCTGCTTGTACAGCTGCGCCTTTAGCAACAGCTTCCATTGGGTCAACACCACGTTCTACTTGTTTACCTACATAATCTTCTACGAACTTAGCCACGATAGGCATACGAGTTGGTCCACCGATTAAAATAATCTTGTCGATATTTTGTGGAGTTAGACCAGCGTCTTTAATAGCCTGCTCTACAGGAACACGCATCTTAGCTACGATTGGCTTAATAAGATCTTCTAATTTTGCGCGAGTGAGCTTTAATTCGAGATTTTTTGAACCGGATGCATCTTGAGCAATGAAAGGAAGAATAATATCTGTTTCGAGAGTTGTAGAAAGTTCGATTTTAGCTTTTTCAGCAGCTTCACGAACACGGTTCATCGCCATTTTATCGTTTGTTACGTCGATACCAGTGTCGTTCTTAAAGTTTGTAGTAATAAAGTCGATTAAGGCTGAATCCATATCTTTACCGCCAAGAGCTGTATCACCAGAAGTAGATTTAACTTCAAAAGTGGCTTGAGTCTTACCGTCTTCTTCTACTTCAGAGAATTCCATAATGGTTACGTCTAGAGTTCCACCACCAAGGTCGAACACTAAAATCTTTTGATCTTGTGCCCCAGTCTTATCAATACCATAAGCAAATGCAGCTGCGGTTGGCTCGTTGATTACTCGAACTACTTCTAAGCCAGCGATTTCTCCAGCTTGCTTAGTTGCTTGGCGTTGAGCGTCATCAAAATACGCAGGTACTGTGATAACTGCTTTTTCTACTTTGTCGCCAAGATAAGCTTCGGCATCACGCTTAATTTTTTGCAAAATAAAAGCTGAGATTTGTTCTGGAGAATATTCTTTATCGTTAATTTTATAACGAAAAGATGTTCCCATTTTACGCTTAGCTTCGAACACGGTGCCTTCTGGGTTAGTAACTGCTTGACGACGTGCTGGTTCACCTACTAATAATTGACCATCTTTGGTAAATGCTACGTAAGATGGAAAAGCCTTACCACCGATAGAAGTTCCTTCGGCAGCTGGAATAATAACTGGCTTCCCTGCTTCGATTGCAGAGGCCGCACTATTACTAGTTCCTAAATCGATTCCTATAATTTTTGACATATGTTTAATTTCCTTTCTTATTGCTTCTTACTAATTACTACTTGGCTTGGTCGGATGACTTTGCCATTAATTTCGAACCCTGTTTGAAGATCTTCAACAACCTGACCATCGACTGCACCAGTCTCTGATGCATCAACCTCTCTAACTGCTTCGTGGAAGTTTGGATCAAACTGCTTTCCCATTGCCTCAATCTTTTTGACTCCCATTTCTTCTAGGGTCTTATCCAGCTTTTGCAGTGTGCCTTCGATGCCCTTTAACCAACTTTCATCCACACCAGGCGGAGCATGACGTAAGCCTTGTTCAAGAGTGTCGAGTATTGGTAGCAGCTTTACTATCGTAACTTCTTTAGCAAACTCTAGAATCTCTGCCTGCTTAGCTTCTTCGCGCTTCTTGTAATTTGCAAAGTCTGCGGCAGAACGTTGCCAACCAGCTAAATTGGTAGCAGCTTCTTCTTTAATCTCTTCGATCTGTCGAGTAAGACTACCATCGGTTGCTGGTGTTTCACTTGTACTCATCTCGCCAGTGGCTTCATCAAAATCTAAATTGTTATTTTCATCGTTTGTATCAGACATATGTTTATCTAATAATTGTAAATAATATTATTGCTGCAGCCGCTCCGCCTCCTGCTGCGCCACCACCTTTACCGCCTAAAAATTTGGTGATGTATTCCATAAGAGAAATATTTTTAGGGTACTTCATACTCTTTGGACCAATCAAACCGATAACACCTTTTTTACCAGACGGTAATTTAACACCCGAAACGATCATCGAGTAATCACTTCCCTTTGATAGAGTCAATTCTTTACCAATAAAAGTTTGAGGTTCTTTGTCGGAATAGTCTGCAATAATTTGATCGGCGTAATCGTCTAGGTCATCAAAGAATCTTGCGATTTCTTGAGTGTCTTCTGGTAATAACTGATCGTTGTTTAAAATGTTAGATAACCCCACAGAAGAAACTCCTTCTGGTAATATCGCAAATGATGCCTGCGAAGAATGCATGGCCAACATTTTTACAAGACGACGACCAATTTCTGTATTTACAGCTTGAAGCTTAATAATCTCTTTTCGTAATTCTTGTTGTTCCTTCATGGATAACTGCACATGATCCATAAGTTGATTTACAAAATATCTAAAGCCTTCGTCGGTAGGCACACGCCCACTAGATGTATGAGGGTGAGTAATTAAGCCAGCTTCTTCTAGGGCTTGCATTTCGTTTCTTAAAGTTGCACCACTGACCTCAAAGAAACCCTTCTCTATTAATTCCTTAGAAGCGATAGGTTTTCCAGTCTCGGAATGAATCTTCACGATACAAGCCAAAACTTTGGCTTGTCTGTGGGTGATTTTTGAATTGTTTGTAGGAGTTTTTTTCATATAAAGTCTCTACAATTAAGATATAAAAAAATTAGCACTCTGTCAAGGCGAGTGCTAATAAAATTTTTGACTAATTATCTGCCGCTAAGCTACTTTCATCTGCCATATTTGCTTGTTCAGGTAATGGCTCTACAGAACCGTTCTTTATGAACAAAATGATCTTATGTTCAATTTGAGTTCGTAGAAGTGAATCAGTGATTTTTCGGAAAAACTGAGCTAATTCCTTTTGACAATCTTTCATAAAAATATCTGCGATGTATTTTGATTGTCTGGATAAGGCCAAAGGGGTCTTAAGCTCATCCGAATCATCGGCCATATTAGTATATCCCAACAAACGCTTCATAAAATTGTACGAATGAGAGTCATACCAAAACTCCTCACAATAGTGTTGAAGAATGGGGTTCAAATTTGCAATTATGTTATCAGTTATCGGAACCGCCAACTCTTCACTTTCACGACCATCACTTCCCAAGGCTACATAATCATCAACTGTAAAGGTTCTATGGGCAAATTTTTCGGTTGATGGAATAAACATTTCAATGTTATCTTTTGCCCATTGCTTGGCTTCTACGTCATCAACAAAACTTTTTGTAATAAACTTCGGTTTCCGAAGCTTAATACTAACTCCTGTACTAGTCCCAGTGTTGTTAATTTGGTCCACTTTATAGAACCCAATTAAGAAAACAGTTTTTGGCTGCATAAGTCCTCCTGATAATTTATTTCTACTAATTAATAGGTTAAATGATATTAGTATGTTTGTAAATGTAAAGTATACTTGACATGAAAATCATACCAGCTATACTTAATCTATAATTAAGTTTACAAACATGAATCAAAAATATGGGACATGGTTAATTGCAGCATTTGTATTAATTGCCAGCATCGGAATCTTTTCTTATTACCAGTCAAAAGATAATGGCATGACAGAAGAAAAGGCAGAACAAAAGCCAGCTTCCGATGAAAAAATGATGGAGAGGAAAGCAATAACTGATAAACCGACCACGGATGAGGCAATGGCCAAATCTGGTTCTTACCAAGAATATTCCCCACAAACAGTAACTGCAGAACAAGCTAAGGGCAATAAAGTTGTATTGTTCTTTTACGCAGCTTGGTGTCCATACTGTCGAGTTGCCGACAAGGCCTTTACAGAAAATCTAGATAAAATTCCTACTGGTGTCACTGTGTTAAAAACTGATTACGATTCTAATAAAGATCTAAAAAAGAAGTACGGAGTTACTACTCAACACACCTTTGTGCAAATTGATGATAAACAAGAAAAAGTTACGTTATGGATTTCTGGGGATGTAGAACTATTACAAAAAAATATTAAATAATCCTATGCTCGAAATCTTATTCGCACTCATTGCCGGAATCCTAACAATTGGAGCACCGTGCATACTACCCTTACTTCCGATATTACTAGGTAGTTCAATTGGCGGCAGTAAAACTCGACCACTATTTATTGCTGGAGGGTTCGCATTAACATTTGCTTTAGTTGCACTAACAATCTCGTTCTTAACAACAAAACTTGGTTTGGATCCGAACATTCTTCGAATAGTTGCAGTAATTCTACTAGGCCTGTTTGGATTATTTATGCTTTGGCCAACTCCTTTCGAAAAACTGACCAGCTACCTTAGCAAATTTTCTGGTAAAGCAACGGGCCTTGCCCAAAGTGCAGGCACAGGCAACTTTGGTGGATTTGTTTTAGGAATGATTCTTGGAATAATCTGGACGCCATGTGCCGGACCAGTACTAGGTTCAATTCTTACTCTAATAGCAACTCAAGGTGATTTGGCAGTCTCTGGAATTTTACTTATCGCCTATGCAATTGGTGCGAGCATACCAATGTTGATAATCGCTTATGGTGGTCAAGTTGCCGCATCAAAAGTGCGAGCCATCACTCCCTACGCCACAAAAATTCAACAAATATTTGGAGTTGTAATTATAATCTTAGCCGTACTTATTTTCTTTGGTTATGATACAGTTATTCAAGCTA
>CAYQJW010000011.1:0-17122 GCA_964418025.1 uncultured Candidatus Saccharibacteria bacterium | reverse complement strand
AAAATTATTGCTATGATTAAACCTTATATATAGGAGGAACAATAAATGTCGACATTACGAGGTCGTCCAAAACGACTAATTTTAATCCGCCACGCACAATCGTTACGCAACAAAGCCAAAGATGGAAGTGTCTACTTCCCCAACGAGCAATCCCGAGAGGAAGTAAAAGGTATCGCCGATCATGACATACCTCTTACTACGCTTGGACACGAGCAAGCCGTACTTGCAGGAATCTACTTACGTGACAAGTTCGGTGCTCCTGATTTTATTTACGATTCGTATTACCTTCGAACTCGTCAAACAAAAGATGGAATTCTCAGTGCCTTCCCTCCAGAGGAGAAGGCTTTAATTGAACAGCGAAGCAGTATTTCTTTGCGAGAACGTGACCCAGGTTATACTTACGATATGACCACACACGAAGCTTTGGAAACCTTCCCGTTCAATGATAGTCACTACAACACCTTTAAGGGATTCTTTTCTCGACCGATCGGTGGTGAGAGTCTGGCAGATGTTGCAGAAAAACGGACTTTGCCTTTTTTGGAAAAGACCTATCGTGATAGAGATGAACAAACCGTTTGGTTTATCTGCCACGGTGGCACAATTCGTTGTTTGAGAATGAACATCGAACATTTTAGTCCTTGGGAGTTTGTAGAAAAACCTGGTCCTAACAATGTTGGGATTACTGTCTACGACCAACAACTCGTCCCTAAAATGATAAGGGGCAAGCAATCAGGTCTGAGAAAAAAACTTTTTCTCACTGTGTTTAACGACATCTCTTGGGCAACTGACCCGTCGATGATTACATAAACCGTTTAACCCTTAACGGTATAAGCACTGCAAATTCCGCAGTGCTTTTTATATTACACAAAAGCCCACCCTAGCTGGCACTTCTCATGATTGCTATACTAGTTGGGTACAAATAAACAACATTTTATGGAAACCACAATACAACCAACCGAATCAATCATTTCGGTTAAAAATATTTATAAATCTTTTGGTAAAGTTCAAGCTTTACAAGGAGTAAGTCTTGAAGTCGAAAAAGGTAAAATCCTTGGACTGCTTGGACCAAACGGTGCTGGTAAAACAACTTTAGTTAGAGTGCTCACAACTTTACTAAAACCAGACAAAGGAGTAGCTATGGTTCGTCGCATAGACGTAGCCACCAATCCAGAAACTGTTCGCAACTACATTGGGCTCGCAGGGCAATACGCAGCTGTAGACGAAAACCTTACTGGTCAGGAAAATTTAGAGCTTGTTGGTAAACTGTACCATCTATCTAACACAGAGATTGCTTTGCGCAGTAAAAAATTATTAGAGCAGTTTAATTTGACAGAAGCATCTGGTAGAACAGTCAAAACTTATTCCGGTGGTATGAGACGTCGTCTCGACCTGGCAGCTAGTCTTGTTGGTGAACCAGAAATTCTATTTTTAGATGAACCGACTACCGGACTAGATCCTCGTTCCCGAGCAGAACTGTGGGAAGTTATCGAACACTTAGTTAAAGAAGGTGCAACGATTCTCCTTACTACTCAATATTTAGAAGAAGCTGACTATCTTGCAGACCGTATCGTAGTTATCGACAAAGGAATGGTAATAGCAGAAGGCACATCGAATGAGCTCAAAGCCCAAATCGGTGGTGGAGTTTTAGAAATTCATTTAGCCGATAAAACTAAAGCAGCTCAGACAAATGAAATTTTAAGAAGCCTCAATGAAGGATCTCCAATTGTAGATGAAGTTTCTGGATACATCACTGTAGCAACACAACATGGCTCCCAAACTTTAATAGAAGCTGTTCGCTTAATGGACACAGCCGGCATTGAAATCGCAGACATTGAACTTCGCAAACCAACTTTAGATGAAGTGTTCATTTCTTTAACTGGAGGTTCACAAGAATAATAAATTTATGACTACAACAACAATGCAATCTCCTACCCCACATGTGGCCAAACAAGGCATATTCTGGACCATCTCCGATATTCTGGCGATGACCAAACGAAACATGCTTCATTATGTTCGTTTACCACAACTATTAGTATTCTCAACTATCCAGCCAGTAATGTTTTTGCTTTTGTTCACATACGTTTTTGGCGGAGCAATCGCCACAGGAACTAGCTCTTACATTAACTACCTAATCCCAGGAATTATTGTTCAAACTGTTATTTTTGGTTCAATGAATACAGGGATAGGACTAGCGGTGGACTTAAGTAAAGGATTAATCGACCGGTTCCGTAGCTTGCCTATGGCTCGCTCCGCGGTTTTAGCTGGTAGAACTTTATCTGATACAGCACGCAATCTATTTACCATGTTCTTGATGGTTGGTGTTGGACTACTTATTGGTTACCGTTTTAATCAAGGAATTGGTGCGGCCTTAGCAGCAATTGGTTTAACTTTAGCTTTTGGCTTTGCTTTCTCTTGGATATCAGCAACAATTGGCTTGTTAGTAAAAAATGTTGAAACTGCCCAAGTAGCAGGATTTATTTGGGTGTTTCCTTTAGTTTTTGCAAGTTCAATTTTTGTACCAATTAGTTCGATGCCAAACTGGCTTCAAACTTTTGCTAAAGCCAGTCCGATCACTGTAACAGTAAACGCTGTTCGCAATCTTACTCTAGGAATACCCTCAACTCCTGATATTTGGTACTCGATTATTTGGATCGATGTAATTCTGGTTGTGTTCGTACCTTTGGCAGTGTATCTTTACCGCAAATCAGTTTAAACAAAAAACCACCGCTCAATACGGTGGTTTTTTAAAAATTTACTGTGAAGGCTGATTGGTAACCGCACCAGCAACTTGACCAATAGGTCCAATCAAAGATTTTTGTAAATTTTTAGGTGCAGCAGAAATCTGAATATCTTTTGGTAAAGCATACCAAGGTACTGGTTCCATACGAATATTTTTTGAATCTTTCGAAACGGGTTTGTTGGTGTAAATATCATATGCAACTTGAATCACCCCAGCTGGAACTTCGAAATCCTTAACTGGTTGGCCAGCCATAGCAGCTTCCATAAATTTATGCCAAATTGGTGCTGCAGTAAATACACCATCAGCTCCAGCACGCATTAACGAACTATCGTTGTTACCAGTCCAAACACCAACTGCTAATTGAGGAGTAAACCCTAAAGTCCATCCGTCTTTCCAATTTTGAGTAGTTCCAGTTTTTGCTGCTACTACTCTGTCTGGCAAAGTTAGAGGATTTTTATTTCCAAAAACATACTGACGAGACAGATCATCCGTCATAATACTTATTAATTCATAAACTGCTTCTGAGTTTACAATCTGTTCTGGGTTACCACTTGATGACTCTAAAGTTTTGCCGTGCTTGTCTTCGATTCTGATAAATGGACTACTAAGATCCCCTTTTCCACCATTAGCTAACACAGAAAAAGCAGTGACATGATCAACTAGTTGAACTTCGCATCCACCCAAAACCAAAGACAACCCACAATTCTTTAAGGGTGATGTGATGCCTAAGCTTTTTGCTGTAGCTACAACATTTTCTACTCCCACAGCAGCCAACGTACGAACAGCAGGAACATTCAAACTCCCAGCCAAAGCTTTGCGGATCGTAATCAAACCATGAGAAGACCCATCGTAGTTTCGTGGGACATAAGGTCGCCCACCCGCTGTTCCAAAAGATGTTGGTACATCCAAGACCTTAGATAGTGGGGTGTAACCAAATTCTGGCTTAAAAGCTGTTAAATATGCGTAAGGCTTAAAACTACTTCCAGGTTGTCGCATGCTTGATGCAACGTTAACATTCGGTTCAAATTTACAGTTCTTCCCTACTTTACAACCACTAGGTTCGGCTTCACCAAAATAGTCTTTTCCTCCAGCCATTGCTACGACCTTGTTAGTAACAGGGTCCACAGCAACTATTGCGGCATTATACGCCCGATATTTAGTTTTGTTAATTTCTGCCCCCTCTTTAACAACTTCTTCTGCCAGTTTTTGTAAATTTAAATCTAAAGAACTGTAGACTTTTAAACCACCTTCTTTTAAGAATTCTGTTCCATACTTATCTACTAAATAGTTACGTACCCAAGATACGTAATATGGGGCAATCATTTTATTAGTTGCCGGCAAGAAAGCCACCTGAGCTGTTTTAGCCTGATACATATCTTGTTCGGAGATATAACCCTGCTCAAACATTTTTTGCAAAACCAAATTCTTACGATTATCCAAGGCTTCTGTATTTGCGCCGGTTGGACTATAGAAACTTGGAGCTTGAGGTAGTGCAGCTAAGTATGCACTTTCGGCTAAGCTTAACTCGGTGGCAGATTTTCCAAAATAAGTTTTACTTGCTGCTTCGGCACCATAACTATTGCGACCATACGGAATCTCGTTTAAATATAATTCTAAAATAGCATCTTTGCTAAAGTGTGATTCAATTTTATATGCCAACAGAACTTCACGCACTTTACGACTATATAGTTTTTGTCGATCTAATAAAGCGTTCTTAGCAAACTGTTGAGTGATAGTACTCCCCCCTTGAGAGACTGCACCAGACTTAGAGTTAGCAAGCATGGCTCTAGCAATCGATGGTAAGGAAATTGCGCCGTGATTGTAGAAATCTCTATCTTCTATAGCGATGGTGGCATTTTTTAGAGTTGGAGAAATTTTATCCAAAGAAACCTTTGAGCGTTTATACTCTCCGTAGAACTCATACAATAAAGTTCCATCACGTGAATATAATTTACTTGATTCTGGTACGTTACGATTCTCGATCTCTTGATAATTTGGCAAAGATGAATTGACAGCGATCAGATAGGCACCAGATGCTAAGCCGATAACTAAGAACACTGAACCAAATCCAAAAATCACTGTTACGACTAACAGCAAAGTTGATTTTCTGACCCAGTAAAAAATATTTTGGAAGTTCATCTCTTTACTCCATTTTAGCTTAAAAATCAAGTTGTGGAAATAGAAAAAGCATGAAGTTTTTAATTTCTTCATGCTTACCGCTTCTCGACATAAAATTCGACTACTCCATCTCGAATTAAACTCTTAAAGTAGCTTTTTGCGGCTCCGATTAGCCGTTTACCTCTGAGAGTAACCACCCAACTCGTTCCCCTGCGACGCTTAGAGCGATCAGGATTGGCTATAATCCTAACCTCATAAACACCTTCAGGTAAATCAGTTAGATGAATGACTTCGTTACCAATGATCCGGACAGACCTTAAATCTTCCCTCGTAACCATCAACAAAGGTTTGTGATGCCTAACTCTCTTCTTATCAAAACGCCTTTTAACTCTCGCAATTTCGGTACTATTCATAATCAACCTCCTTATTTTTGAATAGTCTGACGCCTATACTGTATCTAACCTGCTAATATTGTCAACTGATAATTGCTTGCTTCTAACGCGTTGGTGGAACTTTAAAATGTTGGAGTAAAAATGCACCTATAGAACCCCATGCTGGCGCTGCTGTACTTTCGGCAAATTTAACACTTCGAGGATGATTAACTCTTACTAACATTACAAATTTTGGATCCTCTACTGGGGCAAAGCCAATGAAGGAACCAATATTATTATTTGGGTCATAACCTTTTCCATTCTTTAATGGCACCTGTGCTGTTCCAGTTTTACCTGCTACATAATAACCCGATACGGCAGCTTTAGTTCCGTGGCCTTTTTCTACCACATTAACCATCATAGCAGCGACTTCACTAGCAGCCTTAGCAGAAATAACTTGTTTCTTTTCGGTTTTCGCCACGTCTTCAACTTTTCCATTCTCTCTAATAATTTGCTTAACCACATACGGCTTAGCCATCACACCACCATTAGCTATACTAGAAAAAGCCTGAACCAATTGTAATGGAGTGACACTAATCCCCTGCCCAAAACTGGCGGTATCATAGTTTACTTGAATGTTACCTTTTAAGTTTCCTAAGTCTCCCGCACTCTCTGGAGTTTCGAAACCAGTCTTCTTTCCAAAACCAAAATTATTGATATATTCTGAAAACTTTTTATTACCTACTTTATCTTGAACAAAAACCATGCCTGTATTCAAAGATTCCTCTAAAACTTGACTCATTGTTTGTGTGCCATGGGCTTTCAGATCAGAATTTTTGATTGTGTAACCATCGACTTTAACTTCACCTGTATCAACGAAGGTTGTGCTGGCTGAAACCAGCCCCTCATTAACCCCAGCGGCCATTGTTAAAGGTTTAAAAATTGAACCTGGCTCATAAGCACCTAGAGCAACTTGATTGTTATAAATTTCTGGGTCAGTAACTTTAGAGAAAGTGTTTAAGTCAAAAGTTGGATATGTAGCCATACCAAGAATGGCTCCTGTCTTTGGATCCATCACTACAACGCTTCCACTATCTGCACCGTGTTTTTCGACTGTATCTTTTAGTACGGCCTCTACCTTTAACTGAATAGTCTTATCAATTGTCAAAAGTAGTGAATCCCCATCTTTAGCTGGAATTCGATCTCTCTTGCCACCAAAAATCCAACTACCACTGTTATCTTTTTCTTGTAACAATGTTCCAGACGAACCTGCAAGTTCTTTGTCATAGGTCGACTCTAAGCCATAAACACCTTGTTTCTGATCGCCCTTATAACCTACGAATCCTAACAACTGGGCCAACATCGTACTTTCTGGATATAGTCTAGAGGTTTCTTTGTCAAAATTTACTCCTGCAAGCTTAGCATCTTTAATCTGCTGTTCTTCCTCTTCACTCAAATCTTTCTTTAAAACTATGTAGTGCTTTTCAGAATCCTTTAGTTTTTCTTCTAATACTGCGCGATCAATTTTCAAAATCTGTGAAAGCTTATCTAAAACCGCTCCCATGTCTGTAATCTCACTAGGATTACCATAAACTAGAATTTTTTCGTCCGAAGTCGCAACAGTATATGGTTGTCCAGTAAAACTATCTTGTATTAAAATTTCCCCTCTCGTCGGTAGAATGGTCTGTTCACCTAAATGCTGATTATTCGCCATCGCCTTATAGTATGATTGACGGAAGAGTTGCATGTAAGCTAATCGCGCGATTATCATTAGCAAGCAGAAAATGAAAAAAACAGCCAGGAAGACTATTCTCTTTTTAAAAACTTTTTCAAATGAAGCTTGCGCTGCAACCATGATAAATTATATTAGTGATATGGCCTATTATTTGGCCTGTGCAAAAGTATTACTGACTAAATTTTCCGCTTCGGTTACAGGAACCAAACCGGTGTTATCTAAATCGCTAAGACTTACTGTTGAGTTTAATAAGGATTGCTTGACCAACAATTTTTTTTGAATTTCTGTCTGTTCGGCTATGGAAGTCTGTACTTTTTTTAATTGAGCACCTTTAGATGAATAAGTGTTGATCCAAAATAAATGAAGAGCCATCATTCCACCAATAGCAAAAACTAACAACACTGCAGTTAATGGGACTGCGTTGCCAGACAAAGCATCCATGGATTTGGACTTAGTACGTGTACCAGCCCAAGTAATGGTTGCGGCTTTAACAGTAGGTGTGGTTTGAGTTTTTATTTTTGAACTAACGCGTGGAGCTATAAAAGATAAGGCGGCGGATTTGAACATTTGTTTTGATTTAAATTTTTATTTATTTTTTGAGTTTTGGGTTTTAGATTTTTGTTTACAATTTTTGAACCACTCTTAGCTTGGCCGATTTAGCACGTGGATTATGCTCTAGCTCTGCCTCGGTTGCTGTAACTGCTTTTTTTGTCAGAATTTTTCCTTGCGGAGTTAATCCACACTTACAGATTGGAAATTCTGGTGGGCAAATACAGCCGGTAGCTAATTCTTTAAAATACTTTTTTACTATTCTATCTTCTAAGGAATGGAAGGTTACTACTGCTAGCTTACCCTCTGGTTCTAATAACGCGAAAGCTTTGGGGAGAAATGTCTCGAGATTAACCAATTCATGATTAACTTCTATCCTTAAGGCCTGAAAAATTCTGCGAGCAGTATCTGTCCATCGATGTTTTTCTGGCTTAGGGAGTGAATCTTGAATAATTTCTACTAAGTCGGTGGTATATTTTAAAACTTCGTTAGTATTTCCATGCTCTGCACGAGCTTTATCCAAGGCTTTTGCTATATTCTGAGCGATCTTATAGCTATGCTTTTCTTCGCTATAATCTCGGAATATTTTAGTTAACTCTTCTACAGAACGATGGTGAAGTAAAAATCTAGCATCTGGTTGATCACTAGAACTATCAAACCGCATATCGAGTAATTCTTTCTTTTGAAAAGATACCCCCCGCTCGGATTCATCTAATTGATAACTAGATAATCCAATGTCGGCTACTATTCCTGCAATCCCGGTAAATTCATGATGACTGATCAACTTATCAAAATCTCTAAAGTTTCCATGAACCAATGTCAGCCTATCCCCTGCTTTAGAAAATTTTTCTTTAGCATTGTCTAGTGCCGCTTGGTCAAGGTCAATCGATAATACTTTGCCATTCGGGGCATTAGCTTCAAGTAATTTCTCTGTGTAACCGCCGCCGCCCAAAGTTGAATCCACATAATTTTTATTTTGCTTAGGATCTAATAGCTCAAGTACTTCATTTAAAAGAACTGGGATGTGAGTGTATTTCTTAGGTGTCATGGTTATACCCCTAAGTCACCTAACTGTTCTGCAATTTGATTACTTTGTTTTTCTGTTTGTGTCTTGTACTTAGTCCAGAGTTCTTCACTCCACAATTCAATGCGGGAATAAAGACCAGCGAAGACCATTTTTTTGTTGATCTTGGCATACTGTTTTAAGTACCCCGGCAAGATGATTCGGCCCTGCTTATCTATTTCGCAGTCCATTGCTCCTGCAAGCATTAGACGAGAAAAAGCACGTGTGTTGGCAGTAGAAATTGGGAGACTAGCCAATTTTTCTGCAAGCTTCTTCCATTCGTCTAATGTATACAGAACCAACGAATTATCTAAACCACGAGTAACTACAACTTTGTTTTTTAAATCAGATCGAAACTTAGCTGGGATAATTACCCGAGCTTTATCATCGATTGATGCGTTGTATTCTCCAATGAACATAATGTACGTTACCAGCTTGAGCTAGTAGAACGTTAGTTTGTGATTCCTTAGCGGTAAACACCAACTCACATTCTAGTAGCCAAATTTTAATATTTGTTAGCAAATTCGCAATTCATGGTTTTGAGTTATCCACTTATCCACCCACTTGTCCCCACTTGTCCCCACTCCTTACCACTTGAATTCATTATAACCCACATTCCCCCATCTAGCAAAGGTTCCACAAACATAAAAAATTAAAAAACCCCTTGTATTTAAAAGAGATTTAAATGTTTCTCAAGGATGTTTCCCAGCTATCCACAGTACAGTAAAATACTAGTTATCTTTTGTTAAGTTAAGTAGGTTTTGACCCCCAAATAAAACAATGGTATGTTTATTAACTATGTTTTAAGGTCTTTTCTTAAAACAAAAAACTAGGAGGAATTATGGAAACACCCTATATCGGGATTACAGGGTTTATGAAACGAGAGCAGGTGGAATCCGTGCTCATGGATTTGTCATTACCACCAGGATACAAACTAATGGTGGGAGGCTTGGCGCATGGCAATCATTATTTTGATAGAGATGCCCGAGGTGAAGATAAAAAACCCGCCCGTCACCCTAAAACTATAGATTTACCAAAAATCTTTATTGATGACGAGAGATGTTTGAATTTGATTCATCTCCACGTGCCAGACAACGCCAATCACATGAGTGACATGTATGTTCTAATCTATAACTACATTCAAATTTGTCGCGATGCCAATGTTAGACTGGATGGTTTTCAACTCAATATGAATCTCCCAGATCCAGAAGACTTATTCGAGATCAGGGACTCCAATCCTGACTTAAAGATCGTCATTCAGTTAAATAGTAAAGTAATTAATAGATTTAAGACTCCAACATCCTTAGCCAAAAGACTGAGGCAATATGCAGGGATAGCCAATTACTTACTTTTTGATAAATCGGCTGGTAAAGGAAAATTGTTAGACACAGACGAAGCAAACGAATACATCTCCGCCTTCGACGATCTGCATTTACCAACACTGTTTGGATTGGGTTTTGCAGGAGGATTGTCGGCAAGTAACTTCCCAGGGCTACTTCCGTTCCTTAAATGGAATCGATTATACAAGCCATTCAGCTTTGATGCGGAAGGAAATCTGCACGATCCAGAAACTGGTGAGCTAAGCTTAAACAGATGCAAAAACTATCTAAAAGCCGCCACCGATACCATTAATTTATCTCGTAGATAAATTAAAATACCGAAACTAATTTAGGTTCGGTATTTTTTATTTACTAATTTTTTGATCGCAAACCATACAACGCAACACCACAAGCCACAGATACATTCAAGCTTTCTTTCTGGCCATACATGGGAATTTCGACTATATCATCTACTAATTCTAAGGTTTTTTTAGTATGACCCTTGGTTTCTTCGCCTAAGATCAAAGCTAATGGAAACTGAGGTTTATATTTATTTAAAGCAGTTGTTTTAAACTTCACGTTATTCTCTAAAGCTATAATCCTGAATCCGGCCAATTTAAGCTTCTTTACCACCCTCAACAAAGATTTGGATTGCTCCCAAGGCACAAACTTTTCTGCCCCAAGTGCTACTTTCGAAATTTTGTCTGCATTTTTATCAACTGGTGCTCCTGTGTAGCCAGTTAAATAGACTTTATCTACCCCAAAACTATCTGCTGTACGAAAAATCGATCCTACATTATGCAAAGACCGAATATTATGAGCAATTACATACAGCTGATTATTTATTGGTCGAGTGATTTTTTTTGCCATCTTTATTTAAACTTTTACTTAAAATTTTTGCACGGCGACGGCGATGATAGACAGAAATTGCTGCATAAGCCATTGCCAGCAAAGTGTAATTTACTACCATAAATACTGGATGACTCCAGGGCATACCATGATGATTCTCGAAACTAGAAATTGGGTACAAGAAAGGCGTAGAGTAAAAATCTGGATGAGTTGGTATATCAATTAAGATATGTAAAGCCCAGCCCAACATTGGCCAAAAGAACCACGCCTTACGCCAAGAAAAGCTTTGCAAAGAGCCACGCTTCAAATGTTTGTATAGATTACCCAATATTAAAACTGATAGAAAACAAATGCCGAATATAACTAAGCTGTGGGTATAGTTGTAAGCTTCCTCTGCGAACCGAAAGGTCCAATGGGTTTGATATAAGAACGAAAGCCTCTCTCCGTTAAATACCCGTCCAGAAATGATTAAGTAAATAAAAAGCGGGGTGAATCCTACTAAATCTGGTGCGACACCAAAAAAAGCGGCAAGGTACCGCATTCTGCGTTGGTTCTTATACTTAAAATGAAAAACTGCGTTTGTCCACAGCGTGTGTGCTATTACGTCCATTTAGAAATTTTTATTTACCGCGATTCATTACTTCATGTACTTTATCGACAATCTGATCGATAGTCTGCTCACTCTTTAAAAGATAATCAGTAACACCTGCTTCTAAAATTTTACTAACAGTAGCTGGGTCACTTAGATTTGTAAGCATCACTACAGGGATGTCAGCTATTTCTGAATCTGCCTTCATTTCCCAAACTACGCCAATCCCGTCAAGCTTTGGCATCATAATATCCAAAAGCACCACATCTGGTTTAACTTCTTTAATCTTCGCTAAAGCTTCTTCTCCATCATAAGCCGGAGTTACTTCGAAACCCCCAGTTTTAAAGCCCTCAGCCAAAGAAGTAGCAATCATTTTGTCATCTTCCGCACAAACAATTTTCGGCATTTTTTTAAGTTACTAATATAAATATATTATACCCCTCCCAGTGAAAAAAAGTTATCCACAGAAATCCTAATTATTTAACGGGCAAACTAAATGAAAAGGTGGACCCTAAGTTCTCACCAGCACTCTCTGCCCAAATTCTACCTTTATGAGCTTCGATAATTCCCCTCGAGACCACCAAGCCTAACCCCGTACCTTTTCGTGAACGATCAAAGGTTTTTAGCTGTTTAAATTTAGAAAACAATACGGCGAGATCTTCTCGACTAACCCCTAGCCCAGTATCTTTTATCGCAATCACGACTTCATTTTTTGACGGGTCAACTGTTAAGTTTACATCAATCTGACCGCTGTCAGTATATTTGATAGCATTACTCAATAAATTACCTAATACTTGTCCGATGCGAACTTTATCAAACTTTACCTTCGTTACCCCAGGTGTAATAAAATTCAAAGCCAAGTGCTTGCCTTCTGCTTGGGGTGTAAAAGTTTGAATCTCTTGATTGATAACATCCGACAAATCATACTCCTGAATATTCAAATCAAATTTCCCCGCTTCGATCTTTGCTACATCCAACAAATCATTGACCAGCTCTAGCATGTTAGTAGCTGCAATATCAATATTGGTAACACTGTCTTTTACTTTTACGGCTTCCAACTGTTGCTGTGCACCAGATAAGTTTTTTAACAATGCTTCGCTTGACCATCTAACCGCTGTAAGAGGGGCTCGCAACTCATGAACCATCATAGCGGTAAATTCTTGCCTGAGTTTGTCTAGAGCTTTATCAGAAGTAACGTCATGCAAGATTACTGCCACTCCTCTATGCTGCCCAGAATGGTCCCGTACTGGTGTGATGGTAATCTCTAAAGCTTTATCATGAACAAATAGTTCTTTTACTTCAATGGGGATACCTTTAACTAATGACTCGTCAATTTTAGTTCGCAAATCTACTTTTCCCGCTAAACTATCAACAATATCGAACATAGTAATTTTTCTACCCACTGGCAAGTCGAGCAAATCTACGACAGCTGGATTGTAAATCTGAAGCTGATTGTTTAGATCGAGCATCAAAACTCCGTCTGTCATAGCAGAAATTACTCCTGTGAGTTTCCCCTTTTCGCTTTCCAACATAGTTTGCAGTTGAGACACCGCCACCGCCGCTTGATTTGTAATGGTAAACAAAACCGCTGCTTGTTGCCACCCAAACAAACCAGGTTTAGACGACGAGATATTTATTAAACCGAGTAACTCAGTTCCGATAATTACCGGAATGTTTACAAACGATTTAACATCAACCTGAAGTTGATCATCTAAAATTGCTCCACCGATTCTTTCATCTAATTTTATATTTAAATTTTTTGGATGACACAAAGCATTGGTGGCAGCCATCATGTGATCTTTAACTTGAAGAATAAATCTGTGGTTAACTTCCTTATGAACATGGCATTTGAATACCACCGAGTCACTCTTGCTGTATAACATGAAAGACACTGTTTCGTATTCGAGCAAATTACCTATACTGTTGGTAATAATTTCGATAATCTTACTCCCTTCTAATGAGTAACCAATACGTTCGCTAATCTCTTGTAAAACCTGAATTTGGTACATTCGCTGCTGTAGCTCTAAAGTTCGACTAGCTTCTCCAACTAACTTATTTCGCTCACGATAAACACGTCTTAAATAAATAGCTAAGACTATTCCTAAAACAGCAAAATCTGCTAGTAATAATAATTCTACTGTCATGCTTCGGGAATCATTAAAGGACAAATCAAGCTAACCTTAGTAAAATGCTCTGGGTATTCTTCCGCAATATCCGGATATTTAACAAATAATGAATGGATAGAATAATTGGTTAGCTGTGGGGAAAGTTTTAAATACTCCTGCACGACCAAAAACAAAACCTGACTCCCTTCACCAACAATTTCTACAACTTGCCCACGATTATTAATCGTTACACCCTCGGCACGATTTGCTGTGTCGACAGCTAAATTTGGACCAAGAACAATCATCTGTTCTCGGACAAATTCGGTTATAAACTTTCTATAAAATTGGATCGCAACCATTTTGTTTTGTTATCTATTTTAGTTTGAATTTTGATTTCAGAACGCTAGGAAGAAGGTACGAAAAAATTACCTTCCACACTTTCATTTACTATATTTTGTAAGCTAATTATACCACAAACCATTGACAAAACCCAAATTTTAAGATAATCTTATTTTTCAAAAGGAGGAATTAATATGGATGACTGGATTTGTGATAAAGTCGAAAAAACCTGCCATCGACTACAAAGAAACTTTGGAATCAGTTTAAAGTTAATAAAATATGTGACAATCTTAGTTTTTGCACTTGCGGCCTGTGTAATTGCAGTAGATGAGATCATGACCAAAGGCTTCGACCCTTCAACTGGATTTTTTACGATACTTGTCTTCTTGTTCCCCTTGATGCTGGTATGGTGGGCGGATAAAGTCGATGAAACTGTAAAACCAGGAAGCGACACCTGTAACCCTCGCCGCATCGATCCATTTCATAAAACTGTTAGGATATTTCTTTACGTGATGACATTATACTTTGCTTATCCTGTAATTTATGAATATCTAACAAGGATTATTACCCCCGTCAGTGCAGCAAGATTAGTCGAACAGATTGCCTATACTTTATTTTGGATCTTACTAGCCTGCACCCCATTGCCACCGCAAAAGAGCCGTATAAAAAAGTGGGTTGAAAACTTTTTTGCAGTTAAAGAAACTCATGCAGTTACGGCAAGTAGTTAAATTACCAACGCTTTGTTCCTTGAATGAAGCGTTTTTTATTTTATTTAAAACCACCCTGTCCACCACGCATAAAAGTGGTTTTAAATTCTTTCATTCGGCCAAAACCAACTGAGTCACGGATAATGTCGCGGGCTAAGAACGCCGGCACTCGAGCAATTGTAAAATCTTCATATTTTTGGTTTATAATATCGAGTGCTTCCATTAATTTACCGGCATGGCGCTTAGTTTTAAATAAGCTTGGTTGCTCTATGACCGGCTGTAGATCTGCCACAGTTACACCAACTAAGTAACTCTTACTTTCTAGATCCTCCATACTAATACCGGTTTGCTTTAACAATGCCAGGCACTCTAGGTATATATCGCGGCCATCTTGCACGGCATAACCAATTTTACCACCACGACTGGCACACAACCGCTCTGGGTCGTGCACGTGGACATGTACAACACCACCGGCTAAACCGTTAACCCGCAATCGAGCCCCAACCATCTCTGATAACTTATACAACACCGGCTTCATAATTTTTTGTTTACGAAACTCTTGCGGAATAGTATACATATGACCAATAGACTTCATGGAAGCAGTTTCTGGCTGGTCATCGTTGTCTGCAAATTCTTCTTTCCAACTCCCCTCTAATTGACCCATGCTATGCAAATGATAACCCTGAATTCCAAAATAGCTTACTAATTTTGTTAGAGGAAAATCGCGCAACTCCGACAAAGTTTTAACTCCTAACTTATTTAAACGAATCTCCATACGAGATCCAATCCCTGGAATATCCGTTAAGGCAAGGCGATCATACAGAGCGGCTTTGTCCTCGGGACGAACAATTACTAAGCCGTCTGGCTTTTGCAAATCCGAAGCAATTTTAGCAACTAACTTTGAATAAGAGACACCAGCACTGCAAGTAATCCAATCTCCTACTTCGGTCTTCATGCGAGTTTTAATTTCATTAATCACACGCGAGGCCTCCTGCCATGGGTCCAACTTTTGCAAAACTCCATCTTTATAACCGCGGATATTACAAGACTTAGTTAAATCTAAAAAGGCTTCATCGATACTATATTTTTCGACTCTATCTGTATAATCTTCGAATACTTTTAAAAACCTTGCTGTATAAAATCTATACCTCTCTGGGCTAGTTTTAGTTAAAATAATTTTTGGATAAATGCGACGAGCTTCCCATACAGGAGTACCGGTTTTAATCCCCCATCTTTTAGCTTCCACACTGGCGGCAATAATAATTCCACCCAAGTGCTCACACACTGCCACAGGATGACCACGCCAGGCAGGATTATCCTGCTGTTCTACTGTGGCAAAATACGAATTCATATCAATGTGAGCGATGATTGGTTGCATACTGTTATGGTATACAATCGTTCACCTAAAGTCAACTTAAATAAAAATCACCTTACTTAAAGGTGAAGTTTTAGCTACGTTCGTTTGTCCTAGCTATTTCTTAAGGCTTTTCTGGTTTCAACATGTGCCTTCTTATGAAAAATCAAAACTGTTAACGGCAAAACTAAATAAGAAATCCAAAAATGAACATTAGAAAATACCCCGTTATCGATTATAGCTTGAGTAATTAGCAAGTCGATTAGAATATTCAATACTAACCAAATTATAGTAACAAGGATACCTTCAAAATAATTTAAAACACCTAGTCTTCGGACTACTGCAATCGAAATCACAGCTAGAATGAAATAATACAAAATCAATATCGGTAGCAAGTCTGTATTTAGAAACCTAAAAAATATGACCTTTGTGATCATTAATAAAACTTGAACAATGACTGTCTTGAGTATTAACTGATCTAACTTCATGCGAATATTTTAGATATACTATTTAGCAACCTTCTTTTTAACAACTCGTTTTTTGGCAACAGCTTTGCGTTTTGGCTTAGCAGTTTCCGAAGGAGCAGCTACATCGTCAAAGCTCCAAGCTGTGTTTGCTGGTGTAGTTTTAAATGAGGCAAAGCTTTCCACTCGACGAGATGCAGCTACAGGGCCTTTTACTACAATACGTTTTGGACTAGACATTGCATCTAACTTTTCGAACTCTGGTTCAGAATTTTTTTGTGTTTTGTGCTTGCGAGCATGATAACCTCTCCAATGATGAGGCAAGAAACCATGGAACCATTCTCGGCTTTCACGTTCTTCATAAATCATCTTATACCAATCTAAACCAAGCCACACCCCATACCATCCACCCAAAAACATTGCGACTATCATAGTGAAGAAATCTAAAGTGAATATCACTTCCGAACGAACATCAAAAAATGGGTTTGTTGGAAAAAATCCACCAAGAATATCATAGATTACAAATAAGGATCTATGGAACATCAGTAATAATAAAATCCCTAACAGTGATGTCAAAAACAAATATAACGCCTTACGTTTTGCATTAGTCATAATTTTTTTGTATTTATTTCTTCTGTGGTTACTAGCTAGGCTAACAGCTTTAGCACACAGAGTTTTCTTTAAATAAATTATACCATACTTAGGGTTATATTCATATCTTTTTTATTGACTTATACCCCAACAAGTGGTAAATTAGTTAGGTTTAGGAGGAAAAATTATGTGCGCACCAACCGGTTTAGACGAACACCCAGGCGTTGCT
>CAYQJW010000010.1:10509-18494 GCA_964418025.1 uncultured Candidatus Saccharibacteria bacterium | reverse complement strand
TTGTACACATGCAGTTTATGAGAAAATTCTGTCGTAGAAAATTTATATTCAACTTGAGCTGTATCTGTAGCGCGCTTAGCATGATGCTCTTTTCGTTCCAGCACCAAGGGTCGATTCTCCCGCTTTAGCTTGTAAGTATCGCCGCCGCGTTCAAAGACTAAAATATCAACACTGCCACGGACTTCTGGGCCGTCAATGGACTGAACCAATAGCTCTTCTGTAGACACTTCTACATTATCAAATTGGTCCTTGGCGAGCTCTATAAATTGTTGCCAGCGTTCGTCGGTCATATTATTTCTGCTCTTTTGGGCAATAACAGGTGGTTCTGCCGCCCATCTTCTTACTTACAATTATTGTACCACAGCCGAGGCACGCCTGACCCTTTCGCCCATAAACATAATGATGTTTACCCATACTACCCCATTTGCCATCAGTGCGGATGAAATCCCCCACGCTCGAACCTTTATATTTTATTCCAGTAAGTAACACTGGTTTAATTTGATCAAAGATAGCCTTAAGCTCGGCAGGTTTTAATTTGGCAACTTCCTTGTCCGGTCGCACGTGTGCGTGATACAAAATTTCATCACTATATATATTCCCTATCCCCACTACAACTTTAGTATCCATCAACGCCAGTTTGATAGGAATTTTTTTACGATTTTTTAGCACGTTTGCAAAAACTTCGTATGTAAAAGTTTTATTCAACGGCTCTGGTCCGTAATCTTTAAACTCTTTCACTTTATCTATATCTTCATCTTTTACAATTCGTAAATAACCAAACTGACGAACGTCGTTGTAATACAAGGTCGAACCATCTGTAAATTTAAAAATTACATGAGTGTGCTTGGTTGGAAGCTTAACCATCGGAGCCGTGAGCTTATTAAGAATTCGATATTTACTCTCGGTGCGCTTAGCTTGAATTTTATCTTCAAAAATAAATTGACCTGTCATTTTTAAGTGAACCAACATAGACAGAGGCCCATCAACATTAAAGATCAACATCTTACCGCGGCGAGTTACCGAAATAAACTTACGTCCAGTCAAAAGCCGCGCAAATTGATTAACAGACTTTTGTGAAGTGTCTCGAATGTTACTTACAGTTTGTGGGCCAATGCTAATAATCTTACCCATGTTGACTATCACACGAGAGATTTTTCTGTTTTTTAGTTTCTTATTCAGCTCTGTTACAACAGTCTGAACCTCTGGAAGTTCTGGCATAAATTTATTATGCCTCACCACCCATAACACGGCAAGCATTGACCAAAACCGCAAAAGATGGTAAATTATTAAGTCTTATTACATTTCTAGGAGGAAATATGGATACGCAATTAATTAAAGAGTTTATGCTAAAAACTACCAGAGAAGCTGGTAAAGTAGCACTCTCAAGATTTGGACGGCATGGCAACGTGGATATGAAATCACACCCACTCGATTTAGTGAGTGAAGCTGATAAATCAACCAACCAACTCTTTGTAAAGAGAATCAACCAAGCCTTTCCAGATCACGGAATAATTTCTGAAGAGTTTCCAACCGTCGGTGCAGATAACGAAGTCGTTTGGATCATCGATCCAATCGATGGCACCCTTAACTACATCAAAGGAATCCCCTGTTGGGCAATTATCGTTGGTGTAAGAATCAATGGCCAGATGGAAATGAGTTGTGTGTACAACCCCATCATGGGGGAAATGTACTTTGCCGAACGAGGCAAAGGCGCACGCCGCGGCTTGCTAAGAATTCAATGTTCAGACCAGTCTGAATTAATGTACAGCGTTGGTTTGACCAATGATTCTATTTCAGAGCAACGTCTAAATTTTTTGGATGGTCTCGAGAGTTTGGTAAGTTGGGATTTTGAACCAACTGAAACAGAACAAAAACGAGTTATTTGGGCTAGCAGCAACGGCTGTACAGCCATTAGCTGTGGATGGGTTGCTGATGGTCGCAAAGACTGGTACTACTGCTCTGGTGGTGGTGGAATTTGGGATTATGAGGGAACAGTCTTTTTACTGCAGGAGTCTGGGTGTGTTGTAACAAGCCCTGATGGTAGCGAGTGGCAACATGGCAATGGTCCTTTTATTGCAGCCAACCCGACACTGCATGCAAAGTTAGTGGAACTGTTTAATGACAGTAATGACTTCGATGATGATCTCGAATTAGATTTCGGTGAATTTTAAGACAATAAAGCCTTTTTCGAAAGGCTTTTTATTTTTATCCAATCTTTGCTTCAAACAAGCCAAGGCAGTATAATACCCTATATGAATGAATTCTTTAAATCAATCCCACTTAAATTTAACTCGAAAGACCAATCGGTTATTGAGCATGCTTTAGAATTTGCTCGAAAAGCGCACATTGGCCAAAAGCGAAAAAGTGGTGAAGATTTTGTACATCACCCAATGGCAGCGGCTTCTATTTTGGGTCAAATTTTCCCTGATACTGCTACTATAATTGCGACTATTCTTCATGACATCACCGAAGACACCGAAACTAGCCATGAAGATATTCAAGAAGAGTTTGGCAAAGAAATTGCCGAACTTGTTGATGGCGTTACTAAACTTGGTAAAGTTCGCCTATTAAATAGTAAAGATGAATATTACGTAGAGAACCTTCGTAAAATGTTTATTGCCACCAGCCGTGATGTTCGGGTAATGCTAATCAAATTATCAGACCGACTCCATAACATGCGAACAATTGATCATCTTCCTAAAGACAAGCAATTGAAGATTGCCACCGAGACCATGGAGATGTACGCCCCTATCGCTGGTCGCTTAGGAATTGGATCTTGGAAAGATGAACTTGAAGATCTATCTTTTAAAATTGTCGACCCAGAAAATTACAAAAAGACCGAACAACTACTAGAAACAGAATTACAGAAACGCGAAAAAAATATTAAGGAAATGCAAAAGGAACTTTCTGGAATTTTGAAATTAGAAGGTATCAAGTTTCAAGATATTACAGGAAGAACCAAGCGCATTTACTCACTGTATAAAAAACTGGACCGCTACGACGGAGATATCTCTAAAATCTATGATCTTCACGCTTTGCGTATCATCACAAAGTCTACAGCTGACTGTTACGCCGCACTAGGAATTATTCATAAGCACTTTAATCCCGTACCTGGGCGTGTTAAAGATTTTATTGCTACTCCAAAACCTAATGGTTACCAGAGTATTCATACTACTGTATTTGATAAGACCGGTGAAGTTTTTGAGGTGCAAATCCGCACCGATTTAATGGACGAAACAGCGGAACGCGGAATTGCCGCTCATTGGTTTTATGAAGAACGAGGCAAACCAGAACAACTGGAACGTGGCCAGAAGTGGTTTGCAGAACTCCGTGCTTGGCAAGAAGAAATGGCTGCCCACCCAGACGAATTCTTAGAAGGTTTAAAAATCGATTTTTTCCGTGACCGCATTTTTGTACTTACTCCAAAAGGAGATGTTAAAGATCTCCCAGTCGGAGCTTGTGTTATCGACTTTGCCTTTGCGGTTCACTCTGACCTGGGCTATCAAATGCTTGGGGCAAAAGTTAATGGTAAAATTGCCAAAATTACAGACGAACTTCACCAAGGTGATGTGGTAGAAATTTTAAAATCTAAAAAAGCTGCCACACCTTCGCGGGACTGGTTAGTTGTTGCTAAAACTAGTCATGCGCGTTCGATGATCAGAAAATACCTACAAGAAAACGACAAAGGCATTTTCCAAAGAGTTAGAGAAATTAAATTACAAGATATCTCTTCTCGAATGCCTGGATTGCCAACATTCTTCCGAAAAAAATAACAAAAAAACCGCCCCATCTGGGCGGTTTTTGGTTTTAGAACATTACATCTTCTTCGGCACGCTTGTAGGAATGAATTTCTTCTGGTTTAAACCACAAAGAAATTTCATTTGCAGCTTCTTCTGGTGTTTCTGATGCGTGCATTATATTGTAGATAGCTCGCTTCTCTGTATTAGCAATTGCAGGACTGTCTACAGAGTAATCACCGCGAATAGTTCCCATCTCGGCAAAAACAGGTAAGGTATGTCCAGCCACTTTACGAACCATATCAATAGCATGCAAACCTTCGATAACAGCCGCGACAATAGGACCAGAAGTCATATATGCATAAAGAGTCTCTTTAACCATTTTCCCTATTTCGGAACGGTTATCTGTTCCCATGTACTCCATTACATCTAAGTCGTAATCAGCAAAGGTTTTTAATCCTTTATCACCTAAACGATCCACCCATTCATCACTTGATGGAAAATGCTTTTCTAAATGTGCTCTATCTACGGAAACCATCTTTAGAGCGACCACTTTTAAACCACGGCGCTCGATACGAGACATTACCTCGCCTACTAGGCCACGCTTTACTCCATCAGGCTTTACTAAAATTAATGTTTGCTGTTGCTTAATATGCTTCATAAATTCTTATCTGTTAATTTAATATCTTTAAAGTCTTATCTTTATTTATCAGAAGCCACTGCGCTAGTGATTTCTACCTTTTCTAATGGAGGACCATCACCGGCTCCGTTAATTGGTACGCCACCGATTTTTTCGACAACATCCATACCACTGATCACTTGTCCGAAGACTGTGTACTGACCATCCAACATTGGTAAAGCATCTAAAGAGATATAGAACTGGCTACCAGATGATTCGCGGTTTGGGTTAACTTGATCACCTTGTCGGGCCATCGCGATAGAACCTTTAGTGTGCTTCAATTTAATTTCTGCAGGAACTGTATAACCAGGTCCACCTGTACCGTCACCAGATGGATCACCACCTTGAATTACAAACCCTTGAGCTACACGATGGAAAGTTAAACAGTTATAGAAACCAGCTTCAACTAACTTAAGAAAGTTCTCGCTAGTTTTTGGTGCGTCTTTTCGGTTCAGTTCAATTTTAATATCACCATAACCTTTAACACTCATTGTCACAAATTTTAAGTTTTCGTTTACAGTCACTTTGTTTAAATCTGAATTATTAAATGTTCGTTTACATGTTGCGCTACTAGCTGATTCATCAACTTTAGCGACTTCGTCTTGGTTGTCATCTGTCTTAGCGCTACTTGTCTGAGAGTTTTCTGTCTCTGATTTCTCTTGATTATTCTTGGACTGAGACCAAAAAAACCAACCCGCTGCGGCCAAAACCACAACAACGATTGCTCCATATATAATTTTATTATTCATAGAAGAATTTAATGTTAAATGATTATCTTTGTCATTTTATCAGAATCTATTGGTTTGTTCAAATCCGCAGATTTTCGTGAATAATAGACTTCCTTTATTAAATACAGAACTACGTAGTAAATAATCACACCTATTAATGTCGACTTTATAGACACAGAACTGTACTTCCATTCCGATAGGAATACAGTAGCCCCCTCTTGAAAAGCCACGATCAATTCGGTAATAGGAACAGTCATCAAATTGATGATCGGTAATAACGACAGAGCACCTAGCAACATCACAATCGGCACAGCTGGTAAAACTGCAAGGTTAGCCAAAGGAGCAATTATGCTAAATGTACCAAAGTATAACGAGATAATCGGAGCTGTAAAAATAATCGCGCCCATAGTTGGCCATAATAATTCGGTCAGCCAACCTTCTTTTTGTAAATGAACTCTTAACCTATTGGCTTCCAATACTCCCAAGGTCGCTCCCACACTGAGTTGAAAACCAATATCGTAAAATAATTGAAGTGGATTAAGCATGACCATCACAACTACTGCTAACAATAAAGTGAAGTAACTAGTGGGCATTCGCCCTATACTCCGCGCCAATAATATTAAACTAGTCATAATCCCCGCCCGCACCACGCTTCCAGAACTACCAGTTAATATAACAAACATCCACAAAATTAAAATGCTTAACACATCACTCCATCGTCTACCTATAATCCAAGCAAAGAAACCAATACTACTGGCTATGATTGTTAAATTAAAACCTGATGCTACCAAAATATGAGTCAGTCCAGTTTTTTTAAATGCCTCTGCTAATGTTTTGGGTAAGCTATCACCATAACCAATCAGCATTCCTAAAACCAAACCAGAACTGGTTTTAGACAGTCTTTGCTCAGATTTTAAAATTACCCACTCCCGAACCTTTCCCAAAATCGCTGTGGAATTGTTTTGCCCAGAATCAATTACAATTACTTTGGCCTTATCCAGTTCTGCGTAAACATTATTTTTTTGAAGATAAGCAATGTAATTAAAACCACTAAAATTTTCTGGTTGTTTGATAACCCCTCTGACCCAAACTCTGTCGTTAGGGTGCACCATAATGGGAGCTCTCAAACTTGCCCTCACAGCTTGAGTAAAGCCATCTGGTTTAATTAAAATGGCCTGATTTCCAGAACTAGTTAAATTTGGCCAGCCAACTACGACCCCCTCGGTATTCACTTGCTTGCCAACGTCATTTTGAAACTGATTAACTTGCTGACTATTACTCCAAATCATTAGCCCTATACTAAAGCCCAGGCAAACAACAAAAACGAAACAAAGAACAGAAAAAAGAAGATCTCCAGATTTAAACACCAATACCCCACTCAAACCGCTCAACCCTAAAATTATCAAAGGCAGAGTTAAGAAAACAGGCATAGCAAAACTATGAGCGAAAATAATTCCACACAAAAATACCCACAAAAAAATATAGACATACTTCGAGAGCATGTCTATATTATGAACTTCTACTGTTCAAGAACAGTTTAAGTTTTTTAAAAGTTTTCTTTAATTTAATATCTGGCCTGCGAGTTGATCTAGCGACACTTCGATTTGCTCTCGGGTAGCAAAATTCTTTAGTTTAATTTTTCCACTTACTGCTTCTTCTTCACCCATTACAATTGCCCATGGGATATTCTTTCTTTCTCCGTATTTAAACTGCTTTTCTAATTTCGAAGGCTCGTAATATAACTCTGTGTTGATACCGGCTTCGCGTAATAAACTAGCAACTTCAATATATTTAGCTTGAAGATTTTCGGCCAAATTCAAGATTAAAACTTGAATACCGGAAGTCTTTGGAACCAACCCTAGTTCTACTAATGCTCCATAAAGACGGTCGATTCCTACACTACCACCCACCGCAGATAGTGATTGGTTTGAAAATTGATCCACCAAACCGTCATAACGTCCACCACCACAAATAGTACCGTATTCTGGTTTTTCTGGTAGCACAAACTCGAACACTGTCCCAGAATAATAATCTAAGCCACGCGCAATTGTGGCATCAAACTCTACAACACCTTTTAAATTATAATCTTTTAGTCCAGTGATAACTTTTTCTAATCGTTCTGGTAAGGCCACACCTTCACCACTTACAAGTTTTTTGGTTAAAGTAATTTCGGACTCGCTAACACCACGGTCTTGCATTTCTTTAGTCATGCCGTCGATACCAATTTTTTCTACTTTGTCTAAAATCCGAATTGCGTCGGGAGATAACTCTTTTAACAAAGCACGATCACTAATCCGAATTTTATAATTGGTTAAACCTAGAGCTTCTAATGCTTTAGCGCAACAAGCCAAAACTTCAGTATCAGACAAAGGACTGTCTGTACCTATTACATCTACATCGCATTGATAGAACTCACGTAGTCGCCCCTTCTGAGGATTATCAGCACGCCACACAGGCGCAATTTGATAACGCTTAAACGGTAATGGTAAACTTCCCTGATTTTGGGCAACATATCTAGCCAGTGGCACTGTTAGATCGTAGCGCATAGCTACATCACGATCACCGTTATCTTTAAAACTATAAACTAATTTTTCGTCATCACCATACTTCCCCATCAGAATTTCTTTATACTCAAGTACAGGTGTAGACAAAGGTAAAAAGCCAAACTGTTCAAACACAGATTGAATTTTTGCAAACATTGCTTGCCTGCTCGACTGCTCTTCGTTGCCGTAATCGCGGAAACCTTTAAGTAGTCGTGGTTCTATTTTTTCATTACTTGTATCCATACAGGCATTATATCAGTGCCAAATCAAAAAGTGAACGGCCACGGGATTAAATTTG
>CAYQJW010000010.1:0-10409 GCA_964418025.1 uncultured Candidatus Saccharibacteria bacterium | reverse complement strand
ACAGGCATTATATCAGTGCCAAATCAAAAAGTGAACGGCCACGGGATTAAATTTGGATAAAAGAAAAAAGCCGCTTAAGTTGCGGCTAGTGACAATATTCACAAACTTCGTCGTGAATGACTTGGAAAATCTGGTGAGGATGAAACATGAAATGGAAATCAATGATCTCCCTTGCAATTTCAAATACCTGATCTCTAACCAAATCAATCTCTATCTGGGAGCAATCAATGAATTTGATTACTAACCCAGAAAATCCTGATTCTACGTTCAAAACTAAAGCTAGGCAGTTTTTTTGAGCCTTAACTTCGTTTTTACTGATTTGACCAGCATATTTAAATACTGGATAAGGCACTCCATCAAATACATTAATGTATTCTCCTGGATTAAGCCTAATGCAATTATTTAAACAGAAGACCATTAATTCTTGCGTCTCATGGTCAACAAAAGCAGCATCAGGTACAAAAGTTGAGGTGTCTTCGCGGTGAGTGTTTAAATTGTTTGCGGTGTTATCCTCCTTGGATTACTCCTGTTATTTCACCCTGCTATTATACCAAACCATAGTGTAAATAAAAAACCGACTTGTACAGTCGGTTAATATATTAAATTTATTCTGCGTTTTTTCCTAAAAGCTTCATCACCCAAGTATGGGCTTCGGAATTTTTCTTGGCACTCTCTAAATGACCGTTCATATAGTCACCTTTTACTTGATGCATGATTGTATCAACTTTGTTGTATCTACGGTAACCATGGAAGGCTAACCAACCACCGATACCCACGAAGGCCCATCCTAAGGCTTGCGTATATTCACTATTAAAAAATTTAATTAAAGTCGCACCTGCAGCTATTAACGTTAGGGAAGTGCGGATGTAAGACATGTAAGATGTCTCGTTAGCCAAAATCGTGCGATCAATGGCTAAATAATCACGCAAGATCAAACTTTTATGATCTTGCATGTATGATTTATATGGTTTTTCGGACATGAACTCTCAAATTTATTATGAATTTGTTTTGATTTTTGTTTCAATGCCAACTTTTTTTAATTTGCGTCAGCAGAAAATGAACTCTTACTAATATTATAGCATAGATTTCGAAGTTTGTCTATAAAGATGTATACTTAATGTATGGGAAAAAGAATTTTAGCTCCAGGTGAAAGAATCAAAAACTACTCTACTTGGAAATTAATCAAAGATATTACTAACTTAACTCGCCCGCACAGACTTCGGTTTATTTCGGGGACGCTTTTACGATTCCTGAGTGATATCTCAAACCTCTATGGTACATATGGACTAGCTAAAATTATTACAATTATTAGCCAAGGAAATCTTGCTTCAAGTAGCCAAGAAATTTGGACCATTGTTATCATTTGGTCTAGTGCTACGGTATTTCGAACGTTTTCTATTTACTTCGCCAAGAAGCTAATCTTTAATATCGGCGATAGCTTGGAAATAGAAGTTGAGCAGTCTTCTATAGAACATATGTTCAATCTTGATATAGCCTGGCATGAACAAGAAAACACTGGTAATAAATTAAAGAGAATACACACGGCTGCCCTCGGTTACAATCGCCTATTAAGATTCTGGGTTCAAAATATCATCGAGATTATTGTTAACTTTGTTGGAACCATAATCATCATTGCTAACTTCGATACAAAAATTGCGCTCATCACTTTAGGGTTCTTAGTCGCCTACTGGGCAGTCGGTCGAATTTTACGCAAACGTTCAGCCAGAGCAAGCAACATGGCAAGTATCAAAGGTGAGGAAATTGTTGGACTACAGTTCGAAGCACTGCACAATGTGCGCAGTGTCAAAATTATGTCTATGATAAAAGCTGTGGTAGGAAAATTAAGAGTCCACTCTGATCAATTATATCAACTCACCCAGAAACGCGTATTTTGGAACCAAACCCGTGCCACTGGAGAAACAGTAGTTGCCCAAGTTTTTAAAATCTTTGTAATCGTAATAATTGTTGCCGGTATTATAAATGGTCAATATGAAGCCGGATTGTTAATCATCTTCAATAACTACTTTAATAGTGTTTGGGGTTCGATCTCCGAACTTTCTGGAGTTAGTGAAGATATCTTAATCGCCCGTTATAACATCTCTCGATTAAAAACTATCTTAGAAGTTCCAATAACAATAGACGACGAAACAGATAAGAAGAAATTTCCAAAAAATTGGGAGACAATTGAACTCAAAAATGTTTCTTTTGCCTACGGTGATAACATAGTTTTAAAAAATATTTCGTTTACAATTAACCGTGGAGAAAAAGTTGGTATCATGGGGTTATCTGGTGCGGGTAAATCTACTTTGTACAAATTACTACTTAAAGAGTATGAAAACTTTGAAGGAGACATTCTAATTGATGGCGTAGCTATTCAACAAATTAGTAAACGAGACTATTTTAAATATGTCGCTGTGGTGCTACAAGAAACGGAAGTCTTCAATTTCTCTCTAAGAGAAAACATTTATCTTGCTGGCCCTGGAACCAAAAATAAAGAAGCTAGTTTACAACAAGCTTTGGAGACAGCTCATGTCACTGACTTCCTAGATAAGCTGCCAGACGGAGTCGACACTGCCATCGGAGAACGTGGAGTAAAGCTCTCTGGAGGCGAAAAACAGCGCTTAGGCATAGCCAGAGCGGTATTTAAGCAACCCCAGTTGTTATTACTAGATGAGGCAACGTCTCATTTAGATCTTGAATCGGAAGAAAAAATCCAAGATTCTCTACATAAATTCTTTAACAGTGTTACGGCTATAGTCATCGCCCACCGTTTAACCACCATCAAAGAAATGGATAAGATTTTGGTGATCGAAGAAGGTGAAATAATTGAATCTGGCAACTTTGCCGAGCTCAGTGCAAAAAAGGGTCGCTTCCACGAACTCTGGGAAAAACAAAGGTTATAAATTATAATAGACATATATGAGAGAATCCTATCAAACAAAAGAAGAAATTGACCAAGAAGACTGGGAAGAGGGTGATTCAAAAGACTCAGTGGAAACTCAACAAAAACCACATTTTGAAGTTATGGAAGACTCTGTTCAGCGGCGCATGTTGGCAGAAAGAACAGAAGTCTTAATTGACAAGGTTGCATTAGAGGACATCAGCAATCTAGTCCTTTTGGACAAATCCACTCGACCAATAGTCACGCTTTTTTCTGATCTCTGGAAAAAGAAATTCCCAGACAAGAGCCCTCCATTAATTAATTTTATAAATGTTGGTTCCGAAACTGGTCGTAAATTTGAAGAAGAGTCTGAACAATACCAATCTCCTGGCTACATCGAGAATAAGGACTATGACAAACAATTAGCTAAGATGAATGATAGTGAAATTATCAAAGTTGTTGGCCAAGAAGAAGTAGACAGAGTAAAGAAAGAATATAGTTATCTAAGTCTAGCACCAGAAGGTGCTAAAACTTTAGTATTAGAGGAATATACCAACACAGGAGAATCTATGAGATTAGCAAAAAAGATTCTTGAAGTGACTTTTCCAAATTTACAGCTAGACACATTTTCTTTTTCTAACGGTGATGATGATGGCTATCATGGCAACCAACCCCGATTATTTAAAACAAAAAGTGGAAGCTTCAATCCACCATGGCGAGTGCTCAACAAAACAGACTCAAATTATGGAATTGCTGGTGTTGTAGATAATGATGAGAATAAACTTACTGCAGATGCAGCTAATCGATTAACTCCGGAACAGCGAAAAGGATTTATTGATGAGTACGAACAAAATCTAGAAAATTCTTTGGAGGAAAGGAAGCAAGGATTATTAAAAAGACTAGCAAATTACCCAGATAGATTAAAGTCTCTTAAAGAATACGAACCTATCCCAGACTCTAACCCGGAATCGAAAAAATTAGCATTAGAATATATTAAAAATGGGACAGAAAATATTATTAAAAAACTGGAAATACTAGTACCACAAATTCAACCTACACTAGAACACAGTAGCGCGGAAGAAAATCAAAAGCTTGCCCAAAATTTTTCCAGTGCAGATGTAGAATTACACAATTTCTGTCAAACATTTAAATACTCCAGAGAGGCGCAAGAGCTAGCAGATACACTTACAAATAATAGAGAAGTTAGTGCAGGAATCCAGGCAATCTTCTTGGACTTCCATAGAATGAACGACGATTTTCTTCATGATTGGACAGCTGTTACTTATAGAGACTTGATGGATAGTAAGGAAGAGGGGTTAAAAAAAGTTAATGAATTAAGAAACCCTACCCAAAACATAGAAACACAAGCCCAAGTAAACGCTTTACGTAAAGAAATGCATGCTCTCGCCGAAGAATACTGGCAAAGTAAACAGAATAAAAAAGACTAGGAAATCCTAGTCTTTTTAACAATCTATTTCATTTTCTTTCTTATAAACGCCGGAATGTCGAGTTCATCACCAGGCATTAAGTCATCATCATTCATAGTTATTGCAACTGGTTAAAATAAAAAGCGTAACCGAAGTTACGCCCTAACACACTGACATGCTACAAAAATCTTTGCATAATTTTCTTGCGAAGTTTGTGTTGTATAGAATCAAGAAATTCATTGCGGGGCTCAAAAATTCGCTTGCCCATGTATTCGCTTTGCTCTTGTCCAAGAATAAAATTCAGATTGTTAGAGAACTCTGAAAGAGTGAACATGTCATAAGTTGCCAAGCATGCTGATACCTCAAGTTTGATCTCCTTAACTGTATTGTATCCAGTAAACAGATCATAACCTTTGTGCTTCAATCCCCTCATCACACTTAACCCATACGCCCAACAACCTCTCTCTATCTTAGACTGAGCGATGCAGTCGCGTTCGATTGTATTTAGGGACTCAAAACTTTCTATTGGATGTGACTTCAATAGTTCGCGAACAAAATTTAGGTCAACAAAACGACTTTTGGATACTTTCCAAATCGTTTTTAACATACCGAATAATACACTCGGATACAAACAAAATTCTTGAAACCAGATTGGTAGCCTGCTCCTGTCCCCCACATAAGAATGCCCAATCTCGTGGAAAAGTGAAATAATCGCACTTCTGCGATCCAACTGTTGCGGGATGTAAATTATTTCACGATGCAACCAATCATTAGCATAACTTTGCCCCGACCTAAAAGTGTAACCTCTTGGTAAGAAGACTTTTAAGTCTAACGACCGACCATCTTCCCAACAAACTTTTAGTGTCTTGCTTTCTAGCACTTCAACTATTCTAAAATCCTGTTTGGGTGATGGCATTGAATCATGAAGTATTCTGTATTCATGGGTAACAAAGTCTGTGATTGCTTCAATATCATTTACCGAAGCCAACAAAAAAATCCTATCTCTATCAACACTCATAGTTCCTCCTTTAAAACATTAAATACTACCCTTAATCCTCTCCCCTGTCAATCCTAATGAAGTAATCAAGCATATAAAAAATCCACAAGATATTACTTTAAGCGTACTTCATCGCCCAGTAGCCATTCACGAAGTGAATGAGCTACGTAGCGATTTGGGAGCGAAAGGAATATCTTGTGGATTTTAATATATGGTTTTGATTACTTCATCTTTTTGCGAATAAACGCAGGAATATCGAGTTCATCACCAGACATTAAGTCATCATCATTCATAGTTGTTCCAACTGGTTCAACTGGTTTTGGTTTAAATAATGGCTTACGGATTGCAACTGGTTCAACCTCTGCTTGGTCTTCCGAATTACTCATTGATGATTCACGATGAGTATTGTTATCGTTAAAATCTTGGCGGGATTCTGGCTCGTTATACATCGGTCGTAATGGAGCAGGTCGAGGTGCGATTACTGGTTCATCATTCATGGAAGCAAACGAAATTGGTGTTGGCCGACGATTGTTTTCGTCGAACCCTGTAGCGATAACAGTAATGCGAAGTTCATCACCCATGTTTTCGTCGATGACAGTACCAAATTTAACCTTAGCATCTGGGTCAACATTCTTTGTAATAACTTTAGCAGCTTCGTCGATTTCGAACATGCCAAGGTCTGGACCACCAGTAATGTTGAACAACACACCTTGAGCACCATCGATAGTCATATCTAATAACGGAGAGTTTACGGCAGCCTTAGCAGCAGCTTCGGCACGGCCTTCACCACTAGCTGTTCCAATACCCATCATAGCCGTACCAGCATCTTGCATAATAGTACGAACGTCAGCAAAGTCGGCATTAACCAAACCATGATTAGTGATTAGATCAGAGATACCAGCAATACCTTGTCGAAGTACATCATCAACTGTACGGAAAGCATCAATCAAAGAAGTCTTCTTGTCGATAATCTGAAGGATGCGATCATTCTGAATTGTAATAATTGCGTCAACTTTATCTTTTAAATTTTCATAACCAGTTTCGGCAATTTCACGACGCTTGCTTCCTTCAAAAGTGAATGGCTTGGTAACAACAGCGATGGTTAAAATATCACGATTCTTTGCAAGCTCAGCAACTGTTGGTGCAGCACCAGTTCCGGTTCCACCACCAAGACCACAGGTGATGAAAATCATATCTGCATTGCTGATAGCGTCTTCAATTTCTTCTTGGCTTTCTTCTGCAGCTTGACGACCAAGCTCTGGATTCATTCCACTACCCAAACCTTTAGTAATACTCTTACCAATATGAACTTTACGATCAGCTTGATTGTTGTGCAAAGCCTGAGCATCAGTATTGATAGACACAAACTCAACACCTTTGATACCTAACTCACTCATTCGGTCGACAGCAGAAGTACCACTACCACCGATACCTAATACTTTAATACGTGCAAATGTTTCAATTTTTGGTTTAACTTCCATAACTTTTTTCATAATGACTACTTATTTTGAATATAATATCTAAACTTTAGTATAAAAAATAAAACACAGAATAACAAGTAACACCGAAACAGGTCTGAGTTAGCGAACATTAGCTAACCGTCAGTTTGATTTGTTATTTTGCGTTTTAAATTTTGTTTTGCTGCCTATTTTTGAGTTTTTGCTGCCTTATTTGCCACTACTAGCTTATTGCTAGTTAACCTAGGGCATAAAAGACTTAACCCACTGTCTCAATTTTAGCACAATTGAATGATTCCACAACCCTTCAAATGGCTTGGTAAAATTGAAGCTTGTAGTTGGACTAGAATAGTGTCCACCCCATAAAGCTAGACCCACGACTGTAGCAAAAGAAGGATCAACTACTTGGTCAATAACTGTGCTGACCTCAGAAGGCTCTCCAATAGACACTGGCAAACGAAAACGATGTTTGGCATATTCTACTACTCCAGGAAGAGCAGCTCCCCCACCAGTGAGCACAATCCCTGCTGGTAATTTACCATCACGATCAATTCGCTTAAGCTCACGACTAACCATGTCGAAAATTTCTTCTAAACGAGCCTCGATAATTTCTCCAACTACTGTTTGAGGAATTCTTTCGATCTCTTCGGGATCAATTTTGGACATATCAACTTCTGCATTTTTATCCATCAACTTTGGTGAAGCTCCACCAAACATCAACTTCACTTTTTCGGCAGTATCGATTGTGCATCGCAAACCAATAGCAATGTCATTAGTAATATGTTGAGAGCCAACAGGAATTATTGCGGTGTGCAACAAATTGCTTTCTTCGTAAATTGCCAAACTTGTTGTGCCAGCACCAAGATCTACCAAAGCTACACCAAGTTCCTTTTGACGTTTACTTAACACAGCCTGACTAGCAGCTACAGGACTAAGAACCAACTGATCAATTTCTAAACCAGCTTGCAAGATGGCTTTCTGCAAGTTCTTTAAGAACGGAGTTGCGCCATGAATTAAGATAGTTTCTACTTCAAGACGAATTCCGGTCATACCCAAAGGATCTTTGATACCGCTTTGACCATCTAGTGTAAAGGTTTTTGGGATAACATGAATAACCTCACGATTAGGTGGGATAGAAATTGCTTGGGAAGCATCGATTACTCTAATAACGTCACTTTCGCTAATCTCACCATCAGCACGAGAGACTGCGATAACGCCCTTAGAATCGATACAAGCGATGTGGTTACCGCCAACAGCGATGTTAGCACTGCGGATAGGAACGCCTGTCATTCGCTCTGCTCGTTCGAGAACTGCAGAAATTGAAGAAACAGCTTCATCGATATCTACTATTACCCCGCGACGAAGACCAATAGCAGGAACGCTACTTGCGCCAATTATATTTATTTTACCCGAGTCTTCTACTTTTCCCTGTACTACTCGTATGGTTTGAGTGCCGATATCTAAACCGACTATGTATTGTTCTCGAGCCATTTTTTATTTTATTACTTTAACTTTTCTTTCAAGATTTTTGAGACAGTTCCACCGTCTGCAGAATTACCAAAATGTTGTTTTAGAGCACCCATGGCTTTTCCGAAGTCAGCTGTTGTCCAGCCTTCAGAAGCAATTTTTGCTTCGATAGCTGTAGCGATGTCGGCTTCGGAAACTTGTTCTGGTAAAAATTGAGATAAGATTTCGGCTTCGGCTAATTCCTTAGCTGCAGCTTCGGCACGATCACCAGCTGTAAAAGCTTCGGCGGCTTCTTTGCGACGCTTAGATTCTGATTTAACTAAACTTAAGATTTCTTCTGATGTAAGTTCGCTACCTTTAGCGATCTGATCGTTCATGATGCGAGTTTTTAAAGCACGCAAAGTATCCACAGCTAACTGATCTTTAGCTTTGAGTTTTTCTACTAATAGTTCTTGGATATGTGGTAACGATAAGTCCATCTATGTTTTTCTTTAGGTTTTGTTTAATTTCCTAGCGTCCTTTTTTAACAGGTTTAGCTGGTTTGCCAGTACGCTTCATTTCTTCGCGGATTTCGCGAAGTTCGCCACGACGAATAGCAGTGCTACGTTGTAGGTTGCGACTTGGTTCAGGTTCGAAAAAACGAGTTTTACGCGCACGGATTAAAACACCGCTTTGTTGAATTTTGCGGTTAAATCTTCGTAGCAAGCTATCGAAGGACTCATTTTCTTTACGTTTTACTTCTACCATTACACTCACCTCTTTCCTAAAGATAGTTCGTGGCGTTGGCAACTGCCATCCGCTTATAAATTTGCACGAACTTAATAAATGCATCATAAATGACGCATTCGACCAATAATAGTTAAATTGTACGTTAAATTGATGATTTGGTCAAACTGGTTAATTTATGGTAAATAAAAACCGCACTTCTGTTTAACAAACAAAAATGCGGGTACAAACCTAAGTTGCAACTTGAGGTAACCAATCTTGAGTAATCTTATCAAGCTCTTCACCGGCGATCTTTGCAGATAAAAGTTTATGCTCAGTTTCCTTTAACGGATCAATGGATTTAACAGAACTTAAGTAAGATCGAGAAACAGAAAAGACTTCTTTGATCTTTTCGAAATCATCACTTAATGAAGCGGCTAACTGTAGGTATTTTTTATCAGCACGCTCTAAAAGCTCTGCGCACTCCTGTTCATTTTCGTTTAACTCCTTGAATAAACTTACCGAGCCAAGAGCAAAATCCAAATCATCTAGTCGAAGCCTGACAAACCGTAAACCTTTTTGGACTTTTTCTTTTCTATCTTTAAAAGCTTCGTATGCGGTATCCATAAACTCCCAAGCTTGAAACGCTCTTTCACTGCCTTGCCTAAAATCTTCGTAACTAGAGTCGGTTGGTTCAATACGCCTCTTATGACTTTCGAATCGTTCGTATAGTTCTTCAGACTTACGTACTTTAGCTTGAAAATCTATCTCCTGTTTAGCAAAGCTGTTTGGATCTTCCAGATTTAGATATTCTATCTCATACTTATTTAACATCTGTGAGCAATGCTCTAAAACCAGAAGCCCCTTTTGAGTAGAACTCTTGTACTTATCAAGCTTCCTAATAATTCTATTTAACCCATTGGAAAATAGCATAGGGAAAACAGCTAAAAACATCCAAAAATAAATAGCTAAGAAAATCCCCGTTCCAATAACAATGTTAGGTTGAAAATAAAACAGAGATACCAGAACGGCAATTGAGAGAACACAGAAACCTAAAGAACCAACCGCCAAGATATTGCTAATATTTTCAACCTTCCCCATGGCTTCTGGCTCTCTTTTTACCAACTTACTTTTAAAAGTTTTTGGTAAAAGTCTCCAAGTCAGAATCCCCTTCGGAATATGTTTTGTGATTCCTAAATTTTCAATGACAGAATCAAAATCATGGAAATCTTGATTTTCCAAAATCGTTAAAGTATCTTTCATGAGTCCTCCTAAAAAATAAATCGCACAACTACAAATTGTACGATTTGCTATATATTTTGTCAATAACAGGACTTGTTTATCAAGCTCTTACTCCTCTAACTGTTTACCACCCAAAACATGAATGTGAATATGAGGAATAACTTGCCCACCATCATGCCCAACATTCCAGACAAGTTTATAACCTTTCTCGGCAATATCATGCGCGACCGCCT
>CAYQJW010000009.1:16361-20911 GCA_964418025.1 uncultured Candidatus Saccharibacteria bacterium | reverse complement strand
TTCGTCACTTCGTGACGGCGCTTGCCGACCCTCATCTTTAGCAAAGTCATTTTTGCCAAAACTTAATTTTTAAATATTTTTGTATATGGTGTTGAAGAAGAAAATTATTAAGAAAACAACCAAAGTGGTAAAACCCAAGAAAGTCCCGAAGAAGCCAGTAGCTAAAAAGGTTGTTGCAAAGAAACCAGCTGTTAAGAAAGCGGTAAAGTCTGTTGCGAAGCCCGCAGTTAAGACAGCTGTTAAACCAACAGTTAAAGCAGTAGTTAAGACGGTCGTTCCGGAAATAAAGAAAAAGAAGGGCAAGCGAATTGGACGTAAGTTGGCAAAGCTTGTACTAACAGAAGAAGAAACTCAGAAGTTTCAAGAAGTGCTAAATAGTTTAATGAAGAAGGGTCAAGGTCGAGGATTCGTAACAGAAGCCGAGATTTTGCATATCTTCCCTCAACTTGAAGATGATATCAACTTGTTAGAGCGAGTGATGGATACTTTAGAAGACAATGGTGTAGAAATAGTTGATCAGGAGGTCGCAAGTGTCTGGGAGCAGGGCAAAGGCATTTTAGATATTGAAGAAAACAAGAAGAAGAAAGACGAATTACTTGAAGGTTTTGACCTAGGCGATATCTACGATGACTCGATTCAAATGTATCTTCGCGAAATCGGGAAGGTACCTTTACTTAAAGGTGCAGAAGAAATTGATCTAGCTCAACGTATTGGTAAGGGTGACGAAGGTGCCCGTAAGCGTTTAACAGAAGCTAACTTGCGTTTGGTTGTGTCTATTGCGAAAAAGTATATGGGACGTAATTTAGGTTTGTTGGATTTAATTCAAGAAGGAAACCTAGGTTTGTTCCGTGCTGTAGAAAAATTCGATTGGACAAAGGGTTATAAGTTTTCGACCTATGCCACTTGGTGGATCCGCCAAGCTATTACCCGTGCTTTAGCAGACCAGTCCAGAACAATCCGTATTCCTGTTCACATGGTTGAGACTCTAAATAAGTACGCTCAAGCCGAACGTCAGTTGGTTCAAGATTTAGGACGTGAACCTTTACCAGAAGAAATCGCAGCAGAAATGGGAATCGAAGTAGAAAAAGTTTATCATCTTAAAAAGATTTCTCAAGAAACAGTATCTATTGATGCTCCAGTCGGGGAAGATAGTAGTGATGAAGAAAGCTCTTATCTACAAGATTTTATCGAAGACGAAGACAAGCCAAAGCCAACCGAAATGGCTGGTCGCCAGTTACTTCGTGAATATGTAGATTCAATTTTAAAAGATCTTGACCCTCGAGAACAAAAGATTCTAAAGATGCGTTTCGGTTTAGAAGATGGAGTTACACATACCTTGGAAGAAGTAGGTGAAGAATTTGGTGTTACTCGAGAACGTATTCGTCAAATTGAAGCTAAGGCTTTAGAACGAATCAAAGAACATCCAGATATCCATAAGCTACGCGATTACTAATCATATGGATGCCTTTGCATTTTTGCACGCACTGCGATTCCGAATCCGTAAGTACTTACCTACGTGGCTGTTCGATTTTTTATTTTCCTTATGGCTTAATATTGGCAAAAAGTTTCTGAATGCATATTATTATCTAAAGCTAAGGTCTTTTAAAAAACCAACCACTGTAAATGTTGAACATGGGAGTGTAAAATTCCAAATTTGTATTGATCCTAAAAATGGTTTTATTGATGAGTATATTTTTTTGCGTGGCGCTTACGAACCTCATATTTTAGATTTGATTCAAAAGCATTTGCCAATCGATGGTATATTTTTTGATGTCGGGGCAAATATTGGTCAGCATTCTTTATTTGCCGCAGCTTGTTTGAGAGAGACTGGTAAAGTCTATGCTTTTGAACCGCTGCAGTCATTTTATAAGCAATTTCAAAGGAGTATTTCCCTAAACGGCTTTAACAATATTCAGGTCTTTAATTTTGCTTGTGGTAATTCAACTGAACAAAAACAGATCTACACCAAATATGATAATGCTGGGGGTTCTTCTACAGTTAAACTTTGGGAGCCAGATGCAACAAATACCATAGACATCAAAAAAATTGATGATATGTTTGGTGATATACAAAAAATTGATTTGATGAAGATAGATGTTGAAGGGATGGAGTATGCAGTACTACAAGGTGCAACTAACGTCATTACTCAGCTCAAACCAAAATTAATCATAGAGTTCTCCCCATTCATTTATCAAACTTATGACCCTGAATTAATCGATTTAATATTAGACTTCGTGTTATCATTCTACGAAGTTTATGATGTCGATGATGGCGGTTATAAGATAGAAAGCAAAGAAGTGTATTTGGAAGATTTTAATAAACGGCATCGTAAACAAACAAATTTCTTGTGCTTGCCGAGGTAACTAGGTAAATAAAAAACTACTTGATTTAATCAAGTAGTTTTTGGTTCTGCTAAAGCGGACCAAATTTTTTTTCGAAAGCGGGAACCATGAGTGATGTCATAAACAGAAAGAAAAGAAGACAAAACCCTTGAATCATCGTGAGGTAAAAATTGTTTAAGTATAATAATATTTGCATAAATATCAATAGACTTAAAAGCCCTGAGAATAATCCTACAAAGAAACAAAAAGTTGAGTTATTGTAACACCATTTATCAAGTAGATAAACTTTGTCCACGAGACTGTTGAGCTTCTGATAGCAAAACCTCCAGTTCATGATAGCCGTACTGAGTAAGATTATAATCGTCGTGACTATCGCGGATCTTTGGTTTTGGACGGATAAAAATCCGGCAAATTTACCTATTATAATCACAAGAATCGCGACGCCTGCTATGGTTAAAAATGAAACAGTAAAAATGGTCTTTAACAGTTGGTTGTTGTTATTCATCTTAAGCCCCCAATTCAAATTTGTCTTGATTATGCGTTATAAAATATTTTCTGTCAATCTCATGTTCTTTTTAGGAAACAGTGCATAACTAGTCTTGACGCAAGTTTTGGGTGGGAGTACGCTTAAATCAGAAAGGGGAAAGTTATTGATGATAAGATCCGTAATGGAAAAAGTGCTTTAGCTGTTTAGCGATAAGCTCACAGGCGCGAACGCCTGGCCGTCTATTTAAGACCATTAATAATCGCACATGCAAAAAGCACAACGTTAAGCCTCTGCTTTGCGCGCGCTAGTATATACTAGGGCACGCATCATAGCAGAGGCTTTTAATTTTACCATTCACCTTGGAAGGTTTCGTAATTTTGTAGTTCTTCTGAAGAAGTAAAATCTACTTTTTCAATTTGTGCTCCCTGTGGTCCAACATGGCACCACTTTAGGAATTTTTGCAGGTCTTCCATTTCGCCCTCGACTTCTATTTGGACTTTGTCATTTTCATAATTTTTTATAAGGCCTACTAAATTCCACTCCAGGGCTTTTTCTATAGCACTAAAACGAAAACCTACTTTTTGAACTTTTCCATGGACAGTTATTGCAACGTGTTTTTTCATAAGGGTTGAATAATAAATAATCTATACTGAATGTTCTTCCGTACTATTTTTTTGAAAGCTCTTTAATATCTTTTAAAACTTCTTCGGCATGAGCAGATGGTTTAACTTTTTCGTATATCTTTGCAATTTTACCATCGGGATTAATCAAATAAGAATTTCTGAGTATACCCATGTACTTTACTCCAAACATACTTTTTTCTTCCCAGACTCCGTATTTTTTTGCAGTTTTTTTGTCTTCATCAGCTAGTAAGGTAAAGGGCAATTGGTATTTATCTACAAATTTTTTATGGCTTTTTCCACTATCTGCACTAATCCCAAATACTTGAATCTTCAATTTTTTAAATGCTGGAAAATTATCTCGCAATGCGCAGGCTTCGGTTGTGCATCCAGGGGTGTTATCTTTTGGATAAAAATAGACTAAAACCCACTGACCTTTGTAGTCAGAGAGTTTGTGCTTATTTCCGTCTTGATCGGGAAGGGTAAAATCTGGAGCTGTTTTATTTATTTCCATATAATATCATTCTGCCTATCTCTTGGAAAAATTTCAATCCAAGTCTGGCCTGTTTCTAATTTAAGTGGGTTTCCATCAGTATCAACGTAGATGTGGCGTCCGTCCTTGTACTCCCATTTGCACTGTTGAAATTTACCAGCTTTAAACACAAAGCACGGTCCCGAACCATTTAATTTGATAGTTTGTGTTCCAAGGTCATCATTTGCATTCAAACTTATATCTGCAAGCATCACTAAGATATTTTTAGGAGAAATTTGAGAATCATTATTTTGATCAATTGAATTTACTCCTTTTACTAATCTCTTGTATGAATTAGTCGAACCATCATACTCATAAATAACTTCATAACTAGCATTAGAAAAAGGTATTGTGATTTTAGTGGTTTCTAGTGCAAGCTGATCTGTGGGTGTATTTTGTGTCTCCCAAAGATTAATTTTTTCCCATGAGCTTTCATCTTTTTTTTGAAGTAACTTATGCACGTCTATTACTGTAGTATATAAGTTGTGAGGGGCGGGTTTGTCTGTGTCTCTGTAAAAATAATCACCATAAAATGATTCATTAACATCAAATAAATTTTTGTAAACGTT
>CAYQJW010000009.1:14148-16261 GCA_964418025.1 uncultured Candidatus Saccharibacteria bacterium | reverse complement strand
GTGAAGCCAACTACTAGTACTAAGATTATGATGACGATAATTTTGGTTTTCATAAAGTTATATATTAAGGTTTAATAAATTTCGTGATGAGTTTGTAGAAGCGCGGTTTTAAGAGTAATGAAGTGCTAAGGTGTCCACCACTGGCAAGTGTAATTAGTTTGGTTCCAGAGGTGGTGCTAAATTTTCGGGAGTGGGAATAAGAACATATTTTGTCATCTTTAGCATGGATGATCATTAATTTCTTTTCATCAACTTGATCAACATAATTTATTGCGTTATAGAACTTTCCACTTTTGATTTTCTTCCAGGCATTTTTCTCTGGTCTATATCCGTTTCCGAAACCAGTCAAGAAAAATTTAGCCAAAAAGTCGATTGGCTCCACTCTCGATGGTTTCGTCCAGTCTATCACAGGAGAGATTGCTATTGCTTTGGTTACTCTAGAGTCTAGTGAAGATATAATTGCTGCGGGGCCACCAAAGCTTCCTCCAATTACAAAAATTTGTGAAGGACTTAGTTTAATCTTTTTATTACTCCATAAATCTATGAATCCAGATTGTAGGCCGTCTAAAATATCTTTAACATCTTTGTCTAGAGGGTATTTTAGAAACTTTCCATCGCTTTCCCAGCTACCTCTATAGCGAGGATGGAACACCCAAAAACCTTTCTTGCTATAAAATTCCAAGAGAAACTTCTTGTTTGGAACAGATGGCGCACCATCAAGAAAAATGATCACCCGTTGTTTTTTTGTAGGTCGTGATGGGGGTAAAAACTCGGTGACAATGTCTTTGGCAAATCTTGTTCGAAGGGTGTGCATAAATTTATTATAACAGAATTATTTTATTAACATGCCGTCTCCAAACGAAAACAGACGGTATTTTTTTTGAATGGCAAGTTTGTATAGATCAAGTAGTTTTTTTCTTCCCGTGAAAGCAGAAACAAGCATTAACAGACTAGATTTTGGGACATGGAAATTAGTGATTACAGAATCAACAAACTGTAACTTAGATTTTTCGGTGATGAATAAGTTTGTATTCCCAGTAAGTTTACTTAGTTTTGCCGGTTTAATTAATTTTTTTGTAGATTTAGATTCGCATGCAGATTCCAGAGTGCGTACCACAGTGGTTCCCACAGCTATAATTTGTTTCCCAGACTGTTTGGCTTGGTTTAATGCTTTGGCTGATGCTTTAGAAATCTCATAAAACTCGGTGTGAAGTTTTTTGTCTTGCAATTGCTCTTCTGTGAGGGGAGCAAAAGTTCCGAGGTTTACATGTAGTGTTATATAAATAATTTTTATTCCTGAGCGCTTTATCTTTGCTAATAATGTTTTTGTAAAATGAAGACTGGCTGTTGGTGCAGCAACCGAGCCGAGCGTTTTAGCAAATACAGTATTGTACTCAGCTAACAATTTTTTACCAGTAAGTTTTGGATTTTTTATATATGGCGGTAGAGGAGTTTGGCCATATTTGTTTAATATAGTGTAGAGGTTAGAAATATCGAAAGCTGGTTTTAGAATATAGAATTGATTGTGCTTTTTAATAACTTTGAAAGATAATTTATTCGATCTGACTGCTCCGGTCTCTTTGCCTGTTTCAATAGTAAGATCGGTGTTAAGTTCTAATTTACGGTCACTCAAAAATTTTAAATGTTGACCAACGGTTTCTATATATAGAAGACGCGCCAAGCCTCCAGTGGGTTTTTTTACAATGAGTCGGGCTGGGATAACTTTAGTTTGATTTAAAACTAAAACGCCATCTTTGGGTAAATAGTTGAGAATGTTTTTATACGTGTCGTGAGTAATCTGTGGTTGATCGGGGAGTGGGGCACGGGTGTAGATTAAAAGCTTCGCACTGTCGCGGGGCGAGGCTGGTGATTGAGCGATTAACTCTGGTGGAAAGCTGTAATTATAGGAATCTAGAAGTCTTTCAAATGATAAACTCTTTTTAGTAGTTTTCTTTTCTGTCATGATAATATCTTACCATTTTCTTGATTTCATGGGTGATATTTTCAAGCAATCTTGACAAAACCAACAAAATTCTATACAATTGGATTTCGTTACAAAAAATTATAGGGGGAAAATAGATGGCCATAATTGAAAAAAGAGTCAGTGATTTTA
>CAYQJW010000009.1:10369-14048 GCA_964418025.1 uncultured Candidatus Saccharibacteria bacterium | reverse complement strand
TTTTGCCCGGCTTTTTTATTTATATCTTGACGATTTCCTTAGAATTGGCTATTATTATTTTTTAAGAATTAAATAACACGATAAGAGGAGACTATGGAAGGCACCCAAACAAAACATAATTCAGTTCTCGAATATTTACTCGATTTGAATGCTGATCATTCCAAGGAGTTTATTAACTCTCAGGGAACACGTAGAATTTATCGACAGAATCATAAAACTGAAATGGCGGTTATGAAGTGTATGGACGGACGTGTTCATATCCCTGTATATACCAACACCCCACTAGGTATTATCCAACCATGGAGAAACATTGGTGGTAAATTTGACCTTGGTTGGCCTCATTACAAAGAGACTATCCAAGATTGGACTGATTACTGTGTTAGCAAAGGTAGAAAATCTTTGGTATTCACTACATATCATTACGCTAAGGGTTTTGATGGTGAATCTGCGGAAGTTATTACAGACCGTGGTTGTGCTGGTTTTGGGTATGATACCGAAAAAGCTAAAGCCGCAAGCTTAGAGCTGAAAGAGCAATTCGTTAACGACTTTATGAACGATAGTATATATGTCGTTCAATGTGGAGTAGAAACTGACTTTAACACCTTGATTCTTCATGGTGATAATGGTCAGGTGTTAGATTTATCAGATGTTAAATTTGAAAATGATGATGAAATTTTAACAACTTTACATGAAATGTATCCATCTTTTCCAGCTGATGTCATAGCGGACATGTTACCTTTGGTTCAAAATAATATTGAACACACCGCCATGATTAAGAAAGAAGGACATAAAGTTAACATCGAACATAAAGAAAAAGTCTTAGCCTTTGGTAGAGGTTTTGACTGGCTTCATGAACCAAACTTAGCTTTGATAATCGGTCCGTATGATATTGATCTAGTCGACCCGATTGCCAAAGCAGCAGGACTTCTTTTAAAGAACATAAAAGAGGGTCGAGTATCTGAATCAGAAGGATTGGTTTTGCTCGCTTCTGCGATATACATGGAAGAAGGCTCTAAGCAGAGATTGGCCGAGAGAAAAGCTCGTACTTTAGCTAAGCATGCTTGGGGGGTAATAGAAAAGCATGTGCCGGAAGTTGCCAAATATTTCACTGTTGTAACCGCGACATGTGACTTGACCACTAGGAAATTAAATATCCTAGATTAAATTAAAAAGCACGAGAATTATCTCGTGCTTCTTTTTTTGTATAAATTGTTTTGTGAAATTAGATTGTGATGTTGGTAAGATTTTTAGCATCACCAATTATATAGTAAGCTTGGTTATTTTTCACTATCACGTAACCTGCAAAATTTTGATAAGAGAATTGCCATGCATCATTTCCTGCAAAAGTTGTTTTAGTAATATAGCTGATTGATGTACTTGCTTTAAGTTGATCGTAGATAGAATTCAAATTATCTGAAGTTCTCACGGTGTCAATATTATAGAGCAAGGTTCCAGCCTTAGAGTGAAATACTACTGAGTTAGTTTTTTCTGTGACTATACTTTGAGCAGGAAGAGTGGCCTTAATACCCATAGCTGTGTTGCTGTAATAGATTGGCTTGCTAGTGTCTATTCCAGTTGGCGGGGCAGTAAAAGTTTGGCTGGTTGTGGTGGAGGCTTCCATGGTTGTAGCACCAGCAACTTGGCCAGAGGGTTCTGTAGTAGAATCATTGGTATCTGGTGGTAGTGGGGTACTAATAGATGGTTCGTAAACTTGAGCCACCTCTGGTCTGTTAGAGGTGTCGTCCTTTTTGTCATCTTGGTTATTAAGACCAATTAAAGCAGCTACTAGGATGGCTAGTGCAATAACTGCACCAATGATCCATTTTGCAGCCCTTCGGATTTTTGCCCATAATAGGGACCAAAATAACTTGAATTTGCTTGGCATAGAAATTGAATATTAATTAATAGTTTATTAGTATAAGCCGATTTTGGGCATAAGTCAACATTAATTAGTTATGCAATTTGGTTCTAGTTATTAAGGTTGTAAGGCGATTTTATAACCTCGCCCCGAAATTGTATGGATCAATTTTGGTTTGCCTGAGCTTTCGATTTTTTTTCTCAAATTGAGTATGTGGGTTTCTAGTGAATTAGAAAATAAATCAGAATTTAAGTCCCAAACATGTTCGATGAGATCTGTTCTGGATAGAACTATATCTTGATGCCTTAATAGATATTCTAATAAGTTAAATTCTTTTTTAGTTAGGTGTACAGATTTTTTCCCACGGCGAACAGAGCACTTGCGGGAGTCAACAATTAAGTCTCCAATCGAAAATTGTTCGCCTGTTAGTTGTTTAGGTCTGCGTAGGATGGCTCTGATGCGCGCAATCATTTCAGAGAAATGACTAAATTTGCTCGTGTAGTCATCTACTCCGCAATTAAATAAATCTATAGCCTCCTCGCTAGAAAGTTGTTCTGTAATTACCAATAATAAAGTATTCTTACCATTATCACGAATAGCTTTACAAATATTAATGGCGTTGCAATTTTGTGAGTGTTCGACAATCACTAGATCGTAATCTGTGCTTCTTGCCCAAAATTCTTTGTGTTCTGTGCTAGTCGCTAGGTCAACATTAAACTGAACTTGCTTCAGACTAAACTTAAGTTTTTGTGCGAAGAGCTCATCATCGCTTATTATGAGGAGTCTCATATTTTTCCTTGAATGTCGACGACTTAACCTGTCGACAAGTTTATTTTTATTTTGGCTAAGAAGAAAGTTTAAATAATTTTAAAACCCAAGTCAAGGACTTGGGTTGTGGAAATGTGGTCAAGATTTTCTGAAGAAATTATCAACTTCCCAAAATCAGAAAATTTTCTAAAGAGAAAATTTTTCCCAATGAAATTGTTTGCGAGGTAGGCCTATCTCCATAACTGCTAATTTCATCGCATCCATCATTCGAGGCGGTCCACACAAAAACACATCACGTTCAGATAGATCTGCAACAAGCTCGGCGAGTTTATCTTTATTCAGCATTCCAAACTCTGCTCCTTGAATTTGTTCATTAGAATAAATTTCTATTAGCCTGAAAGATTTAGTACTGGTATTGTTTTGACTGAGAAGCTTTAGTTCATCTAATAGAACAGCTTCGTTTCGAGTTTTGGCACTGTAAATTAAAGTTAAGTCTACTTTACCAACTAGCTCTTCGGCTAAAGATCTAAGTGGGGTAATCCCGATTCCGCCAGCGATCATAAGCACCTTATCTTTTGTAATTTTATCTGATGTAAATACACCATGAGGACCATCGATTAAAACTTTGGTCCTTACTTTTAAATTTGGCATGGATGCAGTAAAGTCGCCTAAATTTTTTGCTGTAATCCGTAGCTCAGAATTACTAGCTCCCCAAGACAGAGAAAATGGATGCGCTTGCCACCAAAAACCATTTTGTAAAAATCGCAAGATCATAAATTGTCCACTTTGGCGTTTGAATTTGTTGAGGTCTCTTCCGGAAATATAAACGCTCACAGCAACTCCATTTATAGAGTCTACTTTTGTAATCGTAAAATCTTGCTGCCAGAAATTGTATAACGGGATAAAAAATCTAAACCAAGCAATATGGAGAGCAGTAAATGCATAGATTCCTAACCAATATGCTTCAAACCATGTACTATTGGAGCTTGTGCCTAGTTCAAGTTGGTGTCCTACGAATAAAACAAAAGTTAAATAATTTAAAATATGAACATA
>CAYQJW010000009.1:0-10269 GCA_964418025.1 uncultured Candidatus Saccharibacteria bacterium | reverse complement strand
TGTGTTAAGGCTAGTACGGTTGCCAGTAAGCCGCTAAGGCGCGAGATGGCTAATAATAGAGAGGTGGAATCTCCACCTGAAATTAAGACTTGGTTAAAGTACCACCACGACCACACTAAAACTATTAAATTCGCTAAAAACAATGAGTAAATCAATATTTTTTTCATACTTAAATTGTATCATTTATTAAGACTTTATAAAGTATTAATTTTGACTGGCTTAGATTTTGGTTATGATATAATTACTTCATGATAGAAATAATTAAAAAGAATGCTTTATATTTAGCATGGACTGGCTCTTTAGTAGCCATGTTAGGGAGTTTATATTTTAGTGAAATCGCCAATTTTCCACCTTGTGTATTATGTTGGTACCAACGTATTGCCATGTACCCTCTGGTGTTCATTCTAGGCTTCGCTATTTATAAAAAAAGTCGAGAAATTCTGTTACCAGCTTTCGTGCTGGCAGCAATTGGTTGGTTGATAGCTTTGTATCACAACTTGTTGTATTACGAAATTTTACCAGAGGCTGCAGCGCCTTGCATTGCTGGTGTGTCGTGCACAACAAAATTTATTGAATGGTTCGGGTTTGTCACAATTCCATTATTAGCGTTATTGGGTTTCTCTGCGGTTTTAGTTTTACTAACAATTCATTGGAAGGCTAATAAGCCTCAAATTAAGGAAAACAATTTATGAGTAAAGAAGCAAAAATTTTAATTGGGATTGCAGTTGCTGTAATAATTGGAGGAGTGTTATTGGCAATCTATGCAAATCCTCAGCCACAGGAACCAGGTGCTCCGGTGGATAATAATACTTTGATTCGTGAGACTAGTCACATGACTAGCAAAAAAGATGCAAAAGTTACGATCGTAGAGTTTGGAGATTTTCAATGTCCAGCTTGTGCGACTGCTCACCCAGAAGTTAAGGCTGCGTTGGAACAATTTAAAGATAACCCAGAAGTTAACTTTGTATTCCGAAACTTCCCTCTAGATACTATCCATCCAAATGCTCATATTAGTGCCGAAGCTGCAGAGGCATCGGGTGCTCAGGGTAAGTATTGGGAAATGCACAACATGTTATACGAAAAACAATCAGAGTGGGCAGCAAGTACTGCACCTATAGATATCTTTGTGAGATATGCTCAAGAAATTGGTCTTAATGTTGATCAGTTTAAATTGGCTGTAGAACAGCGTTTATATGCAGACGTGATCAATACAGATTATAAAGATGGAGAAGCTGTTCAAGTTAATTCAACTCCAACCTTCTTTGTTAATGGGACTAAGCAAAACAAAGTTTTGCAACGAGATGAGCTCAAGGCTTTAATCGATGCAGAATTAGCTAAGTAAAAAGTTTTCTAAAGGCTGCCCCTGGTTTTTAACTGGGGACAGTCTTTATGTTTTATAAATTAGATATTAATTTGAGTTAAGATTATAGTGATGAAGAAACCTCAACAAGACTTACGAGAGCACCTAGAAGTTAAACGTTCGATTGCTGGATTAGGGCTGTTCACAAAGATTCCAATCAAAAAAGGCACTTTTATAATTGAATATGTTGGTCCGTTGTTGAACGATGAACAGGTTCAAAAAAAGGGAGGGAAGTACTTATTTGGCTTAGGTAAAAAATGGACCATAGATGGCACTAATCGCAAAAACATTGCTAGATATATCAATCATGCTTGTCTGCCAAATTGTGAACCTATCCAGTATGCTCAACGAATAAAAATTAAGGCTCGAAAGAATATTAAAGCTGGTGAAGAATTATTCTATGATTACGGCAAAGAGTATTTTGATGAGTTTATAGGTAAGCATTGTCGATGCCCTAAGCATGCGAAAAAAATAAAAAAGAAGACATGATCTAAATTATGTCTTCTTTTTTAATCTTTAGTTTCTTGTTAGTTTCGTGATTTGTTGTAACTGACTTTTTGCTCATGCTTGCCCGATAGAGCTAAGAACTGTTCTAGTTGTTTTACTGTAATTATTTTTTTACTAAGTGCTGTTTGCAAGGCGCACCCAGCACTTTTAATATGGTCACAGTTTCGATATTTACAATTTTTGCTTATTGAATTTAAGTTGCTAAAAATTTCTGTGGAAGATTCCTTAGTAGAATCAAATTCTAAAGTTCTCATTCCTGGAGTGTCTATAATAATTCCATTGCTTGGTAAAACGAAAATTTTTCTACTAGTTGTTGTGTGTCGACCTTTGCCAAGTTCGCTGACTTCGTTAGTAAGTTGGTTAGCTTCTTCGAGTAGGGCATTAACTAAACTTGATTTACCAACACCTGAGTTGCCAACCAATACTCCAGTGTATCCAGCTTTAATATATTTATCTAATTCAATGAGACCTGTTTTTGTGATTGCGCTGCTTAAAATAATTTTCTGATTAGGATGAATCGATTTAATTTCTTTAGTGATTAATTTTGCATTAGTCGAAGAATCTGTTTGCTTATCTATCTTATTAATAATTACGATAGGATCAATTTTCCCTTCGAGGGCGATAGCGAGGTAACGGTTTAGTTGTGAAGGATTAAAGATTTGATCCGTGCTCAACACAATAAACATTTGATCAATGTTCGTTGCGATTGTTTGATTGATTCTCTTTTTTTCGATATGCCGAACAAGTTTAGTGTAGCGAGGGAGGATTTGAATAATCTTAGCTTTATTCTCTGTAGGGATTTTTTCGAAAACCACCCAGTCTCCAACTTTAGGAAGATCATCTGTGGCTGTCTTTTTTCGCACGCTACTCATTAAAATTCCTTTTATAGGACCTTGCTCAGAGATTAGGTCCCAGCCGGTTTTGTGTTCGCTGAAAATTCGAGCAAGTGATCCACTTTGCTTTGGGAGTGCAAGTTTACTTTTTTTTACTTGCGATAAATAATGGTTTAGACCAATCGAGTTTAGATTCATAACTATATTGTTGCAAAGTGACGACCAAATTACCAGTAGGGTATTGAGTCTGTGTGTGATTCTGCTTGCAATTTTATTGAATCTATGGTATTATATAGATAACAAATCCAAACAGACGTAAAGTTTGTTTAGAAACAAAAACAAAAACACAATTAAATAAAGGGAATATGAATTCTATTAATGGTGATTCAAAAAAAATAGACCATGTCTCACCTCATGGTCCAGACCGTAAAGTCAAATTACTTTTGGCTTTGTTAGTTATTTTAGGGGCAACATTAGTTTTCTTAGCTACTCCACTATCGGAGAAAACTTTGGGAATTAAGTTGTCTAGTTTATTTTCAAGTGCAGATTTATCTAAGGATGGATTAGATGGATATAAAGTTGAAGAATTGCCACCCGCAGGTGGTGGTGGATATACAGGCGGTACAGAACCTGTATTTGACTGTATTGTGGCTCCTTGTTTAGATCCTAATTGGTCTATTGTAAACCCAGAACCAAACACTGTTTGGAAGCTAGGGGAGAAGGTAAAGATTTCATGGAATGGTCCTCCGCGAATGGGAGTAAATAATATTCGTGCTTCGACTTTTTCTCTTAGTGTAGCTATCACTGGTCAAGACTGTAATAACACAAGACTTTGTTATGCAGACTATGAAATTGTAAAAAATGAAATTGACAATGGTACTTACGTTTGGGAGATTCCAAAAAATCTTCCAGAGCATTTATTAAATAAATCTTTAGATTTAATTTTAGTAATTGACGGAGTCAGTAAAGCTCAGACTACTGTTCAAATTGTTTCTTCAATTAGTGATCCTGGTGACCAGTATCCAGATGGAACCTTCATTCGATTGCTAAGTAATCCAAGTATGATCTTTCAACTAATGGATGGAGCAAAACGTCAGCTACCATATCCTGCAGAAGAAGTAATAACTTGTCTTGGTGGTAACCCTGCAAATATTAAGAATGGTTTACCAAGTCACGAACGAACTCCACTTGCAGAACCTTTGTTCTGTAACCCAACTGCACTTGCACCAAGTCCAATTGGCTCACTGATTAGTGGTTTGCCAGATAGTGATGTAACTTCTATTTATCTTGTACAAAAAGGAGTTCGTCGTCCATTCCCAACTGGTAGAATTTTTGAATGTTTAGGTTATTCATATAACAATGTTCACATTGCAAACTCTAAGGATGCCAAGCTCCCTATTGGTGCTCCAATGACTTGTAACAATGAAGTTAGTCGTTTGTACTTAACTGGCGATGGTACTTTACCAAAAGGTTCAGTTAATACTACCTACAATACTAAAATTACTGCGCAAGGCGGAAGATTACCTTACACCTTTTCTATTGTAAGTACTCAACCAAGTGTAAAGGTATCTATAGATAATGATGGACAATTATCTGCTAAATTTGCAACTCCAGGTACTTATCAAATTAAAGTGAGGGTTGTTGATTCTGGTAGTCAGCCAGGTGCTGCAAGTGATACAACTCCTCAAAGTGATGAAAAAACTTATACTGTGGTTATTGCTGGTCTTACCGCGGGTGGCGGTGGTACTGGTACTGCTCAAAATTGTACCGATGGTCCAATTCAGAGTTTGGTCGCAGTGTATCGTTACTATAGCTCCCGTGATACTGATCACTACTATAGCACTAACGCTACTGCACCAAGTGGTTATGTTTCTGAAGGTATAACAGCTTATGTTTATCCAAGCCCAATGGCTGGAACAGTCGCTGTATATCAATCATACAATTCTGAACGTAAGGATCATTACTATACTACCGACCAAGAAGGTGCTCAGACTTATGGGTATAAACTTGATGGTATGTTAGGTTATGTTTATCCTACACAAGTTGCTGGTTCTAGTCCGTTGTATAGAATGTACAATAACTCAGCTAGTCATTACTTGATGACAGCAAGTACTGTCGAACGCGATGCGATCAATGGATTAGGTTTTGTTCAACAAGGAACAATTGGTTACACTTGTGGAACTTCTCGACCAGGCAGTGAAATAATCCCTGTCTATCGATTATGGAATTCTAAGCTTACTGATCACTTCTATACAACAGATGTATATGAACGTGATGCCGCTATGAAGCGTGGTTACGTTTCTGAAGGTATCATGGGTAATATGTACAGTGTTCCCGGTCCTGATCGAATCGGTGTTCAACGATTATGGAGTGCAAAGTATGGAGATCACTTCTACACAACTAGTGAAGCCGAAGCTGTTGCTTCTAAGTTTTCTCGAGAAGGTGTAATTGGATTTATAAAAATTTCTCCAAGCAACACTGTTAGTCAGTTGTATAGATTAAACAATACGAAAATCGGTGATCATTTTTACACAACGTCTGCAACCGAAAGAGATGCTGTAGTAAAAGGTGGTTATAAATATGAAGGTACAATGGGTTACCTTCCGTAATCTAAAATTTAATAAAGTTAAAAGCTCAAGTCCTAGACTTGAGCTTTTTTGTTGAAGTGTTGAAATTTTGTAATCTTTTTGTTACGATAGGTTTAATCATTAAATTAAAAAAATATGTTAAGTGGGTTTAAACAGTTTTTAATGCGAGGCAATGTTGTGGACCTTGCTGTGGGTGTAGTCATTGGAGCTGCTTTTGGAACAGTAGTAACAACTCTAGTGCAAAATATTATTACACCAATCATCTCGGCAATCGCTAAACTACCAGATTTTTCTAAATTGGTAATTACAGTTAATGGTAGTGCAATTGGTTACGGAGTATTCTTGAATGCAGTGATTACCTTTGTAATTATTGCAGCGGCAATTTATTTTATTGTTGTTATTCCGATGACAAAGCTAATGGCTAGAGTCACTAAACCTCAGGCACCAACAACAAAGTCTTGCGAAGAATGTTTAAGTGAAGTTCCAATCGAAGCAAGACGTTGTAAACACTGCGCTCAACCAATTTAAATCTACAACGATTATAGAGACAAAAAACTGCCGCTAGAGGCGGTTTTTTGTTATATAACCGAAACTTTTCTTAAAATCTGATGTAGCATGATAAAATATACATATATGAAAATGACAAAAAATCAATTAAAAAATCACAGAGTGTGCGCGGTTTTGCCACCCTATGTGGAAGCAGAGGACTTAGCTTGGTCTAGTGGTCAACTAGAAACCTTAATTAATATCCGTCGTGGTGGTTTTTCTTCGAAGCGATTACTAAAAATTATTAATGAGTTTATAATTGGTTATAAATTTATTCGTCACTACAAGAAAGCAGTAAGTATCTTTGGGTCTGCAAGAACTGGATTTAAAGATATTGTTTATCAGGAAGCTACCCGATTAGGTTTCGAATTAGCTTCGGATGGTTTTGCGGTAATTACTGGTGGTGGCCCTGGAATTATGGAAGCAGCTAATCAAGGTGCATTAAAGGCTGGTGGCGAATCTGTAGGTTTAAACATTCAGTTACCAACCGAACAACGTATTAACCCTTATGTGAATGAGTCGACTTCGTTCCATTATTTCTTTACACGAAAAGTTATGTTGGCTACTGCTTCTCAGGTGTATATTTTCTTTCCTGGTGGATTTGGAACTCTCGACGAACTCTTCGAAATGTTAACTTTAATTCAAACAAAAAAAGTTAGCCCGATAGAAATTATTTTGGTGGACAAAGAATTTTGGAAACCATTATTAGTTTGGATAGAAAAAAAGATGTATAAGGAGAGTCGCGCAATTTCTAAGCCTGACTTAAAACTAATGAAGTTGGTTAATAATGCCGACGAGGCTTTGTTGGAAGTTCGTCGTTTAGTTAAACTTAAGAAAATTGGTCATACAGCTAGAGAGTTGAATATGTTAGAGCAAAAAAGAGAAGGTATTATTATGCCTCGTAAAAAACATGTTAATTCAAAGAAAGCAGTAGTGAAAAAAATGAAACTTTACAAGAAACGCGTAGTTAAGAAATCTAAAAAATGACATCTTTTGAGAATACAAAAAAGAACTCGGAATTTGTATGGGCTTCAACTTTTGTAAATCAGATTAATAAAGATCAAGGAACCAACTACCGAGTTATTCCAGAGTTGGGAGAAAACTCCCCAGTTGATATGCATTTAGTCTGTGAGAGCTGTTCCCATCAACACTTAGACTTGCAGCTAACTCACGCTGTGGAGGTGCCTTTTATTGCGCTACAAGCACATACAGGGGAGGATTACTCCAAACATCCTACTATTGAAGCTATAGACAGAAAAACCGAAAAGTTAACTCAGCAAAAAGCTGACTTAAAAAAGATTATTTTACTAGTTCAGGGTTATATGAACCCTACTTTAGCCTCAGAAGTTTTTACCGACAAATCTTTTGATAAGTATAAGCAGTCAGATTTTGCGGGTATTTATTACGTTGCACCACCTATGATTTCTGGAGAAACAGATGAATTCGTACAGGATGGTTTGGTTGTCCCTATAAAGAATTACTTCTCTAGCCACCATTCTGCCACAATTTAAGTGCTTCTATAGGGCGGACCAACATGATGATGTTAATTAGAAGGTTATCTCTAATTGCCAAGAGTAGAAAAATTTCTATTGTAAAAAATACTACAGCACTTTGCCAAACAGGTCGTTTGTTTGCAAACCAAAAACCTAAACTCATTGCTAGGATGTCTCCAGCAGAATTAATGATACTGTCACCAAAATAGTCTAAGGAGATTGTTGCGGTTCGATATCTATTAATTACATAATCTGAGTTTTCCAGTATCTCCCAACCACAAGCCATGATTACAGCAATCACTAGTTTAGAGAGGACTGGTATTTTAGTTTTTAAAACTTTCTCGACAATTACTAGAATCAAGTAAAAAGCCAAACCGTGTATAAAGTGAGTTAATGAATACCAGTCAAAGATGTGTTGAGAGTTCTCGGAGCTAATTACGGCACTGTGCCAAAGTTTTATGTAGCCACATTCACACACTATATTTCTGTCCATCAGGTATAGAATGCCAAAAGTTACTAAACTAATTAGAGTGATAAGAGTGATCGCTTTTCTTTTTGTCATGCTTTAATTATACTATAGTTATATGAAGAAATTTTTTGGGTTTAATGAAACAGAAATAAAAGTTTTAAATAAGTTAAACACTCCTCAAAAAATTCAAGATTACTTGAATAAACTTCCGATTAATTTCGAAGAAGACGGTGGAACCGCTCGCTCACCTCGGCAAGTTTTAAAGTTACGCAAAGCTCATTGTATTGAAGGTGCTTTACTTGCCGCTGTGGCTTTGTGGTATCATGGGCAAAAACCTCTATTATTAGACTTGGTCACTACAAAAAATGATGATGATCATGTAGTGGCCTTGTTTAAACAAAATGGTTGTTGGGGCGCTATCAGCAAAACTAACCACGCTGTATTACGGTATCGAGAACCTGTTTATAAAACCGTTCGAGAACTAGCTATGTCGTATTTCCATGAGTATTTTAAAGATACTGGCCAAAAGACTTTGCGAAAATTTTCTCGACCATACGATCTATCAAAAATTAAAAATAAAGACTGGCTGATAAGTGGGGAAGACCTCTGGGAGATTAATAACGCATTAGATGATTATTTCCACTATGATATCTTAACCCCTAAACAGATTAAAAACTTACGCCCAGCAGAAATGATAGAAGTAGAAGCTGGAAAATTAGTAGAGTGGCGTCGGGGTAGTTTTAATAAAGTTAACTAACTAAACAAGTGTATTATTGACAATAACTTATAATTGTCGCATACTGTTCATATATGGTAAAAACATCTCCCAAACTTCAATATACAATTGTAGCAACTGATATCGTATTATGGACTATTTCGGATGGTCAGCTTTTAGTTAGACTGATGCCAGTGCATATCCCTCCACATATTTCTCATAAATCTGGTTTACCGGGTGGTTTGATTCGACCAGAGGAAAATGCGGATCAGGCAGCTAAACGGATATTAGCAGCTAAAGCTAAAGTTAATACATCTAAAATTTACCTCGAACAGTTATACACATTCAGTAATGTTAAACGCGATCCTCGGGGTAGGGTAGTAGCAGTAGCTTTCACTGGGATTGTTCCTTGGGATCAACTTTCAAGCTCTGAGCGAGAAAAATCAGATTTGGTTTGGTGGAATGATATTTATAAATTACCAGCCATGGCTTATGACCATAAAGAGATCGCATCTACAGCCTTAACAAGGTTGCGTACAAGGGTAAAGTATACAAATATTATTGCTCATTTTATGCCCAAGGAGTTTACTCTAACAGATTTACAAGAGTCATATGAGTTGATACTGGGCAAGAATATAGATAAACGAAATTTCCGTAAGAAGATATTGGGGTTGGGGATATTACGAGCTCTATCAAAGGAGCGTCGTGGTGGAAAGTTCCGACCTGCCAAGCTTTACTCATTTAAATCAATGGAAACAAAGGATATCGAGATACTTTAATAGGTCTCGATATTTTTTTATTTTACCCCTTGACAGTTAGTGTAAGTTGTACAATAATAGAAGTGTAGATGGTGGGTAACAAAGTAGGGCGTTGACAATGCTCTAAAAAACCATTAAAATAAGCAGTAAATCAAAATATCTGGGAGGATTTATGACAAGACTTATTAATCAAATAAAGTTCGATATTCGCAAGATGATTCGCGAGTCAGATGCATTGCTTATTGTTGACCCTCAAAAATGTTTTTGTCCTGGCGGCCCTCTAGCTGTTCCAGAAGGAGATCAGATCTTTCCGTTGGTTAACGAACTCATTCTGCTCTTTCGAGACCTAAGGTTGCCAATCCTTATTAGCAGGGATCAGCATCCACCTAAAACCACCCATTTTAAGATCTATGGTGGTAAGTGGCCAGTTCATGGGGTAAAGGGTACTCCAGACGCTGAGTTCCATGATGCTTTGTTCCTTCCTCCTGGTGTGATTCTCATCAACAAGGGGATGGGCGAAGATGAAGAAGGTTATTCAGCATTCGATGGATTTACTGATGGCTTAGGGGACAGCTTAGAGCAAGTGCTTCGTTCGAAAGGTATAACAAGATTGTTTATTTGTGGATTAGCCACAGACTATTGTGTCAAAGAAACAGTGTTACGAGCCATAGAGCTTAATTTCGAAGCCGTGCTGGTTACAGAAGCTGTTCGTGCAGTTAACATTACTGCAGGGGACGGCGATAGAGCTATCGAACAAATGCAATCAATGGGCGCGACTCTCGTTTAGTCCGTTAAGTCAGTTAAGTTAATAACAGGGTTTCGGGGAAGAAGTTAAAACTTCCCCACCCTATATTATTTTTTCTTTCTAGTTAGTGTATAAAATACACCATTGATTATGTCAACGAAATTAATTAGCAAATTGGAATAAGGTAGTTTGGTTTTAAAGCTTAAAATTAAACTTTCTTGTTGCAATAACAGGAAATGATCTTTTCAAATTTTA
>CAYQJW010000008.1:12088-23035 GCA_964418025.1 uncultured Candidatus Saccharibacteria bacterium | reverse complement strand
AAATCAATCTTTGGTTTGTTAGTACATAGCTATTACGAAACCAAATGATTGCTTCGCGTGTAAACCAAATAGCAGTTGCAAATAGTAGAATATAAACTATGGTTTTAAATTGACTTAGCAATTCATAGCGCCACAAAAAATAAGTTGGAAGCCCTACTATTAATAGCGGAAAAAATAATGACTTAAACAAAAATAATTTACTTTGTCTGTAAATGTTTTTTACCTGTTCTGATTCGAGTCTGGTAAATTTATGCATATGTAGCGAACATAAAGAAGCTTCCTACCATTGAAGCAATGATAAGGGCAGAAATTATAATTAAAATTCTATTTAGATGTTTTCTGTTTCTCATTTTGGAAAAAAATTTATTTTAATGTTGACAATAATTTATACTCTTGATAATATGGGCTGTTGATAACTTTAGTTTGTAGGAGGAAGTATGGGTAATCAAGTTGCAGATGCGTTTGGTTTATTTCTTGGCATGTTGGAAGGCCTTGCTGGTTTCATTATTACAACTGGAATCATTGTGGGATTTCTTGGGATTATCTTGATTGTGCTGGGGGTTATGGCTTTAGTCCAAGGAGTCGGAACTATCCTATTAGGAATTCTTGCTGTGATGGCAATTGTTATTGGATTGATAATGACTTTTATAGGTGGTGTCTGTTTATGGTTAAGACTTTCAACTTAGTAGTTCTGAATTATAAGTTTACGTTTATTGCGTAAGCTTTTTTATTTTTTCAATACCGCTAAAAAGGCTTCTTGAGGTATATCTACTTTACCAACTTTCTTCATTCGTTTCTTACCGAGTTTTTGCTTCTTCAAAAGTTTCATCTTTCTAGTTACGTCACCACCATATAGGTAACCGGTAACATCTTTCCGTAAAGCTGAGATTGATTCTCTAGCGACAACCTTAGCGCCAATCGCAGCTTGAATGGCAATCTCAAACTGTTGGCGAGGAATTAAAGTTTTTAACTTTCCTACTAACTCTCTGCCATCGCTTTCGGCGGTACTTCTGTGGACAATAGCTGATAATGCATCAACTTTTTCGCCCGCCACAAGTATATCTAGCTTAACGAGATTGCCTGTTCGCATCTCTTTTACCTCATAATTAAGCGAAGCGTATCCGCTTGAGACACTCTTCAGTTTATCATAAAAGTCCATAATAATTGTAGCTAAAGGCATTTCGAACTTTAGCTCAACCCTGTCTGTTCCAACGTAATCCATGCCCATGCTAATTCCTCGGCGTTGGTTTACAATTTCCATGATCGGGCCAATATAGCCAGATGGAGACAAGATCGCCACTGTAGCCCAAGGTTCTTTAACTCCTACAATCAATGATGGGTCTGGGAAACCTGCTGGGTTATAAATTGTAGTTGTTTCACCTGTTGTTAAAGATAGTTCATAAACCACACTTGGCGCAGTTAAGACAAGGTCAAGATCATATTCTCTAGTTAAGCGCTCTTGAACAATATCCATGTGAAGTAATCCTAAAAATCCTGTTCTAAACCCAAAGCCAATACTAGGAATATTTTCTGGTTCAAAAGTTAAAGCCGCATCGTTAAGTTTTAACTTTTCCATCGCTTCACGAAGTAATGGGTAGTCATCGCCAGACACAGGAAAAATACTCGCATAAACCATTGGTCGAACTTGCTTGTAACCATGCAGAGGTTCAACTGCTTTATTTTTAATCAAAGTAATAGTGTCGCCAACACTGGCCTTACTAACTTCTCGTAGACCTGTCACAATATATCCCACGCTGCCTGTTGGGATAGATTTACTTTTTAACATTTGTGGTTTAAATACACCCACCTCTAAACTCTCGGCTTCACTGCCACTACCCATCATAATTAGTTTCTGTCGTGCTTCTAATTCACCATTAATAACTCGGACATAAGCAATTACTCCTCGGTGAGCATCATAGCTAGAATCAAAAATTAAAGCTTGCAAGGGTTGGTCATTACTTCCTTGTGGAGCAGGGATACGAGCAACAATTGCTTTCAAGATATCTTCCACACCTTCTCCGGATTTGCCCGATGCATAGATAAATTCTTCATCTTTAAAACCGAACACAGATTTCATTTCTTCGGCAACTTTTACCCTATCGCTGTTTGGTAAATCGATTTTGTTTATAACGGGAATAATTGTCAGATTGTTTTCTATTGCGAGATAAGCATTAGCCAAGGTTTGGGCTTCTATTCCCTGAGTTGAATCTACAACTAAAATAGCGCCTTCGCAGGCGGCTAAACTTCTTGAGACTTCGTAACTAAAATCTACGTGACCCGGTGTGTCTATTAAGTTTAAAACATAATCATTACCGTCTGTTCTGTAATCCATCTGAACTGGTTGAAGCTTGATGGTAATACCTCTTTCTCGTTCTAGGTCCATTTGGTCTAAAACTTGAGCTTTCATTTCTCGAGCAGTCACAGTGTGGGTAATTTCTAAAAGACGATCGGCCAAAGTAGATTTACCATGGTCGATATGGGCAATAATACAAAAGTTACGGATTCGATTGAGGCTATTTTCTGAAGACATAATGCAATACTACCAATTTATAAGCCTATTATCAATAGCTCAGTACTAGTTTTTAGGCAGAAACATTGAAGAATGAAGCCATTCTGTCTAAAGCAGATTTGATTTTAGCCGCATCTGGCAGGCCTAAGGCTGCTGTAATTACCAGATATATTGAAGACCCTATAATAGTAGAGATCCCTGCCTGTAAGAATATTCCTACAATCGTATGGTTATCAAAAACATTATCAAGTAAGTTTAGAAAACCGTAGGTAATCACACCAGTCACTAAACAAGCTAACAAGATTTTACTGGTATTCAAAACGATGTAATAATCACTTTCTCGGATTATTTGTAAATCTTTTATATCTGCCTGAATATTTCGATGTAAATAAATAAGGAGCATGGTGAGTTGGAATGCTGATGCTATTACAAAACCCATTGCTACTCCAGTTATACCTAATCCTAAAGATAAATAATACGACAAGCTAGCATTAATAGCCATTGCAACTAGACCAATGATCACAGGAGTTTTTGTGTTTTGCCTGGCGTAAAATGCTCTAGACAATAAAGGGATTAAACTTTGGAAAATTAGACTAATACTTAAGATCCCTAAAGTATCGAGGGTTGTGATTGTGCAAGTCCAGTCACATTTTCCGTAACCTAATAGTAAACGAACAATATAAGCTCTTAGTAAAAGCAGTAAAACACTCATTGGTAAAATTAAGTAAGCTATGCGGACAAAGGCTCTATTAAAAGTACTAATGAAAGCGTTAAGTTGTTTTTTAGCATGCTGTTCCGAAAGAAGTGGAAACACCGCTAAGGCTGTAGAGATGGCAAAGATACCAAGTGGTACTGTTTGAATGTTGCTAGCAAAATTGTAAGCAGCTATCGTTCCTGTTGCTAATGTAGAACCGATGATCGTAACGATAATTAGGTTGATATAACTTATATCCAAACCCAAGACTCTTGGGATAAATAATTTTACAATCTGTCGTACACCTTTAAGTTGCCACCCCCAGATTGGTCGCCATTTCCATCCTAGCTGAATCAGTTGAGGTAATTGGATTAATGCGTGCAAGATTGCTCCAATAATAACTCCAAAAGCTAATCCTTTTAATCCATAAACTGGAAGAAGCAAAACAATTCCAATTAAAATTCCTAAGTTATAAAGAAGAGGTGCGGTGTTGACCCATATAAACTTCTTAAAACTTAATAAGGTACTTGAAAATACACTTGAAGCAGTAAATATTATTGGTGACAACAATAAAATTCTAGTTAAGTTTGCAGTTTCTGTAATCTCTGCAGCGTTAAACCCGGGTGCAATTAGTTTAGTAAGTGGATAAGCAAATAAAAATACTACTAAACTAATAAACCCTACCCCTACTACAGCAATATTAAAAACAGAATTGGCAATCTCCCAGGCTTCTCGTTTGTCTTTGAGGTAATATTTAGTGAAGATTGGAATAAAGGCTGCACTAAGTGTTCCTAAAATCAATAGATTATAAATAAAATCTGGGACACGAAAAGCAGCGAAATAGATATCTGTCTGGCTGCTTAGCCCTAGATTCTTGGCCAACAATAGATCACGCAAAAATCCTGTCAAACGTGACAGGAGTGTAAGTACGGCAATAATGACTGTTGCTCTACCTAAGTGAAAGTTTTGCTCCAGTCGATTAAAAAATCTATAAAGTTTTACCATAGGGTTATTTCTTTTTACGATCTAGTACAACGCCAATAAATTGATCTTCGGTTAGATTATCTAATTTCCAGGATAAGCTAGACTGATCAGTTTTTACTACTTCCCTGCCATGACTATTTAGATTATCCCAAAGAATTTGTTTATTAGAATAGCTAATTTCTTGGCTTATCCCTAGTCCTAACATCCCGCTTTGTTTTTGCCAAATCAAACTATAGGTGTCTAGGGTATGTAGTTTAAACGGTAGTTGGTATGTAATCGTAACAGTCTTTTTTTCTCCACCTTCAACCTCAATCCAGTTTCCAAAGAAACTTTTTCCACTTTCCTCTCCTATAAAAATTTTGTGACTTTGGTCATATTGTAGATTGCTATTCCAATCATCAATGATTTGATCCCCCGTGTATTTTTGGTTTTTCATTAAATCAGGCATGGATAATTCTGTAAAACCATCTGCGGCTAGCATTTCACTGCCTGCGGGAACTAAAAACCTTACAAAACTTCTGTTTAATAATCCTGGGCTATTAGGCAAAGGATTCTCTACTGTGTATCTTACTTGGTTAATGATGTTGCCTTCAGGTTGGATCGAAGTCTGAATTTGAGCGCTTCGAACTAGAGCTCTGTCGGTTTTTGTACCACCAAGATTGGAACTATTAATATATAAATAATCCTTTTCTGCCTTTAAAACTTTTCCCGCCCAATGGAATTTGGCTAATCGTTCTTGAATCAAAGGATCTCTAGAGTATGCCATTAGATTCTTATTGCTTAGATTTGCCTGCATAAGCTCTACCAACCCTAGCACTCCAGCCTTATCTTCACTAATCTTTTGTAGTAATGATGGGTAAAGGTCTGCTAATAACTGTTTGGGTTGATTAAGTTGTTTATCATACGCAACAGAAGTCGTGGTTTGAATCTGCTCAATAAAATTACTACTAGAGACAGTGACCTTATATCTTGGTAGTGTGATTGGACCAGTTAAATTTAACAAATCTATGAACAGATCTGGTGTGATTGCTAAAACCAAATCTGGGGTTTCCCCGCCTTCTTGTTCGTACATTACCGACAATCTTTGAGCAGAGGCTTCGAAATCAGAAAGCCAGTTCGCATCTCTTAAAAACCATTGATTGTTTACTGCACGCATTGGATACGGAGGAGTGATCCATTGCTGCATCTGACCATCTAGGTCGTATACACTGCGGATATCAAGTTGTTTGATTGAGGCATCAGCGATTCGTCCTTGAGCAATTGTACCGATAAAACCACCTGTAGCTCGAAGCTCGTTGTTATTTTGGAGTACCACTAAAAATTTCTTATCACCTATTAATATGTCGGTCAGTAAATCTGTGGCCAAGCGTAAGGAGCTAATTTGGTTGCTTAAATCCTCAACTAAATCTTGACTATCTTTTAAAGGGCTTTGATATCTTGCAGGTAAGGACCCACTGTCCAAAGGCTTTAATAGTTGATTGGCCTTAGATAATTTTTGGTCAACACTGTCTATGTCATTCTTCAAATTTAATAAAGTTTGTTTAGAATCTTGACCTTCTGCGACAACAAGACCTTCTGGGGAAAAGCTAAATTGTTCAATCTGGCTTAGTAACCCACTACCAATTTGAGCCGCTTCCGTTAATAGTTGAGCCGCTTCTAATGCATTGCCTGAGTTATAACTTGCAGGTGCAAAATTTACTATAGATTTTAGAAAAATACTAGATTGGCTTAATTCTGATTCAGCACTTTGAAGATTCTTTAGAACATTCGCAAAATTATTTTGTGCTAACGTAAAGTCTTGTTCTTTGATTGCTTGCTCCGCAGAACTTACATCATTTAATATTGTGTCGCTGATACCTAAAATTCTACCTCCCACTTTTTGTCCTTCAGAAGCAACTTGAAGCAGTACTATTGGTATGATTGCGATTAAGATCAAAATCACAAAGCTAAAAACTTTTTGCCACTTAGGCTTGGGTAAATGTGAATTTTTTAAACTTTTAAAATAGGAGGCAATTAATTTGGGTATTTTTGGAATACTAATAAGACCAAGCCCTACTATATAACCCAGAGATATAATTAAATTAATTAGATTCGTAAATAAATCTTTTAAACTTTGGGAAATAGAAAAAGCCTTATTGGTGGCAATATTTTGATTGATTTTGTGATGTAGTATTAATTTAACGTTCTTTTTCATGAAGCTCTGCTTTGTTTAGAAATATTTAATAGTATACCCACAGCAGACAAATTTAAAACCATAGCCGTACTACCGTAGCTAAAGAATGGTAATGGAATTCCTGTTAATGGTATTAATCCAATAATAGCACCAACGTTGATAATTAAATTAACTCCTATCATGCCAGTAATTCCAAAGGCTAACATTCTTCCAAAATTATCTGAACTTTGTAATGCTATTTGCATACATTTATACAAAAAAGCAGCAAAAATTAACAGAATAATAACGATACGAATAAATCCAAGCTCTTCAGCGATTATAGCAAATATTGAGTCATTAATAGTTTCGGGTAAATAGAAGTGTTTTTGGCGTGAAAATCCATATCCATAACCAAACAACCCACCGCTACCAATGGCAATCATGGCTTGATTAATTTGGTATCCTATCCCCAAAGGGTCACCACTAGGGTTTAAAAATGCTGTAATTCTTTGGAGTCGGTATGGTTCTAGCCAGGCTAATCCAAGTACTGCAATAACTCCAGAAACTCCTAGCCAAGCAAGGTACTTCAATTTTGCACCTCCTGCAAAAAACATAACCATTGCTATACTCACTAACGAAATTGTTGACCCAAGATCAGGTTGCCAGATTATCAAGAACGACATTACGATTAATATCACTAATGGAGGGAATATGGACTCCCAAAAATTGTGACTAGAACCTCTGTTTGGTTTAGAGGTCCAGGCTGCTAAGTATATAATCAATGCTAATTTAGCTATTTCTGCAGGTTGAAAAAAGATTGGACCCAAGCTAATCCATCGAGTTGCACCATTAGCAGTGACTCCCAAGCCAGGAACTTTTACAAGAACTAGTAAAATCAAAGTTGCAGCGATAAAAATACCAGCTGGCTTTTTTAGTTTTTGATAATCAAACTTACTAAAAAAATACATTCCAACTAAACCAATTAATACTCCTCGGCTCAATTGTTTAAGGAGATAGTAGCTGGAGTTGCCAAAATTTTGTTGCGACTCAGCAGTAGAGGCTGACCAAAGCATGCTTAAACCTATCAGTACTAATACTGCAGTTAGGATTAAGATTGAATAATTGTAGTTGGATGTTTTTTTTGGCATCTATTTTATGGAATATCTTTAAGTTAGAGTCTCTACTATCTTAATAAAAGTATCTCCGCGTTCCGCATAACTATTAAACATATCAAATGATGTAGCTGCAGGGCTTAATAAGACTACTTCCCCGCTTTTAGCTTTTTTTTGAGCCATACCAACCACTTGGGTAAAGTCATAGTATGGCCCCAGTACTTCCTTTTTACAACCATTTTCCTTTAATAGACCTTGAACAATCTGACCAGCGGGACCCATGGTAATAACAACTTTGATATTGATTGCCTCCGTAATCTCTTTTGCTAGTTTTGAGTAGTCTAAGTTTTTTTCTGCTCCACCCACTATTAAAATCAGAGACTCTTCAAAAGATTTAATTGCTGCCATTGTAGTATCGGGATTAGTCGAAACAGAATCATTAAAATACTTAACACCCGCTTTTTCTTGCACAAACTGTAACCGGTGTTTTAAACCATGAAAATTATTTACTGCTGTTTGAATATCTCCCAAGGGAACATTCAAAACTATCGCCGCTAAAGACGCAGCAGCAATGTTTTCTAAGTTATGTTGGCCTTTAATTAAACGCTTAGTCGTATCTACAAAGAAAGTTTTGTCGGGGTAGTTAATTTCTATGCCTTCCCTGTCTTCCTCAAAAATAATTTGGGCGGTTGGTTTAAAATGAGAATCCGCAAATTTAGACACTGAAAGTTTTTGACCTTGTCCTCGCTTAGCTACCAACTTGGTGGCTTCGTAATCAGTATTGTAAATAAGGGTATCTGATGAGTTTTGGTATTCTGCGATGGCAAACTTGGCAGAATGATACTCATTAAGGTCAGAATGGTAATCTAAATGATCTGAAGTAACCATCAGGCAAATCCCAATTTGTGGGCTCTGTTTCAGGTCTTGAAGTTGAAAGCTCGATAATTCATATATAACTAAGTCGTCTTTAGTTAGATCCTCCATGAATTCAAGTGGTTGGGTCTTACCGATGTTCCCAGTTAAAAAAACTTTTCCCCGCTTACCATTTTGATTTTGCAGAATCTCATACAATAAACTCGCCGTAGTTCCCTTCCCTTTTGTACCTGTAACACCAACAATTTTTGATGGGCAATGTTCAAAAAACCACTGAGTTTGACTAGTGATTAAAGGTTTGATGGGCATAGCTACTTTTATTCCGGGACTTCTGAATAAGATCTCACACTCAGCGGCTGCAATGTCTATAAAGTTGGGATCACAAACTACTTCAAGTTTAAAATCTTTTAGCTTAGCTAGGTTGATATCTGTCCAGTTAGGTAATGGCTTACCGTCGTAAATTTTTGGAGTCAATCCTTTTGTGGTTAAGTAGTTCGCCACGGCTTGACCTTCCTGGCCAAACCCTAGAATTCCAACAGTTTTATTCTTAATATCATCTATGGTCATAAGAATTCTCCTGCCGAAACACCAAGTGGATTGCTATTACTGACTGTTAATTGTCCATTAACCCACACAGCTTTGATTCCACTGGAATATTGGTAAGGATTATTAATACTTGCCTGAGAATCAATCTCTTGAGGATTGAACAGTACAAGATCAGCAAAGTAACCAGTTTTGATCAGGCCACGCTTCGGTAAACCAATTAATTCCGCTGGTCGACTAGTAAGCTTAGCAATAGCTTCGTTTAAAGATATCTCTTTATTAACTATCACGTTATGTAAAAACTTAGTGCTGGTCCCAAAGCTTCGTGGATGAGTTAAATTATCTGAGTGCTCTAAGTTAAAACCCCCTCCGTTGGTTGAGATTAAACCTAATGAATGATTATTGATAATCGACACTACTTTAGGATCTAGACAGTGATCAAAGACCATGGTTCCACTACCACCTGTCTTAATAATGTTAAGAATTGTCTGCTCGCTAGTTAGATTCATGTCTTTAGCTATACTAGCGATGGTTTTTCCATTCACTTTCAATCCTTGGCTAGTAGAAGTAACTATTAGCTCTGATAAATTCGCAGCGTGATTCCGTAAGTAACTTAAAATCTTTTCTTGTTTTTCGAAAGATGAAAGTTGTTCTAGTAAATGAGCTCGACCACCTTCAAGGCTCCATGTTGGGAGGTATGTGTATAAAGGTTGCCAAGTAAAATCATAAGGATAGGAATCAAAATAAATTTTTGCTCCTCTATGCCAACTCGATTCTAGAGTATCTAAGACCTGAGTAAGTAAGTCCTTATTTTCTCTGTAGCGAATTTTTAAATGAGAGATCCTTAATTTAACACCTGTCTGTTCGGCAACCGCGCAAAGTTCTTCCATGCTCGAGACTATGGTTTTACTTTCACGTCTGAGTGCTACTGCTAACATCTTGTCGTGCTTAACACACAATTCAGCTAAACTAAATAGTTCAGCATGAGTTACATTCAATTCATGTGAATATTGCAAACCGACAGATACGCCTTTCGCACCAGCACGTAAGCAACCCTCGATAATTTCCAGCATCGAATCCATTTCACTCTTCGATGGTGGTTCAGTAGAATCTCCTAATAAACCCCTTCTGATAGTAGAATAACCTACCAAACTAGCAACATTTGTACCATATTTTTTTGATGATAACTGAGCTTTGTATTCCGAAAAGGTTCTCCAGTCCACATTCATACCTCGGATTGACTTCCATTTTTGAACAGACAAGATACTGTGCTCTGAAATTAATGGCGCCAAACTTGCTCCAGAGTTACCTACTAAGATAGTTGTAAAACCTTGAGTTGTTAAACTGTCTAAAGTAGGATTGTCGAATAATTGCCAATAGCTATCACTGTGGTTTTGAACATCTATAAATCCAGGAGATAAAACTAAATCTGTAGCATCAAAGATTTTCTTCCCGGATGCAGTGATGTTTGGTGCTACTGCCACAATTTTATCATCTTCGATAGCCACATCCCCTACAAAACCTTTTTTCCCTGAACCATCAATGATAGTTGCTTTTTTTATTATCAGTGAGTACATATGATAAATTAACGATCTAAAAAGAAAATAATTATCGCCATAATTCCTGCAATACTAGAAAGAATCCAAAAACGCATTGTGATTTTTGGCTCTGGCCATCCTATGGCTTCGAGGTGATGATGAATAGGAGCCGCTAAGAAAAACTTTTTCTTAAACAAAACTTTCCAAAATAGTTGAATGAAGTAGCTTAGTGCTTCAATCACGAATATTAGACCAATTAGCGGAAGCAGTAGTACGCTGTTAGTTAAAAATGCCACTATCGCCAGCAATACTCCCAGACCCATAGACCCCGTGTCTCCCATAAAGAACCGGGCAGGGTGAACGTTAAACCACAAAAATGCTAACAGTGAGCCAGAGATAACACCCAAAAGGGATGCTAAATTGTCTTTACCAAGAATAAATGCAATAACAGCAAAGCAAATAAAAGCTACTAGTAATACACCGCCAGCCAGTCCATCTAGTCCATCACTTTGATTGACTGCAAAGCTCGTTCCTACTGTTAC
>CAYQJW010000008.1:0-11988 GCA_964418025.1 uncultured Candidatus Saccharibacteria bacterium | reverse complement strand
GTCTCTTTTCTTGTTAGAAAATTAAGGATATGGAAATTCTCAATCCCTAAAACCCTATCAAACATCCAAAAACTAGCTCCTAAGAACAGAGTTGTACCCCAAACGATGACTCCACCCATAGTTGGAGTGCCTTCTTTGTGGGCGTGCATCTTCGAAAACAACGGTGTACTACCATCATTACGAATTTGTTTACCTAAATTAAAGCGGTACAGGATATTTGTAACTAGTGGAGTAATAGCGATCGCGAACAAAAAAGCTATAGTTGTTAACGAGAAAATTTTGATTAATAAATCTGTTATCATTAGATTTATTATACCATATTTTGTTATTGGTTGCCGAATTATTTAGCTAAAATGATTTCTCGGAGTTTTAGTGTATCAGCTTCGCGATTTGGACTTCCTAAAACTATAATTAGATAGTTGGTATTTGGTGTTTTTAGAAGATTTATCATACTACCTTGAGCCTGTTCGGTGTAACCTGTTTTGATTGCTTCTAGATCTGGGTACTTTTCTAGTAATTGATTGGTCGCAGAAATTTTATACACTTTTTTGAAAGATCCAGAGAACGAATAACTAGATGCTCTCGATGTTAAAGAAAAAATATTTTTAGCTCGCAACTCATTAACAAGTTTATTTAAATCATTACTCGAAGAATAATTTGTATCACTGTCAAATCCATTAGGATTGCTAAATCTAGTGTCTTTCAACTTTAAATTTTCCGCTTCTGAATTCATTAACTCAGGAAAAGTTTTGCTTTGTTTTTTCTCGATATAATGAGACAAGGCTAAAGCAGCATCATTAGCCGATCCAACTAACATAGCATTCAATAGATCAGAAACTAAAACTTTATCTCCAGCTGATAAACCCAAAGCAGGACTAAACGATTTGGTATCAGCAGAAGTAATTAAATACTCGTCACTCAAATTTCCATAGTTAACTACTATCCACGCCGTCATTAATTTAGTTAAACTTGCCACCAACAATGAACTATCTGCTCTCTTACTGAGTAACACAGAGTTGGTAGATAGATCAATTACTTCGTAACTGGAGGCCTTTACTTCTGGAATTGATTGTTGTGTAAGGTCATAACTAGTTGCATCAAGTTCTATAACTTGAGGATCTCCAGAAATCACCCTCGAACTACTACTCGGACCCAAGCCTGCATTGGAAAATAAAAATGATATTCCGTACAAAAGGACGACAATTACCAAGGTTGCAGTAATGAATTTTAGTGCTTTTACCATATAGGTATAATAAAGTTGATTGTTAATTTAGGCAACTGTTGACTCCTGTCCTAAATTCTAATAAAATTACAAGGTATTATTAAATTTAACTTATGACAGAAATAAAGGTATCTAAAGCAAACTTTGATCAAGATGTACTTAAATCAGATAAGGTAGTATTAGTTGATTTTTGGGCTGTATGGTGTGGACCATGTAAGATTTTGGGGCCAATAGTTGCCGAACTAGCAGAAGAAAATGATGGCAAAATGGTCTTAGCTAAAGTGAATGTAGACGAAGAACCAGAATTAACCCAACAATACAACATCTTAAGTATCCCAACTATGAAGTTCTTCAAGAATGGTGAAATAGTTGGTGAAATAGTTGGTGCCGCACCTAAAGCTACTATCGAAGCAGAGCTTAAGAAGCATCTCGCTTAAAACTTATACGAAACAAAAAAACCGCATAATATAATTTACGCGGTTTTTTAATTTCTATAGGTTGTAAGTTTGACCTTCTTCTGCAACATTGTCATTATTAACAACTGTGTTTTTTGCTACATTTGTTGTTGTAGTTACCTGCTGAGTTGATGGTTGTTGCGGTGCTGTAAAAGCAGCCTCCATGGCAGAAGCAATGTTATCTGCAATTCCTATTTGCTTTTCTTCTTGCATACTATGAGCAGTGTTCCAAATATCATTAGCAGGCTTAGGGCTTTTACCTTTCTTCTGGAAAGGTTTTGCTGGCTTAGCTGCAACTTTAGGTTGTGGCCATTCTTGTGGTTGTGATGATGGTGGAGAACTTGGTCGTGAAGTTGGTTTTTCGTACATCTTCGGCTTCTCTACTATCCGCTTCTCTGCTACTGGCTTATCATCTACTTTTGGTTTATCTCCTTGTTTAATCTGAGGTTTAACTCTTTCTAAAAAGTCTTCGGCAATTTTAATTGCAGGCTTAGCAGGAGCTTGGCTTGTAACAGCCGCTCTCGCAGCATTACTAAACCCAACATTTGTATTCTGTTGAGCTTGTCGAATATTCTGCCTATGGATAGACTGCTCACCATTTTCTGAGCTATGTGATTCTGCTGATGCTTCATGAAATTCCGTACCCATCCAACGTTGAATTTTATCTTCTACATCATCACGAGGATTAGCATATCTTTCTCTAGAGACTTTGATAATCTTTTCACCATTACCTACCATCCATTCATCGTTTAAAGGAATGGTTACCGCAGTAAATGGGTCGCTCGCAATTCCATTAATCATAAGTTTTAAAACTACATGGAATTTAGGAAGGTTTACGATATCAACTGGTGTAAAGGATGGTTCAAATTCTGTCTCTAAAAATTCTGCGTCCGCAGCACCAACTCTAAAAACGACCATGCTTCCAACGTTACCAAATACAGCATCCCGCACTTTTGGGTTGTTATCTGGGGTAAGCTGGCCAATATATTGATGACCAACTGTTAAATTTAAACGGTATTTACGCGCTTCAGAAAGAATCGTCGCAAAGCTATCTGTCACGAAGTTTTGAAATTCATCTACATACAAGTAAAAATCTTTTCGTTGAGATTCTGGAATATCTACACGAGACAAAGCTGCTAATTGAAGTTTAGTAATAATCATGGCACCCAATAAAGCCGAACTATCTTCCCCTACTTTTCCTTTCGATAAGTCCATCAAAAGAATTTTTTGACCATCCATGATTTCGCGTAAGTCGATTGTAGACTTTGGTTGCCCAATAATATTACGAATAATAGAAGACGACAAAAATTGTCCCACCTTATTTTGAATCGGAGCAACTGCTTCTGTTCTATATTTTTCTGCGTAGTTAGCAAACTCTTCGACCCAGAAAGCTTTAACCATTGGATCCTTAATTGCATCAACAATCTTTTTGCGGTACTTTTTGTCCACATACATACGGACAATCCCAAGCATAGTGTTACCAGGGCTATCTAGAAGAGCCAAAATGGTGTTATTTAGGATGTATTCCATACGAGGCGACCAAACTCCCGCCCAAATTTTTGTGAACACACCCATTAGGCCAGACGCCACTAAATGCTGATATTTTGGATCAACGGATTCTAAAATATTTAAAGCAATCGGAAAATCTTGATCGGCAGGGTTAAAATAGACCACGTCATTAATTCTGCTTGGTGGCACAAAGTCTAGGATTTTTTGAATTGAATCACCATGAGGATCGATAAAACAAACCCCGTTACCGTTTCGAATATCTTGAACAACCATGTTTTCCATCATGGTGGTTTTACCCATACCTGTCTTTCCAATCACATACATGTGTCGACGACGGTCATCAGGTTTTATACCAAAAGGAACTTGTTTATTACGAAAGTTCGTTTTGGCAAAAAAATTAATTTTTTCTTTTTCTGGTTCCATAGTTTTGTTGTTTGATTACAAATCCCAAGATTCTTCGATTGGTAGATTAGCAGGAGGTTGAATCTTCTTAACGTCCAATGACTCAATAGGTTGTGCTGTTGCAGCTGTTGTTATTGGGAAGTGATAAATTGTGGCTAGCTCTTCGGTGTTTAAGATAAAAGTTTTTTCTCCTACCCAGTTACTTCTGTTTTTAAATCCTTCAAAAATATCTTTCTTACGATTCTTAACCCAATAATTTATATATGCAGCTTCTAAAGTTGGTGAAATTCTATAATCTTTTTTAGGTCCAAATGCAGGTTTAAAGCTATTGAAGTTTCCAGCTGCAAATACCCTGAATGGGCTCAATACTAATTTTTTAGCATTTTTATTAAACTGTTCTGCAGTACCTAAATGCAACAGTCTAATCTTTGTCTTAAAACCAGGTCTGTTAAGTTTATTTTTAATAGCAGTAACCTGTTGTTTTACAATCTCATCTACACCCATCATATCATTCTTTACCTTGCTTTTCTTTCCTTCATTGCTAACAACTGTCTTTTCTCCTAAGACCTTTTCGACTTCTTTTTCAGCTTCTTCTTTCCAAGAGTTATCCATCACTGGTTGAATGATAACTTGGATACCATAAAATTCTTGACTACTCAGTTTTGTGAAAGTTTCTAACAATGGGGATAATGGATCTACAACTATTTCGCTTAGCTCTGGGCCTTTTAAGCTTTCGAATTCACGGTAAGTACGGATAGGAAAGGCTTGGTTCTTTACAGGAATAAATTCTGCACCAAACAAATCGTATCTACCATCTTCTGGATCATAGTGAAAATTCTCTAAATAATCTTTAACCTCGGTAATTTCTGTATTAGGATAGTTTGCGTATAAAGCAGCTTCTACTAAGTCTCGTTGCTTCTTTGGAGCACGGATTAGGTAAGAAATCTTTCCACCGAGACTAATTATTTCGAAAGACACTGTAAAAACAGTTTTCCCTTCTAGATATTTTTCTTGGAAAGTCCAGTTATCAAATAGCTGATGTAGTTGAATAAAGACCTGTTCAGCGTTATAAAAACTGGTTGGGTTATCTTTCGGTGGTTTAATTTCTAACAAGACCCACTCAATCGATTTTAAGTTTTGTTCTTGAATCTCGTTCATATATAAGTTGAACAAGAAATAGATTGTAAGCAAAACAAAAAGGACCCATCCCCCGTGACTGAATAGGAACCATACGATTTTCAATATGTATATTATGTCTGGGAAGAGACCTTCTGTCATAGTATTAAATGTGGTTTTTTGTTTCTAAATTTTGAATTGATAATTACGCTAAGGTATAAAGGTTCTTATCTACTTTTTTGAATAACTTCTTGTTAGATAAACCTACTAAAACTGTATTCTTCTTTACCAAACGGCGCTCTAATACTTTTTCTACAATCTGATCACGAGTCATTGGTTTGTCTGTATCCTTAAGGATTTCTGCAATGATATCAGAGACAACACCAGGCTGGTAACCCCATTCGGTTAAGGCATAAATACCTCTACCAACTAGTACGAAACGTTTATCTTTAATAAGTTTATTATGAACAGTTTCTTTGTAGGCTTTTCGGCCATCAATATTATGCTCATTGATTAAATCTGTAATAGCAGAATAATGCTCGGGCTTTTTGTGATGCTTCATCACTAAATAAGCTTTATCACCTACATCCTTAGGCTTGATTTCATTCCAATGGCCTAGACCAAATTCACCGTAAGGGTTCTTTTTAACACCACTTGAAGCGTGAAGGTAATTTAGAACAACTTTAGGAGTAAGTTTGTCTTGATTCTGTTTAAAGAAGTCGGATTCTTCGAATTTTTGGATGAAATGATCTGAATCCAATGGTTGGCCATGGTTATCTAGTAATTGCTTACTAGTTTTAACGAATTCGTATAGAAAATCTTTATCGAAACCTAACTTAGACCAAGACTGGCGAACATGTTCATCTTCGCTATGTTCTTCGATTTCTGTGATAAGACGTAATAGGAATTTTAAGGCTTGAATGTCGGATTCTTCTGAATAACCTAAATATTTAATTAGAGCTTCTTCTGACATCAAACCACCGTGTTCGGAAATTGTAGTCAATAATAAATCTCTAGCAGAAATAAAATCTTCTAGTTGGTTAACGCCACGCTTTAAATTTTTAAGTAATTCTTTTTCGATTTGACGAACACGCTCACGAGTTAACCCTTGTTCTTCACCTACAACTTTTAAAGTTTGTAGTTGTTCATTATTTAAACCATAACGCTTAGATAAAATTAATTTCTCGCGTTCTTTTAGAGGTTCAAGGATCTTTGCAATGATCAAGTTTAACTCAAATTCTTGCAACGATTCTCGTTGATGTGTGTCAATGATTGTATCTAAAATTCCCATACAATTAGTTTAATATGCAGAATTATAACATATATATTAGAGTTGGTCAAATATTTATTATACCATTTTTAAATAAAAAACCCCTTAAATAAGGGGTATTTTTTATTTACGTCGTTTTAATTTCCAGTTTTGCCACAGAACAAGTATAGGACTGGCTACAAAAATCGAAGAATAAGTCCCTGCCATGATTCCAATAAATAGTGCCAAAACGAAATATCTGATAGTTTCCCCACCAAACAAGAGTAAGGCTAGCAATACGAGAAGCACGGTAAGACTAGTGTTTAACGAACGAACCAAAGTTTGAGAAATACTATGGTTCACAACGAACTCAATGCTTTGACCAGCATAGACTCTTAGGTTTTCTCTGATTCTGTCGAATACAATAATTGTATCGTGAACAGAAAAACCAAGAACTGTAAGCATCGCTGTAACGAACATACTATCAACTTCAATATGGAAGAAATGACCAAGAAGCGAAAAGATACCTAGTACAACTAACAAGTCATGAAGCAAAGAAACAATTGCAGCCACACCAAATTGCCAGCTAGATATTGGTTTTGCAACCTTGCGAAACGCATAACCAATATAGAAAACTATACCCAAAGAAACTAGAAGTAATTGGTACAAGGCTTGGCGAGTTAACTGCTCTCCTACAATTGGACCTATAGATTGATAGCTCTTCTCTGTAAACTCACCGATGTCAGACTTCAGAGCTACAAGTAAAGCTCTGTTCTTTTCTTCATTTTGATCGGCAGTACGAATAATAACGCCGTTATTGTCAGTAGATTGAATTTGAGGATTCTCAATCCCCTGTTTTGAAACAACTTCACGAAGCTGATCGATGTTATACGGTTGATTAAATTGTAACTCAGTAACCGAGCCTCCCTTAAAATCAATTCCTAACTTGAGGCCAAATACACCTAAAGAAACAATACCAGCGACCAGGATAACAATTGATAGGATAAAAAAGTAACGGTAGTAATTTAGTAATTTCATATATAGGACTAGTTAGACTTCTTAAGTTTGGTTCCAAATAGCCATGGCGATTTAGAAATTCTCTTAGTCATTAATAATCTAAGGAATGTTCGAGTTGCAGTAATAGCACTAAACATCGAAATTAAAATACCGATAGATAATGTGATTGCGAACCCTTTAATAGAAGGTGTGCCGAACATGTAAAGAATAAAGGTAGTGATCAAACTTGATACATTCGAATCACGAATAGAAAGCCAGGCTCTGTCGAATCCATCTTCAATAGCTTTTGTTAGTTCTTTACCGCTATGGATTTCTTCCTTCATTCTTTCGAAAATCAAGATGTTTGCATCAACAGCCATACCAATAGATAGAATGAATCCTGCAATACCAGCCAAGGTTAGTGTGACTGGTTGTACACCACCCAAAAACATCAACGCTAGGTAACTAATTAAAGCCAAGATTCCAAACCATCCACTCACAACTATACCAAGCAGGAAGAATATACCTACCAATATGATTGCGGTGATAGAAATTCCAATTTTGAATACCGCTATAGAAAGTAGGATGTAGATTACTAATGCAAGTACTGCGAGTAATCCTGGGTATCGATAATAGAAAATCATGAATAGAACTACCAGTAACAATCCAATTAAACCTGCAATTAATGACTTTTGGATTGACTCTTGACCCAAGCTTGCTCCTACGTTTTGTTGAGAGATTAAACTAATTGGCACTGGCAATGCTCCAGAGTTTAAACGAGTAGCTAACTGTTTTGCTTCTTCTGCTGTAAAGCTTCCAGAAATGATTGCTTCTCCGTCAGTAATAGCACTTTGTACAGTTGGTGCACTAATAACTTGACCATCAAGAACAATAGCAATTTGCTTATTCAAATTTGCAGAGGTCATTTCGGAAAAGAGTTTTGTCCCTTCTTCGTCGAATTGAAGACGTACAATAATATTAGAACTGAGTGAGGTACTGCCTTGCTGGACGTCGGCAGTAGCCTTCTTTAATTGCTTTCCAGATAATCCTGTTTTATCCCAGCCAGCAAGCGGATCGATTGTAACCTGTCCATTTGCATCAACGGTGGCATTTTGTGCAGCATTAGGATCACCTTGGGTTCTGAACTCCAACAAAGGTGTTTGCCCGATCTGGTCGATAGCAACGTTAACATCTGTGATACCTGGTAATTCAACTACAATTTGGTCGGTTCCTTGAACCTGAACCAAAGGTTCGGATACACCAAAACTGTTTACACGACGTTCAATTGTGTCTCTGACGCTTGTTATAGCATCTTTTTGGTCGGCTTGAGCAATGTCTTTAAAATCAGCTTTATAGACTAAATGAGCTCCACCCTTAAGATCTAGCCCTAATTGGACCGCAAAGTCTTTCTTATAGTTTATTCCTAGTTTATTTAAGTCAATTTTACTACCTTGTGGGGCTGCTATCCAAGCCGCGCCAGCACCAAGTAAAATTACAAACAAAAAAACCAAGATTCGCTTCATAAATGGTTTCATACGGATTTTTTAATCTCTTAGATAATTACTTAGGAATTATATTCAATTCTAGCAAAATTTGCAAAGGTTATTTGGCCTTTTTATTTGATTTAAGATAGCTGGTAATTAGGGCTAAATCACGGTCTTTCCAAGCAACTTTTATCTTAATTTTTTCTATAGTCTGAGCAGTAGTCTGCTTTGTGGTAGTAAGATTGTGAGTTTGAGTAAACTTGATAAAATTGCTTAGTTCCTTCTGGGAATTAAAACTACTGGCCCCAGAAATTATTCGTCCTAGCATTTTGCTTGCACCAAACTTTTTATCTAACATTGTCCAATTTATTTGAACTTCCTTCCAGGCTAAAGATTTAAAAGAAGGTGTGTTCAATGCATGCGCCAAAACTAGATCACGGTCTTGATCTCTGATTTCTTTACTAAAAAAGAATTTTATTGTTTTAAGTTGAAGACTAGGATTCGCTATCAAGGCAAGAGCTAGTAAAACTTGTTGTTGTTCTTGAGCTAATTGACTGGATCGATAAATCCTTAGAAGCTGGGAATATTCTTTTTCGGTCCCCCATTTTGCAATTATGCAAAACACCGAAAGACGAAGTTCGGCATCAATTGTTTTGCCAGAAACTTTTTTAGCGAACAGTCGACGCGCTTCTGCTATTGTGGGTTTGTATCCAGCTAGCCCTGATTCTGTAAAAGCTAAAGCTCTGAGTGTTTTGTTGTTGTTTGTTTCTGCTGATTTAGATTTAAAGCCGATTGTTTTATTTTGGATCAAACGCCCAAATAATTGTTTTTGGAAGTCAGTTAACAACGACTCAGCTTTTGTTCCATAAACTAGTTGCGCTAGCTGATTAAGATTAGTAGAAACTTCGGACCAAACAATAAAACTAGTTTCTTTGTCTAGAAAGTTTAAAATCTCTAAATATGCTGTTGTAGGTAAATGTCCAGACTTAGCCAACAAGAAAGCATTTCTCACTATCGCTAGACGTTCGGTACTAGATAAAGATTGTGAGCGGATTTCTGGTAGAATCTTAGCCATCATGGCAGGACTATAATTTACTATGTAAAATCCTTCTTCTTGGCTGTTCAGTTTTAAAATATCGGAACTGATAGGAAAACTAAATTTATTCTCCTTTTTCTCCAGAGTAAAGTTTGTTGTATCTAATTTAGAGGGTGCTGCTAGCTGAATTTTAGAATAAATTGGAAGTAATGGGATAGACCACAATTGCTTACTCGCTTTTTGTGTTGAGAGCTGATTAAATTTTGATTGCGAGCAAACTAAAAAGCTTTCGTTGTTCTTATGTTGAATTTCCACATCCACCACAGGATAACCGACCACTTGAGTCCAAGTCTTCATGAATTTACGCACTGGCTTTCCTGAAACTTTTTCGAAAGCCTCCCAAAGATGAATTGACTCGGTATTCTTGTACGAATGCTTTTTTAAATATAGAGCTAATCCATTTCGAAAATCTTCAGGTCCAATGTATCCAGATAACATACGAATCACACTAGCCCCTTTGGCATAAACTATCGCTGGATCAAAGCTCTCAGAGATTTCGCTTGGCAATTTAACTTCCACCTCTATTGGTTGAGAGGTATGCAAGGCATCCTTTGATAAAGCAATAGATTGCTCCTGCAATACGAACTTAGTCCAAAAGTTCCATTCGGGGAATAACTGATCGACAGTTAAATAAGCCATGTAAGTGGCGAAGCTTTCATTTAGCCACAAATGAGTCCACCACTCCATCGTTACTAGATTTCCAAACCACTGATGCACGAGCTCATGGGCAATTACTTCTGCAACTCGTTGACGACCAATAAACGTGGTGTGTTGTTCATCTACCAATAACGCTGTTTCTCTAAAGGTAATCGCTCCCCAGTTTTCCATTGCTCCCGCTGCAAAGTCTGGAATGGCAATAAGATCTAACACTGGAAGTGGGTATGGAATACCGAAATAATCTTCCATAAAATCTAACGCGCGTTTTGTGACATCTAAAGCAAATTTAGTCTGATGTTTTTTACCATGTGTAGTGTGAATACGAATCTTAACCCCATTTTTGGATTTAGTTTGAGCATGCTCAAGTTCACCTATAATTAAGGCTAATAAATAGGTGGACATCTTTGGAGTAGCTTCAAAATGAACAATCTTTAAACTTGGATCATGGTGTGGAAGAATTTTTGATTCGATCGTGTTCGAGATAACTTGAAGATGTTTAGGCACAATTGTCGACACCTCAAAAATAGCTTTATGAGATGGTTCATCAAAGCTTGGAAAGAATCGACGCGCATCTGTTGCTTCTAATTGAGTGGTCGCTAAATATTTTTCTTGCTTATTATGTGTGTACTTACTTCTATAAAAACCTTGGAGGCCGTCTAAGATTTTGCCAGAGAAATGTAAATCTAATGTACCAGAACCTAAAATAGCTTTGGGGAATTTGAAAGTCACTGTTTCTGCTTTTTTGTTATACGAAATTTTTGCAGTCTGTGGGGATAATGCTGTGATTGTTTTTGCTGCCGAGTTTTTAGATATGTTTTTTGGTACTTTGCCTGGAACCCATTTTGCAGAAGTGATATTTAAATCCAGAGAGTGCAAAACAAGTTGTTTTGTAGATTTTGCAATTTGGATCTTTACCTTTTCTTCCCCAGTAAAACTAAAATTAACCATATTAGGAATGATTTGCAGTTGGTACTTAATAGGTTTAATAGTATTTGAGAGACGGTGTTTAGACATATTTTTTTAACTTTTTAAAATCCTTTGTAATAATTTCCAGAAGTTTTGGACTGTATAAAGGAGCAGCTGGGTGGTAACTTAAGAAGTAAATTAAATCACCACGCTTTATGATTGTGCCATGAGTTTGAGAAATAGAAAATTTTTCTTTGAGCACAGCTTTGGCAGCGATATTTCCCAATAACACAATAACCTTAGGTTCGATAATTTCTAATTGTTTAAATAAATGTTTGCGGCCATGGGTAATATCTACTTGCTTAGGTGTTACATAATTCTTTGGAAGATATTTTACCGCACTGGTAATAAATACATCTGCGGCATCAATTCCTATCTGTTCTAATAACGACCTCAATACTTTTCCCGCACGTCCAACAAATGGCAAACCACTTACTACTTCATTTTTACCAGGGGCTTCCCCTACTAAAACTATTTTAGCTTTAGCATTCCCTTCCCCGGGAACCAATCGCCCTTTTTTGGCCTTATTACATACCGAACAAGCAAGAATCTCTGACTCAACTTGCTGTAACAGTTTAGACTTAGTTGATAGTTTAGATATTGCCATAAAATAAAATGCCCAAATAGGACATTTATATTATAGCATTAGAGAATTTATGCTATTGCTCACTAATAAATTCAAATCGAGGGATACTTACTCCGTCCACCTCTACAGTGTCAGAAAACATAGAGATAGGTCTAGCCCAAAATTTTGAAGTTTGATTATCATACAAAGCTTCGTAAACAACTAAATCCTCTAAGGTCTCGCTATGCTTAGAGATACAAATAACCTTATA
>CAYQJW010000007.1:16150-23283 GCA_964418025.1 uncultured Candidatus Saccharibacteria bacterium | reverse complement strand
GGACAGCTACTCCTACTATCTCTGGACTCATTACTGCAACCTCTGGAATTACAGTAAACGGCACTGGTACCTTCAACACTGATACTAATTTTTCCTTTGCTAGTGGAGAGGATATATCGATAACTAACTCTAGTGCAACTGGCACAGGTGGTGTTCTTAATTTAACTGTGACCTCTTCTAGTAATTTTGTGCCATCTATTAGTAATAGTTATACACAAACAGCCACTGGTTCTCTTACAGCATATGGATTGAGTAACACTCTTAGTTCAAGCGCTGTTGTCACCGGTGGTGGTGTAGGACAAACTTTGTACGGAATATATAATGCTGTATCTAAGTCAGGAGCTGATACCGCTAGTGGTACTTATAATCTACATGGCAGTTATAACGTTGTCAGCAACACAGGTCGTACCGACACAGGAACCGTTAATACTTACGCTGGTTACTTTGATGCCCTTGGTGATACAGCAGGTACGTCTACAGCCTATGGTTTGTTTGTTGAAGCAACGGGCGCAGATAGTAACTACGCAATCATTACTAACGGTGGAAATGTCGGTATCGGAGATGCTTCTCCAGCAGCTTTGTTAACTGTTGGTTCTGGCGACCTGTTTCAAGTAGCTTCAAATGGTAACCTTACAAGCTCTAACGCTGGCACCTGGACTTTCTCGAACGATACCAATATTGTTTTATCAGGTGGCATTAATGGTTTGTCTTTTGATACAGATACTTTGAGCATCGACGCTTCAAATAATAGAGTAGGAATAGGTGTTACCAATCCGTTTAGCGGACTTGATATCGGTGGAAACATGCTCACATTCGCTAATAATAGCACTGACTCTTGTCAGATGGGAGCAGATTATATAGAAGGTTCTTATCAAGTTAAATTTGCTTCGTCAGGCTGTGGTACAACCGAATCCTGGTTATTTAATAGTGCAGGCGGCGGTGATTTGTTTAAGATTCAAGCAAACGGTAGAGTTGGAATTGGAGACATGACTCCAGATGCGATGTTTTCTGTCGGATCTACTTCACAATTCCAAGTTAATACCTCTGGTGCTATTGCGGCAGCAGTTGGTATTACTTCTGCAGGCGCTGCAGTTAACCTAAACGTATCTTCGAACTTTGGTACTAACATCAACACTGGTACTAGCACTGGAACTATAACTATGGGTGGTACCGCAGGGAACACAATGAACATTGGCACAGACAACTCAGTTTCCGATACCATCAACATTGGTTCTGCTTTGGACAACATCGCTATATCAAGTGATAGTTGGGGCGTGACCAATGCCGGAGCTCTAACCGTTGCTTCTTGTTCTGGATGTGGCGGAGGAGCAACCGCCTTTGATTCCATTGGCGACCCATCAGGAAACGGCGCAATCAACATGGGCACTACTGTTCAAACCTTAGACTGGGGTGCTACAACCACAACAGATAATTTATCTGTTACTTCTTCTGCCACTGGTTTAACTTCTGGCTCTGCATTCAAGGTAACATCTGCAACAACAGGTGCTGTTACTAATGGTATTGTTCAATTGACTGCATCCGGTAACTACTCCGGAACTGGTGGATTGTTGAATGTAACAGGCTCAGCTTCGACTGCGGGTACTTTGGTTAACTTTACCAATAACGCTGCTACTACTGGAATTCTGCAATCTATTACTGGCAATGGGATGACAACAGGTAGTCTATTATCTCTATCTTCATCTTCCACTGCTGCAACAACAGGTCAAAAAGGACTTAATGTTGCCTTAACTGGAGCACTTACTGGAGCTCAAACAACTTATGGTGGTTACTTCTCTAATACAAGAACTGGCGCTTCTGCAGTTAATGTTGGTCTCTACGCTACAGCTAGTGGAGCAACTGGTGCTAACTACGCTGCTATCTTTGATGCTGGTAATGTTGGTATCAACACCACTACTCCTGATCGTAAACTCGAAATCATTGATACGGCAAACCCACAACTTCGCTTAACTCATACCGATGGTAGTATGTATACCGATTTCCAAATGAATTCGAGCGGAGATTTAGTTATGAATGTTGATGGGATCTCTAATCAGGTCGTACTTGATAACGGCGGTAATGTTGGAATCGGTGGAGATCCAACCGGTGCAAATGGTAAGTTGCAAGTTACTGGAGGCTTGGGTATGACTGGAAATACTTCAATTAGGCAATCAACTAATGCTGATGGTAACACTCTAACTATTTTGGCTACTCAAATTGTTGCCGCGAGTCTCAACTCATATGGTTATGGTTATGCCGGAGGTGGAGTACTTGCTTCGGTCACTGCGGCTGGATCAGCGAGAGTACTTGACGTGGGAGGAACTAACGAAACGACCTCACATCGCTTAAAGGTAACTAATGACGGAACAGGAATAACAGGTAGTTTATTCTATGGTACGTCAACGTTCACAACTCTATACGGCAATTCCGTTACGGGTAATGTTGGTATCGGCACATCAGCTCCTACTGGCACCCTTTCAGTATCCCAAACAGCCACCGCTACCGGTGCTCTAAAGGGTATAGTCTACACAGGTGCGATTAATACTAACCAAACATTATCTACAGAAATTCCATCTTTGACACTCACCACAGCAGGAAGACAATGGGCAACAGGAGCCTTAACTACCCAAAGAGAAGTCTTAATTACCCAGCCGACTTATTCATTTGTAGGTGCTAGCACGATTACTGATGCAGCCACAGTAGGTATTGCTGGAGCTCCTATTAAGAGCACTAACGCTAGCATAACAAATACTCATGCGCTATTAATTCAAGCAGGAGCAGTATCAACGGCTACTAACTCATATGGATTAACAGTAAGTGCGCAGACAGGTGCTACAAATAACTACGCAGCAGCATTTTTAACCGGCAATGTCGGAATTGGCGAAGCGACACCAGACGCCAAATTACATGTAGTAGGTAGTGTTACCACTTCTGGAGCTTCTGCAATAGCTGGTATATTAACTGAACATACTATGACTAACAGCACTGGTTCTGGATTCCAATATGGAAACAGATCCGTCAGTACTATTAATAGTGGCACCGCTGGTACACACGTTGGTCAGTTCATCCGTATGATAGATGGCACTACTTTGGATAGTGGTCAGACTGTTCGTGGTTTGGAAGTTCAAGCTTATTCTGGAACAAACGTAAATGGTACTAACACTGGTATCGCAACATATGGATATACTTTTGGTTTGCAAGCCACAACAACTTCTCAAGCAGCTGCCCAAGCAACTCCTGCCGCGATCTTTGCCGACCTTGATAACGGCACAGACGCAACTACCAAGACTCGTGGTAACGCTATTCGTGCTTACACAGACAATGCTACCAGTGCCGACTTAGTTAGCTTCTACCAAGAAACCTCTACGTATACAGGTAATGGATTGTTGATGAACTTTGGTAACGGTGGTGGTTCTTTCTCTGGTAACTTTATGAACTTGCAGAATGCGGCAACCAGTAAATATACAATTTCTTCTACTGGTCGTCATGACCTCTTAACTACCGATTCAGATAACGTTATCTCACTCTATATTAATAGTGAAGAAAGCACGGTAACTCAAACATTATTTGCAATTGAATCTGACACTGTTGCAAATGGTCAGAGCGTAGACACAGTCAAAGCTCACTTTGAAGCTGATGGAAGTCTGTTTGTAAGCTTAACAGGTACTCAAAATACTGTGGCGCTATGTCATGCCAATAACGGTCAAAGCAACAACGACGAAATTGTTGATTGTAGTGGAGCGCCAAGTGACGTTGCGGAATACTTTGGTTCTGAGGATCCTACCTTGGGGGCTGGTGAAATTGTTGTTGTTGGTAAAAATGCTACAGAGCTTCACTTAGATGGTTACCATACTTCTAAGGCATGGGTAGCTCGTTCTACCGGTGCTTATCAAAACACTTTGATGGGTGTTATCTCTACAGCTCCTGCTGCGGTCTATGGAGATGAAATCTTCTCTGCTTCCGAAAATCCTCGCCCAGTGGCACTTGCTGGACGTGTTCCAGTTAAGGTCAATTTAGAAAACGGACCAATTAAAGCCGGTGACTTTATCACCTCATCTTCTGTACCAGGTATTGGTATGAAAGCTGTTAAGGCTGGTCCTGTAATTGGACAAGCTTTGAATGGCTATGATGGCACAGGTAATGGTATGGTGGTAATCTTTGTCAAAGCAACTAATTACAGCGGTGTGTCTATTAATGAACAAATTTCTGGATTAGTCTTTGATTATTCTGATCCTATTCAAAGCGCTCAAACTTCTAGTCAGATCTTAGAATACCTGGTAACCCAACTAGCTAACTTGGATAGCGATAATCTATCTCAACTTCACACAGATGTAGTAATCGCTAATGGTGAAATCATCACTCCGACTGTAACCACACAAACATTGCGAACTGACTTCCTTTCTTCGGCAGCGGCCGATGGGGGTTTGTCGGTAGCTTCTACAACCATGTTTAATGGGGGATTGATGGTGGATTCAATTCACTCAATTGGTGACTTAATCTCCTTCCAAAATGATGTTGAGTTCTTCGGCACACCATACTTCACTTCCGATACCGCAGGCTTCGCTGTTGTCAAAGCTGGTGTTCAAACAGTGGATGTTCGCTTTACTCGCGAGTACTTAACTCAACCTATAGTTAACGCTTCGTTTACTTTCGAACAAGAAGCCGACCTATCTAGTATTACAGATTCACAAGCTTTGGCTGCTATGCAGGCAGCACAAATAGCGAGTGCTCAAGCCTTCTTGGGTGAAGGTGTGACATTTGCGATTACTAATAAGACCAAGGAAGGATTTACTATAGTGCTTAATAAGGCTGCTACCACAGACGTGAAGTTTAGCTGGACAGCTTTGGCTGTAAGAAACGCTTCTACTTTTATGAGTATTGATGCTGCGCCAGAAACTCCACCAGTAGTAGAACCTCCTGTAGGGGACGTACCAACTGACCCAGAAACTCCACCAGTAACAGAGCCAGACCCTGCTCCATAAAAAAATACATTTTAAGGAATTACGACTTGAAAAAAAGTTTAGAGTGTGCTATAATAATATTAACTGAATGACTTTTGAAGTCATGTCCCAGAGTTTCACCTAATTGGATATATATCAATAGGTGAGAGAAACAAAAACAAAAATACAAATGAACACCGGTTCAAAAAACATCAACTTGTTTTTAGCTTTTTATAAATACAAAAATCTAGCTTTGGCTGGAATTTTTGTGTTTATGGGCCTGATGTTTTTCGCTGGCGCTAATAATGCTTCTGCAACTACGGCTGGTCCACAGAATCCAAGCAATGCCGACTCTATAAATATTGGTCAATTATGGAACGACGATGACTATGTGTTTTCCAGTGATAATAATTATGCAACTTCCACCATAGAAGGATTTAACACAACCGATTATTTATCGGCAGATACATTCGGGTTTAGCATACCATCTGGTGCAACTATCAACGGTATCGAAGTTATGGTAGAGAAAGTTGCTTCAACTGCCGATAGGGCTGCTGATGGTTATTTGGCACTTCTGTACTATGGGTCACCCGTTGGTGATAACAAGGCTGACACAGTAACTGCATGGAGTACTACAGAGAGTATCATAACTTATGGAGGCCCAACAGATACATGGGGCAGCTCTTGGACACATTCTGATATTAACGACGCTGGGTTTGGTATTTATTTGCGTGCTGACTCTACTGCAGAAAAGGGGGTTGATGTTTCTGTAGATAACATTCAAATTATAGTTTATTACACAGCCGGAGCTCAGACCTGCCAATCTATCACAAGTGGTAGTGGTAACTGGAATAGTGCTAGCAGTTGGACAAGCTGTGGAGGAACAGTTCCTGGCTCTGCTGACACAGCCGTGATTAATGGCACTGCTAATATCACTGTTACAGCAAGCACGACTGTAGATACTTTAAAGTTTGGAACTACTGCAGCAGCAGCCACAGCCGCTGTGCTAACTATAAATAGCGCACAAGCATTAACCGTGACAAATGCTACGACCATGGTCGGGACGGCTGGTACAGCCACGCAGGCAACAATTCAGAATGGAACTGGGAGCGGTACTTTTACTTCAAACCTTCTATATATAGGAGAGACTGTCACTCCAAGTAGTACTGTAACAAATAAACTTATTTCTACAGTTAGTACTTTTAATGTCGTAGCTGCAGGGCAACAACCGATTTTCCAACTCACAGGCTATGTCAATGGTGCATCGTATAACAATCCAAGCTTTGAGTTACAATCTGGGACTCTTACAACAAAAACAATTACTACTTCTTTACCGAACGCTAGTAATACAGCCACTTTTACCATGGCCACAGGTTCTCAGAATGCAACTATGATTCTGACTGGTGCTACACCTTGGACTATTAGTGGTACTGGAACATCAACCACAACTTTGAATGGTACCAGTAGTGTAGTAGATTATAACGGCACTAGCCAAGCTATTAGAAACACAACTTACACAGGTTTAAAGGTAAGTGGTAATGCTGGTACAACTGCTCAGACTGCTACTGTGGCGGGATTACTAAATGTTACCGGAACCATGACCCCAAGCTCTGGAACTATTACTTTGAATAATGGATCTTCTATAACTAATTCTGGAACTTTAACTTTTTATAATGTGACCACTGCTTCCTCAGCGACTGTTACAGGTAATAGTAGTTTCAGTGTTGGCTCTGGTGGAACTTTTACAATTGGTAGTTCTAGTACTTTTACCCCAGCAGCAGCAAATGTTATAACTGGTACCAGCGCTACAATTACTGGGACAGGAACAGTACAAGTCACTCGTACTTCTGCAACTGCAGATTTTAATACACAGTATGCTTTTACAACAAAAACTTTAACTAACCTAACAGTAGATTATTCGGGTGCAAGTCAGACTATTAGCAGCTTAACCTATGGGGGATTAAAAGTTAGTGGTTCGGTGACTGCTTCAGCGACCGCGACAGTTGGCGGGACATTAAATGTAACAGGAACACTTACTCCATCAGCAGGAACCATCACAGTAAACGGGGGAGGTACAATTACAAACTCAGGAACTTTAACTTTCTATAACCTAACCACATCGTGTTCGTCTACAACTGTAACTGCTAACACCAGTTTTAGTGTGGCAGGCACTCTGACCAATGGTTCTACTTGTAC
>CAYQJW010000007.1:0-16050 GCA_964418025.1 uncultured Candidatus Saccharibacteria bacterium | reverse complement strand
ATGGTTCTTCGATAGTTAACTCTGGGACCACTCTTTCTTTCCAGAACTTAACCATCAACACTAGCGCCACAGTAACTGGCAATACCAGTTATACAGTTAAAGGGGTTATAACAAATAGCTCTGGCTCTACATTTACATCCAACTCGGGGACCGTGACCATGAATAATGGTTCTTCGATAGTTAACTCTGGGACTCAACTAACTTTCTATAATTTAACAATCGCAGCATCTGCAACAGTTACTGCAAACACCAATTATACGGTTGCAGGGATTTTGAGTATTAGTACTAATGCGAACCTGGCTCCGTCGAGTGGAACGATAACACTGTCAGGAACTGGCACTCCTTTGGCTGTAGTGGGAGAAGGAACCTTCCTTCCTTCTGGCACTAACATTGTTCAATATACTGGAGCAACTGCAAATATAACAGCTCTTACATTCGCAGGATTAACCTTGGGCAGTGGTTCTGCTGCGACATATACCATGCCTGCAGCAACTATTACTATAAAAGGAAATTTGTCTGTTTCGAATAATGCCACTGTGACAAAAGGTGCGGGGACTTTGGTCTTCTCTGGAACAAGTAATCAGACCATTACAGATAGCAATGGAACCAAGCAAGACTTGGGTGCGATTCAAGATTCTACCACAGTTGATGCTTGGTGTAATATCTCGTCATCGGCATGTAACTCTTCTTGGTTAGCTCGACGTAAAATTACTTTTGATAACTCAACTTTGTCTGGTAGTTTAACGAGCTTCCCTGTATTAGTTTCTGTAACATCATCTCAAATTGATTATGCAAAAACTCAGAATAGGGGACAAGATATTCGTTTTGTAGATGCCGATGGTACAACAGCCCTTAGCTATGAAATTGAAAAATGGGATGAAAGCGGGACATCTCTAATTTGGGTGAAGGTTCCAACCTTGAGTAACAATGCCACTGACTATATTTACATGTATTACAACAACACTACTGCAGCAGACAACCAGGCCGCAACAAGTGTTTGGGATACGAATCACAAGGGTGTCTGGCATTTATCTACAGATACTTCACTTTCAACAACTGACTCTACTACTAATGGTAATGGTGGTGTGAACACATCTGCTAGTTCCACAACTGGTAAGGTAGATGGTGGAGCTAGCTTAAATGGAACAACTAGTAAAATTATTGCTCCTGCTACCTCAAGTTTAAATATTGGATCTGGGTCTGGAATTACCATGAGTACTTGGGTTAACCCTAATGCTGTTGCTGGCTTTTCCCCGATATTAGAATACGGTAATTCAGGTAATTATGGTGTTCACTTATGGAATTATCCTTCTAGCGGTAAATTATACCTTAATGTTAAACAGACCAATGGTACTGATCACACAGCGACAACCTCAGGAACACCTTTAACTGCCAGTACTTGGCAACATGTAACCGTGACTTATAATTCATCTACAGGTGCTGTCGCTGTTTATCATAATGGTACATCCCAAAGTTTAGACTCCTCTAACTTAGGGGCCTTCACCCCGCAAACTTCATATGATTTTAATATTGGACACCGTCCAAATTCCGGCGGTCCTGCATACTTTGCAGGAGCCATGGATGAAGTTCGTGTGTCGGATGTAGTTCGTTCTGCTGATTGGGTAAAAGCAGATTATAACTCTACCAACAACACCATGAATAGTTTCGGAACCGAAGAAGTTTATGGTGCTACAGGATTAACTCTAGGGTCTTCTGTAAAAGCCACCTCTGTAACCGTAGATTCAGGAAAGATCTTTAGCTTGGGTGGTAGTAACACTTTAACTTTAACTGGTAACGGTGCCTCTGTATTTGTAGTAAGTGGGACCTTCGTTCCTTCAACAGGTGTAGTTGAATTTGCATCCGCTACTACTACAGGGACTACAATTCCTTCCTTGACTTATTATGGTTTGACCTTAAATAAGACAAGTAATACATTTACTGCGGCGGGTAGTATCGTAGTTAATAGCTTTGCTATAAGTGCCGGAACTTTTGTAGCTCCAGCAACAACTTTAACAGTTAATAATTTCGTTAACAATGGAACCTTTACCCATAATAGTGGGACTGTGGTTTTTGTTCCTACTGTTTCCGGGCTTTTGTCATCTGGGATAGAAAATAGTGTCACAACAACATTCAATAATGTTTCTGTTACAACCCCAGGATTAACTTTACAAGTACTAGAAGGTAGTACAAATATTTTTGCAGGGACTTTAACCGTTACTGGTACAAGTGGTAATCCAATTTTAATTCGAAGTATGGCCGGTGCTGAACAATGGTTCGCAACTTTCAGTACTTTACCAGTGCTTTCATATCTAAACTTAATAGATAGCGGTTGTACTGGTGGACTTACAGCGGCTCAAAGTGCAACAGTTTACAATCAAGGCAATAATGGCTCTTGTTGGGGTTTTGCTGTACTTGGAGGCGGCGGCGGTTCTAGTGGTGGTGGAGCAGGGTCTGGTAGTGTATCTGACGGCGCTTCATCAATATTTACTGCTTCCGGTAGTTGGACCGCCCCAGCTGGTATTACATCAGTGGATGTAGCCGTGTGGGGTGGCGGTGGCGGTAGTGGTTATTATAGTGGTGGAGCCGGCGGTGGCGGCGCGTATTCTAGGAAAAATTCAATTAGTGTCACACCAGGAAATAGCTATACAGTAACTGTTGGAGCCGGCGGTAATGAGGCCGTTGGTGGGGATTCTTGGTTCTCGGCGACTAACGTTGTTTTAGCTAAAGGCGGCGGCCTAGGAGTTTATGGTTTTAATGGCGGCGGCCCACCTTGTACTGGTGGTGCCGGTGGTAGTGCAGCGGCCGGAGTTGGTGACGTTAAATACTCAGGTGGTAATGGTGGTACAGGTGAGTGTTATGGCGGAATGGGGGCTGGTGGTGGAGGTGGTGCAGGAAGCGGTGGAAATGGTGCTAATGGTAGCGGTTCTACTTATGGAGCTGGTGGTACAGGTAATACTGGTGGTCATGGTGGTACGGGTGTTGCTCATAATGTCCAGCCTACAACAAATAGCTGGGGTGAAGCTATTGGTGGAGGTGCTGCTTCATGGGCATACTACGATCCTGCAAATCACCCACGAGGTGGTCGTGGTGAAGTGAGAATTTATTACAACGGTGCTAGTGGGGGTGATGGTGATAGTGGAAGTTCTGGCGGCGGCTCAGGTTCAGGCAGTGGAAGCAGTTGTAGTACTACAGCCACAGGTACGGCAACAATATTTTTTGAAGGAGTTCTTTCTGTGACAATGGTTTGTAATGGTAGTGGGTATTCTTCGGCACCAACTGTGACGTTCACTGGTGGTGGTGGCAGTGGAGCTACTGGAACAGCAGTTTTGACTAATGGTGCCGTAACTTCTGTAACTATAAACGAAGGGGGTACTGGTTACTCTACTGAACCGACGGTTACATTCTCAGCACCAAGTCAGGGCGGCGGTGGTGGTGGCGCTTCACCTTAAAGCCCACATCTAATAATAGAATAATATATATGATACAAAACCCCAGGCAATTCATGCTTGGGGTTTTTATGTAGTATAATATAGAGAGATTAATTAGTTTTAACTTTTACATGGAAGACAATAATTCACAACCTCCTAGAATTCGAGTTAGCTCTTTTCAAACTACTCCACAGCCTGTGGTGCCACAAACACTAACTCAAGGACTTCGTAATCAACCCACATCCCCTCGTGTATCACGAAAATTGGTATGGATTGTTATTATTATTTCTGGCCTTATAGTATTAGCTGCCCTTGGTCTGTTTTTGTTAACCCAACAACAGCTAAATGAAGTTAAACAAGATTTAGCTCAACAGCAAGATGATCCAACCCTAAAGATTAGAGAAGAAAATAAATTACTTATAGCAGAGGTAGGAAAGCTAATCGTTTTACCTGCAGATGAAGAGCCAACCATCGCTACAGTTTCCGATTTGAATAAATTAAAGGATCAACCTTTCTTCGCAAAAGCTCAATTGGGTGATAAGGTTTTGATTTACACCAATGCTAAGAAAGCCATTTTATTTAGACCTCTAGATAAGAAGATTATTGAGCTAGCACCGTTAATTAATAACCAACCTTCCGAGCCTGCCCCAACTCCGTAGCCATTAATATTTTCCAATAATAAACCACTAGCTTATGCTGGTGGTTTTTTAATTTGGCTTGTTTAACCAACTTGATCTAAATTTGAGAAATACTTAAAGCCAGTTTTATCGGTGTCCAGTTATGATTAGATTACAAAACTTAGGAGGAAGAAAATGAAAATTAATCTAATCAAATTTACGAATATGTTTATGCTTGGGATTTTGATTGTAGGGATGTCGTGGACGGCAGTGTCTGCGCAGGCTCAAACCAAAACCCGTGTAATCAAGCCTGTGGCAAGTGCCCCAGATTACAATGGTATGTACAGCGGCAGTCCTTATACTGGTTCCGCTCGATACACAACCTTATATAGAGACAACCAAGATGATGGTGTAAGTAGTGGTTGTCGCGGTGAGGGTTGTGGTAAGCATCCAGGGGTAGATATTGCTATTGCCTCTGGAACAGATATAGTTTTGCCATTGGGTGGTGAAGTAGTAATCTCTCGATGTGATAGTTCTTGGGGCGGGCTATTAGTAATTCGTTCTAGTCATCCTGCTCGTTCTTGGGAAAACATCTATCAAACCTTTGCTCATTTAAAGGCCAGGCAATATAGCTATGGAGTGGCTGTGAATGTGGGTGATTATATCAACGCTGGAACAGTTATTGGTAAGAGCGGTGGTGGAATACGTGATGCCTGCCGAGGTAATTCTACGGGGTCACATCTGCATTATCAGATCGATAAGGATGATGGCAATCCCGAGCCATATTACCCCAGTTCTGGGACTTTAAATTATCGAGATGATGGATATATAGTAAGTACTAAGACTTACAATCCAATGTTGATGTTGCAGGCGGGATATAGGTGGAAATTTGCACAAGACGGTAACCGAGAGTTATGGGATTTGTACAATCTACGTTCATGGGGGGTCTCAGGTAATGCACTCTGGATGGACGGGGATTATGACCCATATATTGTCCGCAGCGGCTTAACTAATTGTGGATTGTCACGTTCTTGTAGCAGCTCGATTGCCGCCGAAGCATCGGACTACTCCCGTGTGTATCTTGATCTGTATAATGTGTGCCCATCAACATATGGAAAGGTTTATTTTACAACCAATGCAGAACCGTATTTTGATGAAGCCAAAACACTGGCATACTTTCCCACCATTTTTGGTTCTAGTACTGGCCCCTTCAATGGCTATATCTCTGGTTTATCAAACTATAAATGGTCGGGCATTATCACAGGACTTAGAGTAGATCCCAGTGAGCAATGTTCGTATGGTTTCGACCCTACCTATTATGGGGAGATTGGATTAATACGCTAGCAGTATTAGGTTAAGGCACAGGTAATTTTACTTGTGCCTTTTTTGAACTAGAAAGTTAATTAAGAAAAAGCTATAATAGGGAAGTAAAAATTAATTGAATTTATGGCAGAAATATATCTTTATACTTTAGTGAGTGTGTTAATAATAAGTGCGATGTCTTTGATTGGAATTGTTGCTTTAGGAATTAGACAAGACTTCTTAAAAAAGATGTTGCATTACTTAGTTAGTTTTTCGGCCGGTGCGTTATTAGGTGATGTGTTTATTCACGTAATTCCCGAGATAGCTGAAACAGGATTTAGTCCAATGGTTGGAATATATTTTTTAATTGGAATTGTAATATTCTTCCTTTTAGAAAAATATATTCTTTGGCATCATTCTCATGATGAAGAGCATAGTGAGTCAGTGCACTCATTAGTCTATGTGAGTATGATAGGTGACTCCCTTCATAATTTTATTGATGGTATGGTCATCGCCGCTAGTTTTATTGTTAGCCCAGCATTGGGAATAGCAGCCACAGTTGCTGTGGTTCTCCATGAGATTCCTCAGGAGATTGGTCAGTTTGCGATTTTGGTCCACGGAGGATGGAGTAAAGCCAAAGCTTTGTTGTATAACTTTGCATCGGCTTTAACTTCTATTCTGGGAGCTTTAATCGTGTTGGTGTTTGCCCGAGATCTAGAAACTCCTCAGGTCTTGTTAGCTTTTGCTGGAGCAAGCTTCATTTATTTATCAATGTCCGATATTATTCCAGAATTGCACAAAGAGCGTTCTCCGTTAAAGTCTTTTTGGCAGATCGTATGCTTTGTAATCGGGGTAGGCGTCATGGCTTTGTTGTTGAAGTTGGAATAATTTTTCTAAGTCGTGATATAATATTAATAAGTAAGTAATATAAAACATGATTACGAAAATGAAAAGTGTTTCCGATAATCGTTACTTTATCTGGACCATAGTATTTTTGCTAGTTTCCGGAGTGTCATTGGTTAGCTATATAATGATTTCTGATATTAACCAATCCACTGCGTTAGAAACAGCCGAAATTCTAGTGAACAAATAAAAAAAATCCCCTTCTCATAGTAAAGAGAAGGGGATTTTTTTATAGCAAATTTTATAGATAAATCACTTGATTTTTTTAGAAAATTATGCTATACTATTATTAGTTAAATTCAAATTGAGTCAAAAATAAACTCAACCTGAATTAGTACAAGCCTTTTAAAGGCAGTGAAACAAAAACAAAAATACAAATGAATAATCTAGCAAGCTATCTTCCCCGAACACTTGGTATCTCTGAGGCTTTTGGAGCTTTAGAGTTTCCTACGTTCAAGAAATTATTATGGTCAGTGCATGATCATGTAATTCCTCATGAACGAAATAATTATCACCCACATATTTTGAGCCACCGTGTTTTGGCTCTTCTTTCAATTTTAGTTGTTACAATAAAAATTGCTAGTATCTCTTTTGTAGCATTAAGTCCTGCGTCAACAACTTTAGCTTCAAGTATTTCAAGCGAGACAATAGTTAGTTTAGCTAATAGCGCTAGAGTTTCTAGTGGGTTGTCGGAACTTACAACTAGTAGTTTGCTTTCTAAAGCGGCGCAGAACAAAGCTAACGACATGTTGGCTAAGCAATATTTTTCACACAACACTCCTGATGGTGCAACTCCTTGGAGTTTCATAAAAGCAGTTGGGTATAGTTATACAACTGCAGGAGAAAATTTAGCTATCGACTTTACTGATGCGGATAGCGTCCAATCTGCTTGGATGAATAGTCCAGGGCATCGAGCTAATATAATGAACAAAAATTTTACTCAGGTAGGAATCGGTATCGTTAGTGGAACCTTCGACAATCACCCAACAACAATCGTTGTGCAAATGTTTGGTAATCCACTCAATGCACCTGTAACTTTGAAGGAGTCACCAACTGTGGTTGCTCCAGCACCTGCACCAGTCGCTGTGTCTTCACCAGTCGCAGTGCCTACGCCGGTCGCAGTGCCTGCAACAAAGGATATTCCAACTTCGGTAACAAACCCAGTCACTGCTGCAGCGCCTGTTCCAGCAGCAGACCCGGCTAAAAACCTTAGTCCTGAACAACCTCTTGCAATCATAGAAACTAAAACTGCAAAGCAAGGCGACAATTTATATTTAGAAGTTCAAACTACTCCTAACACGGTTAAGGCTCTTGCCTTCTTCGGTGCTAGTAGTGTTATGCTGGATCCATTAGGAAATGGTTTGTGGCAAACATCAATTCCAATTAGCTCATTGGGTCAGTATGATAATTTGGTTGTTCAAGTCGCGGATCTAAATGGCAAGATGCACCAACAACCTGTTGTTGAATTTAGCAACGGATTAAATCAAAGTTATACCGGCAACGTAGAGGGTGCTCAGATTACAGTATTTGGTACTTCCTTCAATCCAAAAATTTGGGAAGAGAAGTCATTGATGTTAGTCTTGGCTGGATTACTCACCTTGCTTGTCTTGGCAATTGCGATTAGACGCCATGTTCAACATTTAAGCTTGGTAGCCAACACTTCATTTGTAGCTATGTTGGTAGCCATGCTATTGATTATATAAAATAAAAATAAATAACTAAATAAAAAACACCTTGCCACTCGGCAGGTGTTTTTTAAGTGGTGGGCGTGCCAGGAATCGAACCTGGGACCTCGTCATTATCAGTGACGCGCTCTAACCATCTGAGCTACACGCCCTAATCGTAAAATAAATATTTCTTTATTCACGTAGCCATTATATTAACAATAAATGGCCAGAAAATCAAGGGTGAGGATTATTCTCCAGGGATGGTGATATTGGTTGTGCCAAAGTCTAAGAATCCACCCATCCAGAGTAAAGCGCCAGCGATCATGATTAGACCAACCAGACGCCACCAAGAGTAGGTTCCCGCAAAAGGGGCTGGTAGCCATTCATCTGCAAAACCGACTTTACCAACTTGGTTGGTTATCCAAACGGTGTACTTCATGAATAGAACACCTAACACTATTAATAGAGGTCCTAAAATAAATTTCATATACTATATTATACTACATAAAATTAAAACACTCTAAATTAGATAATAAGTACAAATAATAAAACAACCACAAATGTGGTTGTTTTATTTGGTGGACCCCAGCGGGCTCGAACCGCTCACCTCCGCAGTGCAAATGCGGCGCTCTACCAGATGAGCTAGGGGCCCATAATATTTGATTCGCAAATCACTGGTTATTGACTGCGAATCCATAACTCAAATATTGTACCAAAGCTTTTGGATTTTGACAATACACCTAAAAATATAGTATTATAAAAAAGACATTTAAGGGGTTTGCCCTTATATACCGACTATTTTAAAAAAATTCGAAACAAAACTGCTAGTAATTAACATAAAATATAAAGATGGCGTGGTTTGGTAAAGACAAATCAATTTTAGGCATAGATATTGGCACTCAGTCTATTAAACTTATTCAAATTCGTACCGAGGACAAGCAAGTTGAGACTTATGGAATAGTAGAAATGGAAGAGCCTGTAACAATGCAGAGCACCCCAGAAGTTATTGCTAAAACAGCAGAGTTATTGGCTAATCTTGTGGCTCGTGCAAGGGTCACAACTAAGCGTTGTGTTGTTAGTTTGCCTAATTCCGCGGTATTTACCTCTGTAATAGACATGCCAAAGATGACTGATGATGAGTTAGACTCAGCTATCCAATACGAAGCTAAAAAGTACATACCCTTACCACCATCAGAAGTTTCAATTTCTTGGAGTTTGATTTCGGAGGATACCGAGAAAAATTCGATTAAAATTTTATTGATAGCAGTGCCAAAACAGATTCGAGATATTTATGTAAAAATATTTCAACAAGCTGGCTTAGAGTTAGAAATCATCGAGATCGAAGCTTTGGCTTTAATTCGAGGATTAGTTCCTGACAAAACTAAAAATTGTGTTATAATTGATATAGGTGGAAAAGTTACAGGGATCAATTTTGTTAAGCAAGGATTGCTGCAACTGACACGAAATTTAAACATCGGTGGTGACACAATCACAGAAAAAATTTCGCAAACCCTTAATTTACAGACAGCTAGAGCAGAACAATTCAAACGAGACTTTGGTTTAAACTCAACAGAGTTTCTTCCAGAAGCCGTTAAGCCTGTTATAGATAGCATTAAATCAGAGATCAAACAGGTTATAGATTTGTATAAATCCCATGGGGTAAATGTGGATAACCTAATATTAGTAGGTGGCGCAGCTCAGATGCCTGGTTTAAAAGAGTTTTTTGCCGATCTAGCTCCTTCAGTAATTTATGGTAATAGTATAGAGTCGTTAAAGTATCCAGAGCAAGTAGCTCCAGTACTAAAACGTTTTTCTATGCAATTAGCAGTCTCAATCGGTTTGGCTATGAGACAGTCAAACCAGTAACTAATCAAAATCAAGAAACCAAAACTAAAAAATGGCTGAAATTAATTTATTAGACTCCCAAGCACATTCAAGTGCTATAAAAACACAAGGTAAACTGTGGTTGCTTCGCATTGTAACCATAGTATTTTTTGCGGCCTTAATTGGTTATGTTTTGTTATTCATCTGGGGTTGGACTACTAATAGCAGTATTGCAAAAGAAAAAACCGAGATCGCCCAATATCAAGCAGATATAAAAGATAATCAACAACGTCAAGAACTATTAACTCGACAAGGTCAGTTAAAGAACGTAAATCAGTTACTAGCCTCTCATAAATACTGGTCCCCAGTTTTGCCAGAATTAGCTCGAGTTACTCTAACTTCTGCAAAGTACACCTCCATTACCGCTGATGCAAAAGGTGAATTAGAGTTAACTGTCATCACACCATCTTATGCTGAAGCAGAAAAATACCTTCAAGTTTTTGATTTACCAGAATACAACAAGCAGTTTTCTAATGTAAAAGTTATGGCCTTAACCAAGGCTCAAGTTGGGGACTTATTACAAACAACCATGAGACTACGCTTAACTCTTAACCCTAGCTTTTTAAAGAAGTAGATCTATTTTATGGCAACCCCAAATTTAAACCAAATTTCCAAATCAAAACAGTTACAAAGCCCAATATTTCAATCGGTGCTATTAATAATAGCCACAATTTTATTGTGGTGGTTTGTGATTTCTCCTAAGTACAGTTCTGTAATGACCCAGAGAGCAGAGTTAGAAGTGTTAAGTGGTCAAAGACAGGTATTTGAAGAGGAACAGGCAGAATTAAACAAGTTAATCTCGAAGTTGGAATCATCAGAAGAAGAGGTTAAGCTTTTGGATGAAGCTTTGCCATTATCTAACAGACCTACTCAGATTGCAGTTCTTTTAGAAAGTTATGCTAGATCTTCAAGTTTAGAAATTCCTCAAATTAATATCCAAGATCCAGACAAAGGCATAGCCGCTGCGAATAAATCTGTATTAGAAGAACCTTATAAATCAGAACGTGATTTAAATACTATTAAGGTAGGAGTTAGTGTGACTGGTACTGTCGATCAATTTAAAAACTTCCTAGAATTATTGGAAACTTCCGGCCGAATAGTTGATATCGAGAGCTTGGAAGTTACTAGTGGGGAAGGCTCTACAAAATTTACGGTCGACCTTTTGACTTACGCATTTGAACCTTTATAAACAACTATGAGAAAACTTTTAACAATCGTAATCACAATTGCTGCGTTGGGTGGGGCTGTAATCCTCGGTTATTCAGCTTTGAATAAAAAAACTCCTCCTCAAGCAACAGGACCGGCTTCTACTATTTTACCTTACGGAACTGCTTTGGATTTTAATGATCTGCAAGATTTTAACAAGACCAATCGTTTGTTCCCTTACCCAGCTGTTACACCAACCGAGATTGGCGCTCCTACAGCAGCTTTGGTTCCTTAAAATATAACCTTATGGCCATAGCAAAACCTAATGCGGCGGCTGCGCAACTAACTTCTTTCGAAAAGTTTTTATTGGACCATGGTTTCCTCAATAAGTACCAGCAAGACAAGTTCTTAACCATCAAATCTGCTAAATATGGTTCTGCAGATACAAAACTCGAATTAGAGCAGGTAGTTGGGTTGTTAGCCAGCGAAAAAATACTAGATGATGAAGATGTCGCTAAAGCTAGAGCGGCATTTTTAAACTTGCCATATATCGATTTGTCCACCATTACCACACCAGAAGATGTGTTTTCTTTGGTTCCAGAAGAGTCTCGAATGTTTTACAAAATGGTGCCATTTGAATTAGCTGGCCGTGATCTTAAAATAGCTTTAGTTGACCCAAGTAATATTCAAGCCTTGGAAGCCTTGGAGTTTTTGGGTCAGAAAAACAATTTCCAAATAAGAGTTTATGTATCTTCAAGATCCGGTATCGAAGCCTTTTTGGCCGGTGTAAAGAGAGATTTAAAAACCGTTGTAGGTCAGGCACTAGAAGACATTGCAACTAAGGAAGAAACAGAAAAAGCTAGCCCTGCTGGCCAAAAAATCATTCGTGAAGAGGCTTCTCAGGCTGTTACCGAGGAAGAACCAATCATTAAAATTGTAGACGTAATTCTTTCTAATGCTATCGACGCTAATGCTTCTGATATTCATATCGAGCCGTCAGAAAATGATGTACGGGTTCGCTATCGTATTGATGGGATTCTTCACACAAGTTTACGTTTACCAAAAAATGTCCTTTCGGCTATTGTTTCTCGCGTAAAGATTTTATCTAACTTAAAAATTGATGAACAGCGCTTACCTCAAGATGGTCGTTTCCATGTGGATTTAGGAAAAAAATCTGTAGACTTACGTGTATCTACTTTGCCTTTGATGTATGGTGAAAAGATTGTAATGCGTATTTTAGACAAAACAGCTAAAGTCCCAACTTTGGAAGAATTGGGTTTGCGTGGTCGTGGTTTAAAGTGGGTCATGGAAAATATCAACAAGACTCACGGAGTGTTTTTGATTACTGGTCCAACAGGAAGTGGAAAATCCACAACTTTATATTCAATTCTAACAATTCGTAACACAGTAGATGTGAACATTGTTACCTTGGAAGATCCGGTTGAATATTTTATCGAAGGTGTTAACCAAAGCCAGATTAAACCAGAAATTGGTTTAACATTCGCATCAGGTTTGCGTAGTATTTTGCGTCAGGATCCGAATATTGTAATGGTGGGGGAAATCCGTGACGAAGAAACCGCAGAACTTGGTGTTCACGCCGCTTTAACAGGGCATTTGGTGTTCTCTACACTGCATACTAATAACGCTGTTGGTGCCATTCCTCGTTTAACGAACATGGGTATCGAAGAGTTCTTGTTGTCTGCTTCGGTAAATTTAATTATGGCTCAGCGTTTGATTAGAAAACTTTGTGATGATTGTAAGAAACCTACTAAAATTAGTGCAGTTTTACAAAAAGAAATTGATGATACTCTCAAGGTTGTCCCAAAAGAGTATTTAGACGGTATTGATGTGGCAAACACGGTAGCTCACGAAGCTGTTGGGTGTGACAAATGTGGCAATATTGGTTACAAGGGTCGAATGGGTATTTTTGAAATCATGCCAATGTTTGCCGAAATTCAAGATATTCTTTTTAGCAAACTTCCTGCTTACAAAATTTATGAAGCAACCGCAAAACTTGGAATGATTACCATGAAGCAGGACGGGATTTTAAAGGTTGTGCGCGGAGAGACAACAATGGAAGAAATTGCTCGCGTAACTACAGAATAACCAAGCAAAATAACTAAGTATAATCACCATTGATATGGAAGCAATCATTACAAAACAATATTCATTTCGAAATCAGCCTTTTTATGATCTAGTTGGAACAACTGTCGGCTTGGTCGATAGTGACTTCCAATCTTTAAGCTTTTATACCCAAAAACTTAAGCAGGCTAATTTAGAAGTTGTAGGATTCGAATCTTTGGTAGATTTATCTGATCAGGTTTTAGTATTACCGATTTCTGCGGTAATTTTTAGCCCACAGGTTGAGAAATTCAGCAGCGAGCTAAATGCACTAAGCCAGTTTATTGCTCAAAACCCCCAGCTACCCTTGATTACAATGGCTAAAACCATGCAAGAAATGCAAATTGATGCTATTATGAAGCTAGGAGCTAGGTTGCACATCAATCGTGATTTGTCGCAGCCTCGCGATTTACTGATCGCGTTACAACAAGTAATGAAATAAAAACAAATTTATGTATAAAGCAAGCGAGTTAGAGTTAGATAAGTTATTAGCCATAACCTTAGAGCGTAGTGCTTCCGATCTTCACTTAGAAGTAGGTGAGCCACCAATTTTGCGTATCGACAGCACTATTTATCGTTTGGAAGATTACCAAATTTTGAGTGCTGATGCAGTTTCGGATCTTGTGGGAGTTATGTTGAATGACGTCCAGAAGAAGAATTTGGGCGAAAATATGCAGTTGGACTTTTCTTATGCTTACAAAGATAATGCTCGTTTTCGTGTTAACGTTTACAAAGCTCAAGGTGTATGGAACGCTGCATTCCGTTTGATTCCAACAAGTATTCGTACCTTAGAAGAATTGAATTTACCTCCAATCCTTAAAAAGTTCACCCAGTACAAACAAGGTTTGGTATTAGTGGTAGGTCCAACTGGGCACGGTAAATCTACAGCCTTGGCATCCATGATAAACGAGATCAATAATACTCGTTCCGAACACATTCTAACTATCGAAGATCCTGTAGAATTTTTATTCACTCACAAACAGTCATTTATTTCTCAGCGTGAAGTTGGGCAAGACGCTCTGTCCTTTGACTTAGCTCTTAAGGCTGCCTTGCGTGAAGATATTAACGTTGTATTAGTAGGTGAAATGAGAGACCTTGAATCTATTTCTGCGACTTTAACTTTGGCAGAAACTGGTCACTTAATTTTTGCCACCATGCACACTAACGATGCCGCTCAGAGTGTGGATCGTATAGTAGATGTATTCCCTGGTGACCAACAAGGTCAAATTAGAGCACAGTTGGCAAATACATTGCTTGGGGTGGTGAGCCTAAGATTGTTGCCAAAAGTTGGTGGTGGCCGTATCCCTGCAAGTGAGATCATGGTTGTAAACCACGCTATCCGTAACGTTATCCGTGATAATAAAATTTATGAAATTGCCAATATTATTCATACTAATATAGAGGAAGGCATGATGCCGTTAGATAAGGCATTGGCACAGTTGGTTCAACAGGGCTTGATAGAACGTAGTGTAGCCGAAAATTACGTTCTTGATCCAGATTACTTTATGTCACTATTAGGTTAATTAGGTTAAAAAGATAATAGATGAAATTTACATACCAAGCACGCGATCAAAAAGGAGAATTAAAAAAAGGTTTTGTTATTGCAGCTACCATTGCAAAGGCTGAACAATTATTGGCCAATAACGGGTTGATTATTATCAACTTAGCTGTTCAAAAAGAAAACCTATTTACAAAAATTGAAGAAGTAATTAACCGAGTTAATTATAAGGATTTAGTCGTATTTTCTAGGCAGCTTTCTACTTTAGTAGCTGCTCGAGTGCCTATTCTTCAATCTTTACGTATTTTAGAAGCTCAAGTAGCTAGTAAAGGTTTGACTGTAGTAGCTAGAAACTTAATTGCCGATGTAGAAAGTGGTCAAAGTTTATCTTTAGCTATGTCACGTAACCCGGAAGTATTTGGTAATGTGTATGTTAGCTTGGTTAGATCTGGTGAAGCATCTGGAAAGGTTTCCGATAGCTTGTCATATTTAGCAGACCAGTTAGAAAAAGATTATGAACTTCGTTCTAAGGTTAAAGCGGCACTAACTTATCCAGGCTTCGTATTAACTGCTTTGCTGATTGTTGGTGTGTTAATGTTTAAATTTGTGTTGCCGAGTTTGGTGGGAATCTTGAAAGAACAAGGAGCAGATTTACCTATTATTTCTCGTGGATTAATTTCCTTCACAGACTTCTTTCAAATTTATTGGTGGTTAGTGTTGTTAGTTTTCTTTGGCGTTTTGATACTAGGCAGATATTATGTGTCCACCGACAGCGGTCGTTTTATGTGGGACTCTTTTAAATCCAAAGTTCCTGTAGTTGGACCATTGATGCAAAAGATTTATATGGCTAGATTCGCTCGCAACCTTTCTACTTTAGTGGCAGGTGGTATTCCGATTATTCAGTCTTTGAAGATTATTAGCGAGGTCATCAATAATAAGGTATACAGAGAGATTCTATTAGAAGCTGCAGACCAGGTTACTAACGGTAAGGCAATTAGCGATTCATTGGCTAAATATGCTGAGTTCCCACCATTAGTTACTCAGATGGTTAGAGTGGGTGAGCAAACTGCTGAACTGGATACTATCTTGCAGAAGTTAGCTAATTTTTATGAAAAAGAAGTTGACTCTCAGATTGCCACTTTAGCTAGTTTGTTAGAACCAATCGTAATGGTAATTTTGGGTATCGGTGTAGGGTTATTAGTCGCAGGTGTATTGTTACCAATTTATAACTTAGCTAGTTCGATAAGTTAACTGTTGATAAATATACTTGCATCAGTTATTTGTATGGTATAATTAAATTAAGTAAATTTAATATAGATGATCAGTTGGGGGAGCTGTGACTTCTTTAATCCAAGGAGAATGGGGGTGAATAAGATGAAACAAAACAATCAAAAAGGTTTTACTTTGATCGAACTTTTGGTGGTAATCGCTATCATTGGTTTGTTAGCTTCTGTAGTCTTACTCGCGCTGAACTCAGCTCGTGT
>CAYQJW010000006.1:20115-23573 GCA_964418025.1 uncultured Candidatus Saccharibacteria bacterium | reverse complement strand
AACACCAAACCAATGGCCATTAGTATTTGTTTATTTGTCATTTTGATTTCTTAAGTTTAATTACTTACTATAAGTATAATTGTTTTATGTGCATTTATCCAAAAAGTTATCCCCATCAAGCCAATGAAACAAAAAACTCCCCTTTCAGGGAGTTTTCTATAATTGCTAAATATATTATTTAACAATTTTAACAACAACACCAGCACCAACAGTTCGACCACCTTCACGGATAGCGAACTTACCTTTTTCTTCTAAAGCGATTGGAGTGATGAGTTTAACAGTAATAGTTACAGTATCACCAGGCATAACCATTTCTTGACCTTCTGGCAAGATAACTTCACCGGTTACGTCGGTAGTACGTACGTAGAACTGAGGTTTGTAACCCTTGAAGAAAGGAGTGTGACGTCCACCTTCTTCTTTGCTCAAGATATAAACTTCAGCTTCAAACTCAGTGTGAGGTGTGATAGAACCAGTCTTAGCCAAAACTTGGCCACGTTCGACTTCTTCTTTCTTAACACCACGAAGTAATAGACCAGCGTTGTCACCAGCCATACCCTTGTCGAGTTGCTTGTTGAACATTTCGATACCAGTTACAACAGTCTTAGAAGTAGGCTTGATACCAACGATTTCTACTTCTTCGTTGATGTTGATCAAACCACGTTCAATACGACCAGTAACTACAGTACCACGACCTTCGATTGAGAAGATGTCTTCGATAGGCATCAAGAAAGGTTGGTCGGTAGCACGAACTGGATCAGGGATGAAAGTATCCAAAGCTTCTACAAGCTTCAAGATAGATGGTTCACCCATATCAGATGTATCGCCTTCCAAAGCCTTCAACGCACTACCACGGATGATAGGAGTTGTAGCACCTGGGAATTCATACTTAGTTAATAGATCACGGATTTCTTCTTCTACAAGATCCAAAAGTTCTGTATCAGAAACCATGTCGCACTTGTTCATGTAAACAACAATGTGAGGTACACCAACCTGACGCGCTAACAAGATGTGTTCGCGAGTTTGAGGCATAGGACCATCAGTTGCTGATACTACCAAGATAGCACCATCCATTTGAGCAGCACCGGTAATCATGTTCTTGATATAGTCGGCGTGACCAGGACAGTCTACGTGAGCGTAGTGACGATTTGCAGATTCGTATTCTGCGTGTGAGGTATTGATTGTAATACCACGAGCTTTTTCTTCTGGAGCGTTGTCGATGCTAGCGTAGTCGCGAGCCTTAGCGCCACCAGTTTTTGCTAACACAGTTGTGATAGCGGCGGTCAAAGTTGTTTTACCGTGGTCTACGTGACCAATAGTACCAACGTTGACGTGAGTCTTTGAACGATCAAATTGCTCTGCCATTTGATACCTTTCGTTCTATAAATTCTGTATCTGCCCCGAGATACCCTCGCTTTTCCCCATATGCGCATACGAAGGAAAGGGAGGGTTTCTCTTTTTTTCGCAAGGAATCCAGGTGACTAGAAAAGAGACTTATAGTTTTTTAATGATTTTAAAATTGGCGGGCTGAAAGCAGCGCCAATCATTGATTATTGTATGGTTTTTTTAAAAGTAAGTCAAGCGGATTAAATATAAGATTATTGACCAAAGACCTCAAAAGTTATACAATGATAAACCTAAGTTTTACTTAGGGTAAAATAGACGTAAAATCTTACGGAGGTAATTATTGGATGATTAGAGATATTCACTCAAGAACTTTAAAGCATGCTTTTCCGAAGCTATCCTCATTTTGGGCAATGATTAAAACTATGCTGAAATTCTTTTGGCAAGAAACTAAAAACATTCCCAATAATACAGATTCCGAATTTGACGACCAAGACTTTGAACGTAGGTTACTGATCGCTATAATAGAAAACCCTAATATTAACGACGACGACGCTGGGGAAGAAATTGCAGATTACATAGTCAACTTCGATCTCAGTATGAGGCTTATTAGAACTAAAAGAATGATAGAGTTAGCTTTTGAACTAAGACCTGACTTGATAATTCCAGCGATTAGCTTGGAAGATAAGCCAGAAACGCAACCAGAATGAGTTGCGTTCTTTTTTTACCCAAAGATGGTAAATAAGAGCTTATATATTGGTTAAGAACGTGATATTGACAAAACCATAGATTTATGGTACAATATCATGGTATTTAAAATTTAATATAGGAGGTCACATAACGTGGCTAAATTGAGTAACAGAGAGCTTGAACGAGAATTGGAAAAAGCTGGTGAAATCCCCTGCGACGCAGAGCTTGAACACGACCCCACTCCCCATGAGATCGCTGTCGAAAATATCCGTGGCGATATCGAAATGGAGTATATGGATTTCGGCGATGAGATCATCTGCCTCACCCATAAAAGCCTTCACGGCGGCAGAGTTTGTTCTCAGTGCAAGTCCATGATGGACAACGAATTGACCATGCTTCTCACGATCGACAGGCATTATAAGCTCGACCCAGCACTCTTCAACTACGGCAATTTTGAGTGCTTATGCAAGATGGATGACTGGTTGATCATGAACGGAATCGCTTGGAACGAAGAAGATCGCGAAACGTTCTGGGACATTCCTGATGAAAAGCTTCATCCGAATTTCAAGACCAAAGAGTACAAGGCCGTGCAGGAGTTTAAGAAGCTCCTCAAGAGCAAAGGTCTAACGCTTAAACTCGAAGGTGATCGTATCTGTACCAACTCCGCGTACGAACTTAATCAGATCCTCGACGCTTGGATGGAGTACAGCAACAACCACGAATTGGAAATGATGAGGAACGCTAACGCAGCGTAAACCTATCGTCGTTTCGACAGTTTATAAAAGCAGCCCCATAAAGGCTGCTTCTTTTTTTATTTATAGCACTTTATTACACTTTGAGTTTTTCTTAAAGTCATCTTTATCACCTATATGTAATGATTGGGTTAGTGGGGCGGGCCACGGTGGCGAACTTAAGGTTAGCACTTTTGTTCGGGGGTTCGACTCCCCTTCGCTCCACCACCTTGAAAAAGGTTCGAATTATTAGTACAATTACTATGCTAACCTTAAGTTCAAAGTCAACGTGACTCAAAGTCAATAAAACCGCCGAAAGGCGGTTTTATATTTTGTATAAAACTAGATGTCATCAAAATTAGGTTTAATTTCTTCATCACTGTCTGTTTCAACTACTGGCTGGGAGATTGGTTGAGATGATGGAAGACCAAAAGTTGGATCCATAACCTCTTGGCGTAAATCATATGGTGGTGGTTCTTGCCGACCATATGGTTGGTTCATAAATAAATCCTTCGCGCGTTTAGCAAGAATGCTTTTTATTGGTGATGGCATAATCACTGTCTGAGGCAAAGGTTCTGCAACTGGACTAGGATCAGCCTCTGCTATGGTTTCTAAATTTTTATTATCTAAATCCAGAGTGTCGGTAAGTTGGGCTTTCAAAATTTCACGATTGATAACTTCTGGGTCAGGACCAGT
>CAYQJW010000006.1:18314-20015 GCA_964418025.1 uncultured Candidatus Saccharibacteria bacterium | reverse complement strand
TGCATACCCTTACGAACATTCATGCCCGCGCGAGATTCAACAATTGTATTAGCAACATTTTTTGGAACTTCTTCGTAATGATCGAATTCCATAATGCTAGAAGCTTGACCTTGAGTCATGCTACGTAACTGAGTTGCGTAACCAAACATTTCAGCCAAAGGCACGTGAGCAGTTACAACCTTACGCCCAGTGATATCTTCCATGTCTTGGATCTTGGCACGCTTGGAGTTAAGGTCACCGATTACATCACCCATGTTAAGTTCTGGAGTTGTTACCACAACTTTCATCACAGGTTCAAGTAAAATAGGATCACCTTTCTTAACCGCTTCTTGCAAACACTTTGAAGCAGCAATTTTGAAAGCCATTTCGGAAGAGTCAACTTCGTGATAACTACCGTCATAAACTGCAGCACTAAAGTCTACTAATGGGTATCCAGCGATAACACCGTTAGCTGCAGATTCTTGAATACCTTTATCAATTGGCTTGATGTATTCTTTTGGAATTACACCACCAACAATTTCGTCGATAAACTTGTATCCGCTTCCCTGTTCTAATGGCTCGACACGTAAGTAAACGTGACCGTATTGTCCACGTCCACCAGACTGACGAATATATTTAACTTCAGCAGTAGCCATCTTCTTGAAGCTTTCTTTGTACGCTACTTCTGGTTTACCAACATTAGCTTCCACCTTGAATTCACGCTTCATACGATCTACTAAAATTTCTAAGTGAAGCTCACCCATACCAGCAATAATTGTTTGCTGAGTTTCTTCGTTGGAAGATACTTTGAAAGTTGGATCTTCTTCTGCAAGTTTTTGCATAGCGATACCCATCTTTTCTTGGTCGGCTTTAGTCTTAGGTTCAATCGCCATACTGATAACCGGTTCGGCGAATTTAATCTTTTCTAGTTCCATTGGTGCACTTTCGGCACAGAGAGTGTCGGCAGTGATAGTATCTTTTGGACCTACCAACGCACAAATGTCACCAGCAAAAACTTCTTTAACTTCATCACGTTGATCCGCACGCATACGTACAATACGTCCAACACGTTCTTTGTTACCTGAACGAGCGTTCAAAACATAAGAACCAGCTTCGAGCTTACCGGAGTAAACACGGAAGAAAGCTAAACGTCCCACGAAAGGATCAGTAGCAATTTTGAAAGCTAAGGCTGTGAATGGTTCGTCATCACTAGCATTGCGTTCTAACTCTTCACCAGTTTTTGGGTTATGACCTTTTACAGGACCTTTATCCAAAGGAGATGGTAAGAAGTTAGCAACACCATCTAGAAGTGTTCGTACGATAATACCACGTCCATCACCACCAAATACTGGATAGAATTCTCCACTACGGGTAGCTTTACGAATGGCAAGTAATAACTCTTCTTCTGTTAGAGCTTCACCACCAAGATACTTTTCCATCAAGTCGTCATCGAACTCAACAACTTTTTCGATTAATTCTTGGCGATACTTTTCTGCCTTTTCTTTCATGTCTGCTGGTACTTCACCAATAGTAAATTCTTTGTCTGTGAAATCTTTGTATGTATAAGACTTCATATGAACAAGGTCAACTACACCAACGATGTCTTTTTCGAAACCGATTGGTAATTGAACAGGATATGCATTTTTAGTTAAACGATTATGGATAGAGTCCAAAGACTTGTAGAAGTCTCCACCAGTTTGGTTAATCTTGTTAATGAAACAT
>CAYQJW010000006.1:8015-18304 GCA_964418025.1 uncultured Candidatus Saccharibacteria bacterium | reverse complement strand
CTGGGGTTTCCAGTAACAAGTTACAGCCGCGGATGTGATAGTAATACCACGTTCGCGTTCTTGTTCCATCCAGTCGGTTACAGTTTCACCTTCGTGAACTGCACCGATCTTGTGGATCATACCGGTGTTGTACAAGATACCTTCGGTAGTTGTAGTTTTGCCGGCGTCGATGTGAGCGATAATCCCGATATTACGGGTCGCTTCAATTGGATATTCTCTTGGCATAATTTAATGGTTAATTTATAGTGTTTTTTAAGGTTTTTTGTTAAATACTTGACAATCCTATAGATTTTATGTATAATACTATTTGTTAAAATATTTTGACGGATGTCTTATGAACTGGTTTTTAGTTGCAGTAATATTGGGTCAAATTCTTGCCTCCAAGAAGGAAGCTTATAACCGCTTCACTCTTGTAGCAAATTTTGTTCCAATCGGCATAACGTCTGTTGGGTTTATTATATCTTGTTTTTCTGATCTAATCGGTCTCTGTGTGTTTATAGCTGGTCTATTCATTTGGTTGATTATATTCTTCCGAACAATGGCCGATACTCACAAAACTGATGAGGAATGGAAAACGATCGAGGAAGAAGAAAGGATAGAAAACAAGTTCGAATAAAAGTAATTGGAGGATAATTCAATGGGTTGGTGGATAGTAACTATTTTTTTAGTAATATTAAGCGGGTTAGTAACAATGTTTATTACTGGTGCGCTTGTAACAATAGTTGTGAGGATATCAGGTCGTTCTCAAGATGTTGCACGACAAATGATATGGCTAAATGTCGTCGCAGGAGTTATAGCCATGATAGCCGTGGCTTTCTACCTCGGCAGATAAGTATAGCAACTAGGAATCAGTCTTAGGCAAAGGGATCATAATGGTCCCTTATTTTATTTCCCTAATTTTTAATGAACTACTTACGCTTCGCGCCGAATCGGGCAAAGTGAGCGAAAGCTTTGTTAGCTTCGGCCATACGGTGAGTATCTTCACGCTTCTTTACAGCAGCACCAACTTTATTAAATGCATCAACAACTTCTTGGGCAAGCTTGGTAGCCATAGGCGCACCTTTACGTGCGCGAGCTGCAGCAATCATCCATTTCATTCCTAGTGCTGTACGACGAGGTTCTTGAACTTCCATAGGTACTTGATAGTTAGAACCACCAATACGACGACCTTTAATTTCCATAATTGGGCAAACATTTTTTAATGCGGCGTCAAAAATCTGACGAGCATCTGTGACCTCTTGGTCTTTCATCTTTTCTTCTACGATATCCAAAGCAGTATAAAAGATTTTTTGAGAAGTGGTTTTCTTTCCACGTTCCATCAAATAGTTTATAAACTTCGCGTATTTAACGCTGCTAAATTTTGGATCTGGTTCTGGAGTGTGTTTTTCGTAACTACGTGCTCTTCGTGGCATGTATAATTCCTTTCAATGTTAAATTTAAGCAGCGGCAGATGGACGCTTTGTTCCATACTTACTGCGAGAGCGTTTTCGACCGTCAACGCCTAATGTGTCGAGTTTACCTCGAACGATGTGATAACGAACACCAGGTAAATCTTTTACACGACCACCACGGATCATGACTACACTGTGTTCTTGCAAGTTGTGACCAACTCCAGGAATGTAAGCTAAAACTTCCATACCGTTAGTCAACTTTACTTTCGCAATTTTACGCAAAGCCGAGTTTGGCTTTTTTGGTGTAGAAGTATAAACCTTCAAACATACACCACGCATAAAAGGTGCGCCGGTTTTGATGAACAAGACTTTGTTCTTGATCAAGTTCTGGCGACGTTGCAATGCTGGTGACGCGCTTTTGCTAGTCAACGGCTTGCGAGCCTTTCGAACCAATTGGTTAATTGTTGGCATCTATAGATGACCTTTCTATATTTTGGGTGACACGTGCGTTGCTCTTGCATTTATGCTCGAGCGGCGCGCCCAGTTAATAAAATAAAAACTGACTAAAGAGTCAGATCTTTAGCTTCACTATTTTGGTACTCTGGCGAAGCCTATGCCAGTAATTTCCCAATCTAGCGACAAATGTGTCGGTAATTCCTTAGTCCGCGAGCTATTAGCAAGCGAAAGGGGCTTCTAATGAATTGTATGTAGATTATACATAATTGGTTCAATAAAATCAAGAGATACTACAGTTCCTATGGTATTTTGCCGGACCCCTTGATTTTATGGCAAAAATCAATTACTATTGATAGTTATAAAACCCATGGACGATCATAGGAGGAATGATATGAATAAAAACCGACCAGAATTCTGGTTACAGGCACTCACCGAGGGTAACGTAAAATTTACCTACTGCAAACAAGAGTTATTCCGTACTCTTAGAGAAAGCGGGCAAACTTTGGCTGACATTGGATCGAGTGTAGAAGCACTTGATCAACTCGAGACCGAAAATCCAAGAAAAGTTGGTGTGAACTACGCCAAGTTCTGGTTGAACAAAATTCGTTCGACCAAGAATCCCGATCCCCGTTGCTTAACTCAACTTACTCTACTGATGCGGGAACACAACATTACTATGGAAGAAATTGGTGCTACAGAAACCGATCTTGCATAAAAAACACCCGGACATATACAATGTTCGGGTTTTTATTTTGTTTAAATAATTTCCAAGTGTTGTTAGGAAAAACTTATTCCAAACAGTCTGAAGAATAAGGTTACGACAGGAAGTAAAATTTTATCTAAGATTCCCAAAAATAAAAAGATAACTACTATTAGAAAGCCGTAGCGTTCCATTTCTAATAATCGGTACATGATGTTATCAGGCAACATCGACCCCAATATTTTACTACCGTCCAAAGGTGGAATTGGTAAAATGTTAAATACTGCCAAAACTAGGTTAATAACCACTGCCTTCAACCAGATCTCCCCTACCATACCAGTAACTAAACCAAATTTAATTGGCAACATAAACAACACTGCCAAAATTAAATTACTCAACGGCCCAACCACAGAAACCAAAGCCATTCCTAATTTACGAGGGTTAAGATTATTAAAATTAACAGGAACCGGCTTAGCTGCACCGAACACTATCGGACTTCCCACTAATAATAAAAACCCGGGCAATAAAATTGAACCAAATGGATCAATATGAGGAATTGGATTTAAGGTTATTCGGCCTTCGTCGCGGGCAGTACTATCCCCTAATTTTTCGGCCATCAAGCCATGGCTAACTTCGTGAACGATTGCCGAAAATATCAAAATAACTAAAGTTGTTGCAATACTTATAATATCCATAGTAATATTTTAGCATAAAATAATAGTAGACCTAGAAGGCTTGCCAAAACTTTTCATCAAGTCTATACTAAAACGTTAAAGGAGGAAGTTATATGACCAAGAATGCAATGTCTACAATTTTTTGTGCAGGAATGTCTAAATCGAATTATCCTATCTCCCAATGCAAAATTCCACAAGGAGAGATACTATTCCAAACAAATGGATATCATCAAGATGGTTTTTTTAAAACATCTACAGGAAGTACAATAATTACGCTCTTAAGAAGCGGAATCACATTGATCGAGCACGGAGTTCATTTGAGCATTATTGCAAATTCAAAAAAAGAAATCGCCGATTTTGCGAAGAAATATGAATTAACAGATCTGCCCAGAGTTTCAGTTAAAGAATATCCCCTACCGACATTCTAACTCCACGGCCTTTTTACCCACAAAAATAAGGCCGTTTTATTTTTGCCCAAGACTTAACCCTTGCCAAATATCTACCAAAAGTGTATACTTAGCAAGTACTTAATTTATATATCAAATCTATGCCAAGAATGTGTACCGTCTGCGGCAAGACTTACTCCAAAACTATCAAACGTTCCCACAGTATGCGTGGCTCAATCGTTAGATTGAAAGCAAACCTACAATGGACCAGAAACGAAGATAACAACCGAGTTAAAGCTTGTACTCGCTGTATTAAAGCAAAGACCAAGAAAATTACTAAAGTCGCTGCTTAAAAAACTGCTCTCGCTAAATATTGCGAAGCAGTTTTTTTATTTGCCTAGATTTATAAAAAAGTTTGAAAGCTGGCCACCCTACTTATTCAATTTAGCCATTTCTTTGGTGAGCTTAGTAGCGATATACACCCAAACTATATATGGAATCATGAGAAGCGCAGCAAACCGTGAGACAGGAAACATCATTATTACAGCTAAGATTGTTGTTCCATTCAATAAGTTCATGAACAAAATTGATTTCTTAAAATTATGTTCAACAAAAAATATTTTATTCCAAAACAGATTCAAATAAGCATTAACGATTAATACGACACCAACGATGTACTGCCATTTACTAAAGGCAGGCACATTCCAAAACCACAATACACCAAAGCCTACTAATAAATATAAGATCGTCCAAATTTGACCAATAATTTTACCGCTTGGAGTCCATTTTGGTTTATGTAAATGTTTATACCAATCCTTTAAACCTCGATTAGTAAAACGACTGCCGAAATAAGCTGTCGCTGCAATAATCGCTGGAATTACAAAAAAATTAAACTTCATATGTTTTATTTAATTCGGGGTCAATACATTGTAGTTCATATTTTTCGCACCACATTTTTGCAAACCGGTGGAAAGCTCCCCCATCATTAATAAAGGCGTCGTGAATAGGAAAATTAATTTTTGCTTTTGTGGCTGTAATATAATCCAGAGTCTCACTGACCTTGCTCCAAGGTGCAGCAACTGGAAGTAACATCACTTCAACTTGTTTAGGTGGAATGAATAGAGCATCTCCGGGATGAAAAATTTTATCATTGATTAAATAACCTGTATTTTGAAATTTTGGTAAATCCGGATGCATAATAGCATGATCATTACCGAAAGCCTCGATAGTAAAAGTACCCACTGTTGCTGTCCCACCTTCTTCAACAATTTCACATGAGATGTTGTGCTTGTCTAATTCAACTTTAACTTCTGTGTTAGTAATAATCCGAGGGTTATTTTTTAGCAAAGGTTGAAGTTTGTCCAGATCTAAATGATCCTGATGCACATGAGTAATAACAATGGCGTCTAAATTTAAGTCTGGAATGTCGCTATACAGACCTGGGTCAAATAATATTTTTGTTTGGCCGTCATCCAATAAAATGCAGGAATGGGCATATTTTGTAATTTGCATAAGATTAAATTAAATTATTGAAGAGTTTACCAGCTTCCACCGCCACCTCCGCCGCCTCCACCTCCGCCGCCTCCACCAGAGAAACCACTACCACCGCTCGATGCAGCACTGACTGAGGAGACCGCTGATTGCATTGATGAAGAAAAATCGCCAATGGAATTAGAAAGTAAGGCTACGTTAAAAGCTGCGCCTGTGGAATCATTATACCAACTTGGTTGTTGATTATAAATTCCTTCGAATTGCTTAGCCCATTGCTTCTCCACACCTAAAGCAATCGCATAAGGTAATAAAGCTTCGAAGACTTCTGGTTTTTTCTCGGGAGCATTAGCAAAAGCCAAGCGATCTTTTTCGGCTACGCTAAGATATAATTTTAATCCTAAAATATATTCACGCATCTCTGCACCCTTTTGTGTAACTGCGGGCATGATAAAGGCAAAGATAAAGATAATCAAACCAGAAACTATCCCACTAATCAAACCAATTGCACCAAATAAACTTACCCCCAAGAAACTTAATCCAAAACCTACAAACACCCCCGCTGCTATAGTTAACCCTCTTGCTAAATCGGGATTATGGTTGTAATAGCCAGCTGTTTTTAGTTCTTTAAAAACCTTTGATGGGATTAAACTCATTACCTGAGCAAACAACTTGTTAGTTTTAAGATCAGATAATTTTATCTGCTGATTATCAACAGCCTCTTGCTCTACTTTTGTTTCTAAACTTTCAAATTCAAACAAAGCCATCAATAATTGCTGTGTCTGCTCTGGTAAACTTGGGTCGATCGCTTTCAATTTTGTAAGTTGATAATCAGAACCTTTAAAAAATAATAGCTTTTTAGTTTCGATCTTTTCAATTTTTAAATAACCCATAACAGCTAAGTTGATTAACTCAGCAGAAAAATCACGGTTATCAAGCTTACCATCAACTAAAGTACCTAAATACAAAGGGCTTAAATCCTTTGGTGGTTCGAATTGTGCAACTATCACTCCTCGCCCCTTGGCATCTTTGCCGAATTTGCGCCAAAGATAAAACATTGCAAAAAATACCAAAATAGGAACAACCACTATACCATTGTCCCGTACAACCCATAAGATTTTTTGTTTTGTTGTAGGTTTAGTTATTGTTCCAGCAGGAACACCAGCTACAATAGTGAAACCTTCGCTAGGATTTAAAATCTGATTAGAAACAAACTGAGGCTGTGCAGTTGACTCTCCCAACTTTTGACAGTTGGTATTTGTTGTACCATCCGGTCCTACAAAACATTCAACTTTTGTAGCGGAGGCAGGTAAATTTAGTTTGACTGAGCTCTTTAAAATAGGAACAGTCCATTCCGCACCTATTGCATTCCAATAAAGCTCGTCGTGATCATCAAAAAAATTAATGGCTCGATCTACAGCGTACGATATAGCATAAACATGTTTCCCAGTGATAGTCTTATCCGCATCACCTATTTTTAAAATTAGTTTTCCATCACTGGTTGACTTTGAGAGTCCCACAGAACCAGAGCCATCGGCCTGCACAGAAACATCGCTAATACGTAGATTAAACTTACCCCAGTCATTAGTATATTTATATGGTATATTTCTAAAAATTCCATGCTTTTGAAGACTTCCGAAGTTATATTCGATTCTCTCCTTCACATAAATTTGACCATTAGGTTGAACCTCAATAACCACTTCATAGTTATCGATTTGTTCAGCAGTAGTCACCTCTGAAAAGTCCGGCTCTACAAAATTTTGTTGAGCATGGACGGATGCAGGGTAAATTAGTGCGGTTAAAAAAAATATGAATAAACTTAATCGAAATAATTTCATATATAAAAAATTTGTTGTAAAAATAATTTAATAAATTAACCTACGACGCCGACAATCTGACCAACTGCAATACCAACCATGATGGCAATTCCACCCATTAATAATGTGAATAAACCATCCCTCAATGCTCGGACATGGAACATCTTGGCATTGAATACTCCTAATAAAAATAATGATAGTAAAGTAAGTGCTACCGAAATAACCACTGAGGTTTTTGAAGAAGAATAAAAATAAGGAGCCAATGGGATCAATCCTGCCAAAACGTAGGAGAAAAACATTACAATCGAAGCCAGCATGGATTTAGAAAGGGCCACTTCTTTTTTGATTTCATATTCTTCTACAGACTGCTCGGATAACAAACTTCCAACAGCCATGGAAAAACCTTCTACAAAAATCAACACTAAACCCGTAAGAATAATACTAGACTTATCCATTCCCGCGATAGCGATACCAGCTAATAAACCTACAGTGGAGACCAAGCTATCCTCTACACCAAAAGTAAAGTTGCGAACTATCTGACTATAATTTTTTTTACTAATTTTCATTTTTAATTTTAATTATGACCTGTACTACCAAAGCCATCATCACCACGAGCTGTTTGTGGTAGCTCTTGTGTAAATTGTGGAGTTGGTAAAATAATTGCCTCTATTACAAACTGAGCGATACGATCACCAACATTAACTTCAAAATCGTTGTCGCTGTGATTAGCCAGTACACAAGTGATTTCCCCACGGTAATCACTATCAATCACACCAGCTAAAGTATCGATACCGAATTTTGCAGCTAGTCCAGAGCGTGGAGCAATGCGGCCATAAAACCCAAGAGGAACAGCTACAGCTACACCAGTACTCACATTAGAAAAACCTCGTGCAGGGATTGTTACTGGTTGTGATGCATACAAATCCAATCCTGCAGCAAACTCGCTTCCCCTGGTGGGTAAAGTCGCTTGTTCTTGAAGTTTTTTGAAAAATAATTGGGAATCTATTTGCTCCATATCTTTAGCCTTATTATACCACCAATCTAAAACCGCCACCTGAGCAAAGGTGGCGGTTAGAAAATTTCTAATACATCATGGGATAATCTGGATATGACCGAACAGCCGGAGAATACATTGGCCAAACTCCTGTTATTCGTAAAATAATATAAAGAGCCAGTAATACCACAAACGCCAAGAGCGTGTTAACCAAAACAGAGACACCAGCTCGCCAGCCAAGTTTTATTCCTATTAGCACTGGCGGCAGTACTAGCACAACTAAAATGAATAGGCCTGCCAAAAGTATAATTGCAAGGCTTGTGATACCACTATCGTAAGTACCGTACATTATAGTTGAGCGCAGTGCCATCTGAGAGAGAAAACCAATACCAACAACCACAAATGCCGATAATACCCCTACTGCTGAGTACAGAGGGTGTAATAAATGAAATGTCTCTTCTTCGGTGTGAGGTGTATTTAGTGGAGCGTTTGTCTGGGAAGAATTACTAGCTGTAGTTATTTTTGAACTACTTAAATATGACCATCGAATAAGCCAAATGATAACTACCAGGATGACAAGTCCAAGCAAAACTTTCCACAGCATACTAAACCAGTTTAAAGCTAATTTACTATTGGCATATTCCCCGTTCACAGTAAGACTTTCGTTTGGCGATAAGTTCTGTGCTGTTTTCGTAACAGGTCCGTTAGTCCCGATTAAACTTACGGACTGAACGAATTCTGGAGAGCTCATTCGAGCTCCACTGCTATCCGCAAAGGCACTAGTCATTCCGTCAGAGACAGCTCTTGTGGAATAGTTTACATTCGATCGCTTACCTTTTAGTATTAACTCGCTATCAACGTCTACGGAAACACTTACATTTTTTATTCTAGAATTTACCTTTGGTGTTTCGAAAGCAAATTTATAAACCCCTAAAGATTTGTTCACATAACCCTTAGCGACATAAGCAAAAATCACTTCACCTTTCGCATTAGGCTCTACTACTTGAGTCAATTTAATATCATACTGATTTCCAGCCGACTTAAAAGTTAATTTCTCATAACCTGATGGATTATTCATAACTCTATTTTCAGCAAAACCACCAGAAGGATAAGCGAGGTCCTCCATCGCACAAGGCTTGCCATATGATTCGTACTGGTAAGGATAGATACAAGGATTGTTGTTAACTACTGTTGTTTGTTGAAGAGCTGTAAACTCGGTAGGGTTAGCATTAGGAATTTGAATACCGAACATATCCACGGCTTTGTCGCCGGTGTTAGTAAAACCAATCTTACCATATACAACTGCCTCACCGTTTCCTCTAAACACGACAGTATAAGAGTGCTCTTGGCCAAAGAATAGGTCTCCAGTTTGTGCCATTGCCGCCATTGGAGCCAAAGCGCCCACAATTGCAAAAACCAGTACTATTGCCCTTAAAACATTGAACTTTATTTTATTCATATTCATTACTTAATTATGATTAAATTATATCACTCCTATTATAAAACCGCTCAACCAGTTTGGTTGGCGGCTTTATATTTAAACTACAAAATAACTATCTTCTTGTGGCTTGTTTTCGTCATCAACACGACGCATAATATCATCTAAATCTTCGTCTGAGAAAAATTCTATAGTAATTTTACCACCACGGCCTTGGCGAGATACTTTGACCTGAGTGCCAAACTTACCTCGTAATTTTGTTTCGATAGCCATTAGCTTTGGATCAGGAACTGCAGAATCAACAACTTTACGTTTTACGAATTCTCTAACCTTAGCTTCTACTTGGCGAACGTTCATACCCTGTTCTAGAATCTGCTTGTACATCAATAACTGTTTTTCTATATCAGGAAGCGTAAGAATCGCGCGGCCGTGACCTTCAAAAATTTTACCTTCTATAATTCCGCGTTGAATCTCTGCAGGTAATTGAAGTAATCGCAATGTGTTTGCTACTCCCGGTCGAGACTTACCTACTTTTTTAGCAACCTCGGCCTGGTTCATGTTAAACTTTTCGATCAACCGCTGGTAAGCCTGAGCTTCTTCGATAGAGTTAAGTTCTTGTCGTTGAATATTTTCTATTAAAGCAACTTCGAGCTTAGTTTGATCCTGTAAAGTTTTTTTAACAATTGCCGGAACTTTAGTTAGACCTGCAAGTTGAGACGCTCGGAAACGTCGCTCACCTACTACTAACTCATACCCAGTTTCAGTCTCTGTAACTACTACTGGTTGAATTACTCCATGCTCTTTAATTGAATCAGCCAACTCTTGTAAAGCCTCAGGTCTAAAAATTTTTCGAGGTTGATATGGATTAGCTACTATCTTAGAGATTTCAATTTCTTGGATAGAACTATCGCTGTATGAAACTTTTTCTGATGGTTCTAAATTAAC
>CAYQJW010000006.1:4301-7915 GCA_964418025.1 uncultured Candidatus Saccharibacteria bacterium | reverse complement strand
TTTCTTGGATAGAACTATCGCTGTATGAAACTTTTTCTGATGGTTCTAAATTAACCACTTCTTCAATTACAGGAGCCTCTGGTACAACCTCTAATGGTGGGTACGGAGTTGCGGAAACAAAATTATCGCTAGGAGTTAGCGATTCGTTTAATGGTTCGGCATTTGTATTATTTAAATTGTTTGGGGAATAAATTGAATCCATAAAATCTGTGGTGCCGGTGGTGGGACTCGAACCCACACGCCCTTGCGGACACGCGATTTTGAGTCGCGGTTGTCTACCAGTTCCAACACACCGGCAAGGTGAATAATAACCTATTAATTCTATCAAATTGAACGACCTTGCGCAAAGCCTGACTAAATCAACAAGCTAACAATTATCCCTATAATTAAGCCAGAAATTAACGAGAAAATTATATCCTTAGGATAATGAAAGCCCAGAACTACTCTACCCAAACCAGTAAGAATAGCTACGACTACAAAAACGAGTGCGAATACTGGGTAAGAAGTAACCAAAGCACCACTCGCTGCAGTCAGAGAAATCATATGACTCGAAGGGAATGAGTTATGAGATTTTGTTTCCAAAGATAAAAAAATTGATGAGAGTGGACTGAAGTTAAATTCTTGGTACGGCCGAGCTTTCGGAAAAATTCTTGATAAGATTGGAACTAAAATAATCCTAGCCAAAATAAAAGCTACGGCTATTCGTGTAATAACTCTGGCGTCGGTTACGACATAACCTAAGTAAAAAATAATTGGCAATAAAAATAGCCATGAGTAATTACTCCAAAACCTCCACCAATTTCTAAATCGAGTGTTGGTTTTTAGTCGAGACTGCCATTGTAAATAATCTTCTTTGAATGCTAACTTCATCTAACTATATAAACAATTAATATTATTGCGGCTAACACCAAGCGGTACCACGTGAATATTGCGAACGAACGATTAGCAATATATTTAAGCATATATTTAATCGCTAAAAACCCAAATATTGCACTCGATAAAAATCCTACTACTAGTTGAGAATGGTTTTGAATATTGGCAATATCAGGAATTTTGAGCAAGCCAGCCCCTAATGTGATTGGGATCGCTATCAAAAAACTAAATTTTGCAGCGTCTTCTCTTTTAAAACCCTGAGCCAAACCTGCAATCATCGTAGCACCACTCCGAGACACCCCCGGGAATAGAGCAACGGCCTGACTGAGACCAACTATCAAACTATTTAACCAAGTGATATTTGTAAGAGTTTTGAATTTTGAACCATACTTATCTACAACAAATAAAATTATTCCCACAACAGATAACGTTGCAGCGATCAATAATGGGTTTCTAAAAGAACTCTCTATTCTATTCTCCAAAAGTTTCCCTATCACAGCTGCAGGAATGGTAGCCAGAATAATTAACCAGCTTAATTTTTGATAGGTGTTATTCTTAAAGTCTCTCGAATTTTTTGAAAGTGAATGGAAAAATCCTCTGGCCAACAACCAGATGTCGTTTCTAAAATACGTGACCACTGCTAGTAGAGTTCCCCAATGTAAAGCTATATCATAACTTAAACCTTGATCAGGCCAACCAAAAAGATACGGCACAATTATTAAATGAGCTGAGGATGAAATTGGCAAGAACTCACCTAATCCTTGTACCATTCCTAATATAAACGCTTGAAATAATTCCATAATTTACTGTGTTTAAACTATTTTAAAATAAAATTTTAATCTATCCCAGGGATAGAAAATTGCAAACTAAAGTCTTTGACTTCCAGTTTAATTTTATTGTGAAGATCCAAATCTTCTGGACTGCTCAAAACTTGAACGATCCAAGTTGCAATTTGCTTCATCTCGTCTTCTTTAGCACCGCGAGTAGTAATGGCTGGAGTGCCTAATCTAATTCCACTAGGATCCAAGGGTCCACGGGGATCATCAGGCAAAACATTCTTATTAACTGTAATCCCAACAACATCAAGTAAATCCTGAGCTTGCTTACCAGAGATATTAAAGTTAGAAACCGTATCAATAAGTAATAAATGATTGCTTGTACCACCAGTGATCATACTTATACCTTGCTTAGAAAATTCTTCGGCCATTGCTTTAGCATTTGCCAAAATTTGTTTTGCATAAGTTTTAAATTCAAGATCAAGCGCTTCACCAAAAGCTACAGCTTTTGCAGCAACGTTATTCATATGCGGACCGCCCTGTAACCCAGGGAAAACTGCTTTATCTATAGCAGCTGCAAACTCTTTACGGCACAAAATTAACCCGCCACGCGGACCGCGCAAAGTTTTATGAGTTGTACTTGTTACAATATCAAATCCGTCATCAAATGGGTTACGTAATTCCCCTGCTGCAATTAAGCCTGCGATATGAGCCGCATCCATCATGGTTATGGCTCCAACTTCATCTGCGATAGTCTTCATTTTGGCATAATCAATTTCTCGAGGGTAACTAGAAAAGCCAGCCAATAAAATTTTGGGTTTGTGTTCGTGTGCTAAAGCGCGAATCTCTTCGTAATCAATTTCTCCGGTCGTAACATCCTTCATCTTATAACGCACGAAGTTATAAAACTGGGCACTCTGTGTTACTGGATGGCCATGGGTTAAATGACCACCATGGGATAGGTCCATTCCCAAAACTGTATCACCAGGTTTTAACAAAGCTAAATACACAGCCACGTTTGCAGGAGCACCACTTAGTGGTTGAACATTGGCATGCTCGGCATTAAATAATTTCTTGGCTCGATCGATGGCGAGTTGTTCAATTTGATCGATATGCTCCTGACCTCCATAATAGCGTTTACCCGGATATCCTTCGCTATACTTATTAGTAAAAACCGTGCCGAGAGCTTCGAGCACAGCTGAGGAAACATAGTTTTCTGAAGGGATTAGTTCGATTCCTTCTTTTTGGCGAGTAATTTCTGCCTGTAAAATATGGAAAACTGCTGAATCTGATTTTTCTAGATTATTATACTTCATGCTTTATTTATAGTACCAAACTAATCACTCTTTACAAAATGAGCAATTGCTGATATTATTTTGTCACTTCTTTGGAGGGGGTAACTTAATTGAAACTAAAACAAAAAAACAAAACTAAAAGCGAAAAAGATTGGAGTAGATTAGAAAAAGCCAAAAATCAGGCTGAAGAAATCTACGATACTTTATGTGAAGCATTCCATCAACACTGGTGGAATAAAGGAGGGTATGACAATGATGGAGTGCATACGGATGGTGAAGAAAAAATTGCCAAGGCATTATTCACCAGAAAGGTCGTTCAATTTAAAGGAGTGATCGATCTATGTACACCAAATCCTCCCATGGTTTGCATAGAATTTAATCCAAGACAATCACTTGATTGTGGTTTCAAAGTATTCATTAAATACAAGGGTCAAAGTGAGAAACTAGAATTTAATGAAGTATGGACAAAGCGACTTAATAGTCAATTTGATAAAAATAATGTAACTTAAAATTACATAAATTTATCTACACCCTCTTCAATCGAAGAGGGTTTTTTATATCAGAAAATAAAACAAACTGAATATTGCCCCTAATACGAACAATAAAACAAAGCTGCCTGTTGTCGCAAAAATGATAAAACCTAAAACTGCCGCAATAAATTTACCAATCG
>CAYQJW010000006.1:0-4201 GCA_964418025.1 uncultured Candidatus Saccharibacteria bacterium | reverse complement strand
CCTGTTGTCGCAAAAATGATAAAACCTAAAACTGCCGCAATAAATTTACCAATCGAAAGCATTTGCTCCATCCCAACCACATAGGGCAAAATATGAGTTGTTTCGGCTCGTTCGTAAGTCATGGCTGTAACAGGAATAAATACTAAACTCTTAGCGGTCCTAGAAATTGCGTCTGTAATAAACGCACCGAAAGTACTGGTTACGGGGATGCGAGCCATCCACGACAAAACATAAAAGAAGCCACCAATTTGTAACACTCGCCTCTTGCCATGCTTGTCGGAATAAATTCCAATTAACAAAGCCAAGCCAGTTGCCATCAAACTTGCTACTGTAACCATCGAACCGATGTCTTGATAGTTCTTGATAATTATAAAAATAAAAATTGGCCAAATTGTCATTACTAACAATTCTTCACCAAAAGCAAAATAACTAAAAAACCGTGCTGGATATTGTTTTAACAACTTCCACGTGTCGTGATATTTATATGGATTAGGTTTGAAGATTTCTGAAGACCAAAATAATGGAACAACCGAACAAGCATAAATTATTGACCCAATTATAAATATAGAATTTATACCTAAGAATAGTGCCAAAAAACCACCAACCATTGGACCTAGAATTTGCATCACGTTCATGATCGCATACATGACACTAAACTCTCGTGCGACTTGCTTGCCATTTGCAAATCTTGCCAATGTGGAGTGCCAAGCTGGCCAGAACAAAGCTTTTTGCATAGCAAAAATTACAGGAGCAATATATAACAAACTCTGATTATACTGCGAACCAATTAAACAAAACCAAAAGATAATTTGAAGTGGGATACTAAACGCGATACTATGAGCGTAACCAAAACGGCTGGCAATTTTAGCACCAAATGGAATGAACACAATATATAACGCATAGACAGATCCAATAAATAACAAAATCTCTGGGACTGTTAAACCTACAACAGAATACAAAAAAATTGGTTCAAACAAAGAAATAATTGCTTGAGCCAAATTTCCTATAGCTGTAGAAGCATAAAGATGTTCAACCTCTTTACGAACCTTTGCAGCAAAAAAATGCGGTAGATGAAAGCTAAATAACATTTAATTTTATTTTTGTATTTATTACGGATGACCCGTAAAAGTTAATAATTGATTTAAGATAATTTTTATTTCAAGCTACTCAGTTGTCTTGCCATCAAAATGTTCTTCACTGGCCATAGCTTCGGCTTTCGTAGCTCGAACAATTCCATCCATATGTTCTGGAGGTGAATAAACTGTGTATAGCTTTAGTGCCACATCACCTGTATTAATGATGTTATGCTTAGCACCAGCTGGAACAACGATAGCAGAGCCATCTTCAAGCTCATGCTCAACTCCATCTAAGACGGCTTTACCTACTCCGTGTTCAATGCGAAGGAATTGATCTAAATGATGAATCTCCTCACCAATATCATCGCCGACTTCAATACTCATTAAAACCAACTGACTATTTTTTGCAGTATAAAGCACACGGCGGAAGTCACTATTCTCTAAACTAAGTTTTTCGATATTTGTAACGTAACCATTCATATATTTATACCTTAATTAGTTTCATTATAGCACTAAATTGATAAGTCGGTCTGGTACAAAAATGACTCTTTGTGGCTCCTTGCCCGCTAAAGAAGTTACGATTTTTTCTGATTTCATAACTAAATTGAAAACTTCTGCTTGATCTGTACCAACTGGAACTTCGATTGTATCGCGGAGCTTTCCATTAATTTGAACAGCAATTTTAGTAGTAGTGCTAGTGATTTTTGATTCATCATATTGAGGCCACGATTCGTTTTGCAAACTCCCAGAGATTTGATTAGCCTCGTCCTGTTCAGTTTTACCTGCCACTATCTGAAATAATTCTTCACTAATATGAGGAGCGAATGGATATAATAATTTTAGAAAGTCTAAAACTGTTTGCTTTGTTACTAACTCATCTTTTACTTCATTATGAAACTTCATAAAGCTAGAGATTGCAGTGTTGTAACCAAACTCTTCGATGTCTTCACCAATTTTTTTAATCAAAATATTAAGTTCTCGATCCACCTTCTCGGAATTTGCATCGGTAAATTTTGTATTGTGAACCCAATACCAAACTCTGTCCAAAAATCGTGCTACTCCAGTAATACCTTTATCACTCCACGCAACACTAGCCTCATGAGGACCCAAAAATAGTTCATACATACGGGCTGTATCAGCACCGTATTGCTTAACTATTTCGTCTGGGTTAACAACATTGCCTTTGCTCTTACTCATCTTGCTTCCATCGGCGGCTAAAATCATGCCGTGAGGTACGCGTTTTGTATAAGGCTCGCTTACAGGGACCAAATCTTGATCGTATAAAAAGATATTCCAAAAACGGGAATACAACAAATGCAAAGTTGTATGCTCCATTCCACCAAAGTAAGTATCAACAGGAAGCCAGTACTTGAGTTTATCCATCGACGCAAATTCAGAATCATTTTTTGAATCTGTGTACCTCAGATAATACCAAGAGCTTCCCGCCCATTGTGGCATAGTATTAGTTTCGCGTTTAGCTGGACCACCACAGTTTGGACAGGTTGTATTAACCCATTCATCAATCGCTGCTAGTGGTGATTCACCTGTACCAGTTGGTTCGTACTTTGCCACCTCTGGTAAGACTATAGGCAATTGGTCATCTGGCACTGGTACAATACCATCTACGTCACAATGAATGAGCGGAATAGGTTCGCCCCAGTAGCGCTGTCGACTGAATACCCAGTCGCGAAGTTTATAAGTGGTCTTAGGTACGCCATATTTGGCTGCCATTTCTGGTAAAGCCTTTTCTGTAGTTAGCCCAGAAAACTCTCCGGAATTAATCAAAACCCCCTCACCAACGTAAGGACTATCGCCGTTTTCTATCCAATTTAAAACATGTGGCAACTCGGCAAGTGGTGGCAAATTTTTTACCTCATCCATATCTAACCATTCGAAATCAAATTGATCACTCGATTCCTGTTCGCGTTCCTGTTGTTCTAAATCTATAAGTTTAAACTTTACAAAATTTGTTGTAACCCGATGATTACGGTTTTTATGAGTAGCATGGAATTCAGCCTGAACAACGTATGGAAGTTGTCCCACGAACTCCATATTTTTATACCCGGTTTCTTCGGTTGTTTCGCGCAAACCCGCTTGCTGTGCGGTTTCACCTTCTTCTATTCCACCACCTACTAAAGTTAGCCAAGGAAGCTCTTTCCATCTAAGTGCAATGAATTTATTTTCTGTAGGATGGATGATAATAGTTTGCACCATATTTCGGTCGTGTAGATCTTCACCATCTTTCGGTGGATTTACAGTATCCCTGATTCGAGGCGCAACCACCTGCTTAATTGGCAATCCAAACTTTGTGGCAAATTCAAAATCACGAGCATCATGTGCTGGAACAGACATAATCGCACCAGTGCCGTATGTATTTAAAACATAATCAGCCACCCAAATTGGGATTTCTTGGTTTGTGGCTGGGTTAATAGCTTTGATGCCTTTTAACTCCACGCCCGTCTTTTCTTTTCCTTCTGCAGTACGATCAAAGTCTTCTTTACTCGCAGCAACTTCTATATATGATTTAACTTCATCAATATTTTGAATCTTTTCCGCAAGTTCAGTTATAAGTGAATGTTCTGGAGCAACTACTAAATAGGTGGCACCAAAAATAGTGTCTGGCCGAGTGGTAAAGACTTTTACTTTCGCATCAGTATCGCTAATTGCAAAATCAATTTCTGCACCTTCAGACTTCCCTATCCAATTAGCTTGTTGAAGTTTTACAGCTTCTGGCCATTCTGGTAAAGATTCTAAGCCTTGTAATAACTTTTCTGCGTACTCTGTAATTTTTAAATACCACTGGCGTAATTCTTTTTTCTCGACTTGTGTGCCACAACGCTCGCAGTGACCATTAATTACTTCTTCGTTTGCCAAACCTGTGAGATCTTTTGGACACCAATTAATTAACCCAGTTGCTTCGTAAGCTAATCCGGCTTTAAAGAATTGCAAGAACAACCACTGAGTCCACTTATAATATTCTGGGTCTGTGGTGTTTACTTCTCTGTTCCAATCAAAACTATAACCAAGTCGTTGGCATTGTTTGCGAATATTTTCGATATTTTTTGCAGTCGAGACTTTAGGCTGAACACCATGTTTAATGGCATAGTTTTCTGCTGGTAAACCAA
>CAYQJW010000005.1:4930-24791 GCA_964418025.1 uncultured Candidatus Saccharibacteria bacterium | reverse complement strand
TTCAATGGTAGAACTCTTCCTTGCCAAGGAAGGGATAGGGGTTCGATTCCCCTTAGCCGCTCCAGCATCAAACTCTCCCTAAAGGGGAGTTTTTTGTTAGAGAATAATCGATTATACAAAATAAAAAAGCTGGAATAATTCCAGCTATGGAGAAAACTTTGCAGACTATAGAATTGTTACCAGACTGGAGTTAATTCTAATCATAAAATTTTCTATACGATCAACAGAAACAGTTTTTTGATCAATCTTTCTGATCTTATCGCGATATTCAGTAAATTTACCTGTCCAACTCTTGGACAAATCAATTTGCTTTTGAGTCCACCCATCTTGTATCAACAACTCAGGCTTTTCATTTATCAAATAGAATGTCACCCACAGATTTGTGTAAGAATTCAAGGTTTTTCTTGATTCTGAGTAAGCCAGCACAAGCTCTGTAAAGGATTGCCTAAAAAGTTCTGAGTCTGGGTCATAATTGGACCTAGAAAGAGAAAGGTATTGGTTCTGAAGTTGAGATTTTGAATCCTCATACCTCTTAAAAAACGAGGGGAGCTCTTTCACCTGATCTTTGAGCTGCTCGTGGGTCATAAAATTACTTTTTTCCTGAGCCACGACTGAGCAGGGAAAATAAGTACACCAAACCATGACAACAAAAACTAAACTGATGATCTTTTTCATATTCCCTCCCTAAAAATCTAACACTTTCACTTTAACATAGCATTAAAAAAAATCAAACTCCTTTTAAATAAGCCAAAAGCTATGCCGATTCAGCCCTAAAGCAAGCCAAAAAAAAGGTCTTTTGGCTTAATTAAGGGGTAAATTGACTAAAAAGGCTTGTAATTAAGCCAGTTTTCTGGTATTATATACATGTAAGGTACTGCTATTGGCAGTCTTTTTTATAGCCCTATTGGGCGAAACTAGTCTAAAAAAGCCGCCAAAACCGCAGTAACCCCAAAGGTCAGAATCGCTAATTTATCAATTAAACCTCTCTTTTTAACAAAAGGACCACTGTACTAGAAGAAACCTTTTAATGATTAGTTGAGGCAAGGAGTTGCCACTGAACAAATGACAGCTCGCTTATCCTTCAGTTCTGCAGTCGAGAAAGCTATCCTATTGGTTGCTTTCTTACCAGTAGTCCTCATGGTTTATCCTGAGACTGCTGCCGCAGCATTTACTGCACAGAACTCTGGTGAAAAAGCTCTAGTTTTTCAAGTCAACTCAAAATCAAAAACAGAAATTACCGAAATAGTAACTGGTCTTTCCTATGATGAATTAGTCTCAAACGACATTCTTGTACAGAAAGTAAGAAGTTATTTAGAATCTAAGGGTTCACCTTTAGCTATCTATGCGGATGAAATTGTTAAACAGCCTCAATGGCAACGTGCTTTAGCAATTAGTTTCGTAGAAAGTAACTTCGGAAAACGATGTGCTAATAATAACTGTAGTGGTATTGGTGTAAGTCCTAAACATGCGTCTTGGCGTCGTTATGCAACGAAGCTAGACTGGTTTAAGGACATGAATGCTTTATTAGAAAAACCTACATATAAGCATAAGTATACTACTTGTGCCAAAATGAAAGGTGTCTACGTCGTTCCTGGTTCAGCTAAGTGGGTAAACGGTTGTAATAAGGTAAGTGAAGAATTGCTTGCAATTACAAGAGAAGCAGAACAAGAACGTCTTGCTCTAGCCAATCAACCAGCTGATCAATCTACTATAGTTGCTGCAACAGCAGAGCTAGCTATGGTTAAATAATTCGGCAAACTATTACTAAATTTCAAACCCCTGTCTCGTTATAGAGGCGGGGGTTTTCCGTAAGTTAAGCATCTTGAATAAACTGATGAGTTCAGTTAAAATTAGATAGTATTTACCGGCAACATAGCCGGCCAAATAGTTCACAGAGTGGCCGGGTAGCCAAGTGGTAAGGCATGGGTCTGCAAAACCTATATTCACGGGTTCGATTCCCGTTCCGGCCTCCAAATAAATACATAAACAATCTATGCCTGGGTGGCGGAACTGGTATACGCTGGGGACTTAAAATCCCCCGCCCGCAAGGGATTGAGGGTTCAACTCCCTCCCCAGGCACCACAATAAAACACCTCAATTGAGGTGTTTTATTATTGCTAAATTTTGATTTAGTAAGGAAAGCTTATTCGGCTTTTTCTTCTGAAGGTGTTTCTTCTACAACAGATTCTGCGGAAACTTCTTCAGCCTTTACTTCTTCCGCAGGGGATTCAGCTTTTTCTGCTTTTGCTGGGGCTTCTGTTAATTGTTTAATAGAAAGTCCTAAACGGTGCTCTGCAGGTTCGATAGAGATAACCTTGAACTCGCGTTCTTCACCTTCTTTTACAATAGTAGTAGCATCTTTAACTTCGTCGTGAGAGAGTTCAATTAAATGAGCTAAACCTTGGATATCAGTATCAAGTTCTACGAATACACCAAATGGCATGATCTTAGAAACTTTACCTTTTACAATTTGACCTAATTGATACTTCTTAACAGATTCCTGCCAAGGGTCAGTTTGTAATTGCTTGATAGACAAAGACACACGGCCTTTTTCGATTGCAATGACTTTTGCTTGAACAGTATCGCCAACTTTAAAGAGATCTTTTGGATTCTCGATTCTCTGCCATGCAAGTTCGGAAATGTGAACCAAACCTTCAAGGTCATCAAATTTAACGAAGACACCGAAGTCTACAATACCAGTGATTTGTCCTTTAACAATATCGCCAATTTTTAGAACAGATAAGTTCTTTTGTAATTCTTCTTCGAACACAGCTTTTTCGGACACGATCAACTTTTCTTCTTCTGGGTCTGCAGTAATAACTTGAACGTTAAAGTGTTGACCGATATAGCTATTAAGAATTCCCAAGATACGATTCTTATCACCTTCTTCTACACGAGGATAATGTTCGATTGATAATTGAGATACTGGTAAGAAACCAGTTACATTATTAATTTCGATCATCAAACCACCTTTGTTAGCAGCTAAGATCTTGGTAGCAACAACGTCGCGAGTTTCCATAAGATCAGCAAGCTTTTGCCAAACACGTTCGTGTCCAGCTTGGCGGAGTGATAATTCAACATTACCATCTTTGTTTTCTGTTTCTACAACAGCAGCTTCGATAGCATCGCCTGGCTTAAGAGAGTTAAGGGTGGCTTGATCGTCATATAATTCACGACCACGTACCACACCAACACCATAACCAGTAAGATCTAAGTAAACCTCATTCTTTGTTACAGAAATGATTTTACCTTCGATCATATCACCCGGCTTTAACACGCGGATTTCTGCACCACTAGTGATAAGATCAGTCATGGTTTGAGCAGAGCTGTCACCAGTGACATTGCTTGGAACCACCTGCACAGCAGGAGTAGTTGGAGCTTGAGTGTTGTTTCCACCAACACCATTGTCTACAATTTCTTCTGTCATTTTTTAAACTTTCTAAATATATGTAAAATAAAAACAACGTCTAGACGTTGAATAAAATCTAAAAACTATTCTTCATATATTAATTATTAAACACGCCCATTACTTAGACCTACCGGGGGTTAAGATTTAGATTGGCCGCCGCCAGCTTGGCATAGACCTAGGCGCGTACGCCGGTAAGTAGGGGAATTATAGCTATTTATAGAGATTTTGTAAAGTGCCATAAAAGACGCAGAATAAAAAAAATCACCTGTTTATAAGGTGATTTGAGAAACTTGAGTTGTTCATGTTAAGAATTTACTCAATAACTACACTGTCTCCTTTGACTGTGTGCTTGTATTTTCTTTCTTTCCAACCCGCTGGGTTTATGTCTGCTGCATCATGAATATGGAATTCAAGTGATGTACGAATATTGGCACCCTCTGGATAATCAATTATCTGGTTCTGTAAAAACCACATTTCCTGATCCTGCGGAACATCGGCAATAAATTTGACTTGTCGACTTCCCACCTCGTATTGAGTCAATTCTGGTCCTTGGTCTTTAACAAAAACCGTAAACTCATTTGGCTTGTGCATCAAAATTCGCACAACTCCACTTACTTTTTGCGAAGAATTGAATTTATGATCAACTGGTTGCTCGAGGCTTGAGTACCATAAGCCTAATATTAAGGCACTAATTACAACCAGTATAAAAAGTGTCATAAATACTTTCTCATATTTTTTGTCCATATCTCCTCCTAAACTTGCTCGTATCTTCTACTTGGATTCTACCCCAGAAACCTTTGGCCAGAGGGGTAGGTATTTGGAAATTTTTCCATATAACAATAAAACTTATAATACTGAACCAGCAAATTCGCGTTTTCGCCAAGATTAGCAATTAAATTTAGATCTCTCTGGCTAATCATCTCACCATTTGGTTTAGTAGCTAGATATGTTGCGGTTTTATGAGCATGACGTGTCCGCGAAATTAAATCTGTTATTCTACCCGCCAGCAATGGTTCAGTCTTGTTCCACCACTCAATTATAGACTCTCGGTCAAATCGGTCGGGTGGATCAAGTTTAAGATCTGAAATCTGCCTCTCAAACTTATTCCGAAGCTTGAGGATTGTGTCAGCAATATACAACCCCCATATGACCGATATAATACATGTCAATATTATTGGGTAAATGTATAAGGGCCAACTAGTGCCTTTTTGCCCGATTACTATCAGCATGATTGAAAAGGTTATTATTATTGGCAAAAACATCATGATTGCCAAAACCCATCTTCTGAAGCTCTGCATAAAGTTGTTAAGCTTTGTGAATTTTCCGTATTCCATAAATCCTCCTATGTAACAAGCCATTATGCCAGAAAAAAGAGGTTTTGTCAATGTACAAACCTCACCCAAAACTGCTATAATTTAAGCATGCAAATTCAATATTTTGGTCTTTCTAGCTTCAAAATCACAACAAAAGAAGCAACTATAATAACCGACCCATTCGACAAGGAATCTGGCTTAACCCCACCTCGTGGAGCAGCAGATATTCTAGTTCTAGCAGAGAAAAACAACAAACTTTACAACGCAACCTCAGGAATCTCAGGGGAGCCTTTTTTAATTACTGACCCTGGTGAATACGACCTCAAAGGAGTCACTGTTACAGGTATCCCACTTGAACAAGATCCGAAACGCTTTGTAACAATCTATTTAATTGAAAGTGAAGATATTTCTATTCTAAACCTAACTCACATTCGAGAATGGAATATTAAAGAAAGTGATCTCGAAGACCTAGGTCAAATTGATATTCTGATTTTACCTGTTGGTAGTAACAGTGTCCTAACTCCAAAGCTAGCTTCACAAATTGTTCATGATATCGAACCAAAAATTGTTATACCTTCCCATTACGAAACCTCAGGCCTAAAATTACCTAACGAAAAAGTTGACGTGTTCCTAAAACAATACGGGGCTAAACCAGAAGCTATCGAAAAATTCACTATCAAGAAAAAAGAATTGGTAGAAGAAAAAACTCAAGTTGTTTTACTAGAAGCACTACGTTAATTAAAAATTATTTATGTCAAAATTAATCGAAAACATCCGCCAAAAACCAGACCATCATAAAAATAGAATTGTCTGGACAATCATTGGTATCACTGCAGGACTACTCTTAATCATTTGGGCAATAATAGGCATCCCACAAAGAGAAGGTAAGTCTACGGATGTTATCGATGAGTTCAATACCAACCTCGACGAAAGCAAAGATACTCTTCCTAAATTATTTGATAATACTAAATAAGAAGTTATGGCAAAAAGCAACAACCCTCAAGCACCAACAGCTGGTGGAGAACCAACAACTCGAACCGATAACAATCTTGGTTTAATCAAACAACGATTCCTAGAACAAGAAATGCAGGAATCGTATTTGGATTATGCCATGAGTGTAATTGTCGCTCGTGCACTTCCAGATGTTCGTGATGGGCTAAAACCTGTTCACCGCCGTATTCTTTATGCCATGCATTCCATGGGTTTGCGTTCTGGTGGCAAGACTACTAAGTCGGCTAAAGTAGTCGGTGAAGTTTTGGGTAAATATCACCCACATAGCGATACTGCAGTTTACAATACTATGGTTAACTTAGCTCAAACCTTTAGCATGCGCTATCCATTAGTGATTGGACAGGGAAACTTCGGTTCTATGGATGGTGATAATGCTGCTGCTATGCGTTATACCGAAGCCAAAATGAGCCCATTTGCAGAGGCTATTTTAGAAGATATCGAAAAAGACACCGTTGATTTTCGTCCTAACTACGACGCTACAGAAAAAGAACCAGTTGTTCTTCCTGGAAAACTTCCTAACTTATTGCTAAATGGAACCTTGGGAATTGCAGTTGGTATGGCTACCGACATTCCACCTCACAACTTAACAGAAGTTGCCGATGCTATTGTGGCGGTCATTGATAATTCAGAAGTCACTATCGATGAACTTACCGATATTGTGAAGGGTCCAGATTTTCCTACAGGTGGAATTATTTACGATCGCAAATCCATCAAAGAAGCTTACACTACAGGTAAGGGTGGAATTGTGGCACGTGGTAAAACCGAAATCGAAGAAATGAACAATGGCGCGATGCGAATTTTAATTACCGAAATTCCATACCGTGTTAACAAAGCAACTATGTTAGAAAAAATTGCTTTGTTAGTTCAAGAAAAAAAGATGGAAGGCATTAAGGATGTTCGTGATGAAAGCGACAAAGATGGTGTGCGTGTTGTTATCGAACTTAAAAAAGGTGCACTTGCTAACAAAATTCTTAACCAACTATTTAAGTTTACTCAACTTCAAGATACATTCCACATGAACACCTTGGCTTTAGTCGATGGACTAGAACCTCATGTCTTGAACTTAAAAACTATTTTAGAAAAATATATTGAACACCGCCAAGTTGTGGTTCGCCGTCGTACAGCATACGAACTTCGCAAAGCTGAAGAACGTGCTCACATCTTAGAAGGATTAAAAACTGCTTTAGATAATATTGATGCAGTAATCAAAACTATTCGGGCAAGCAAAGATCGTGCTGAAGCTCATGTAGCATTGATGAAGAAGTTCAAACTTACAGATATCCAAACCAATGCGATCTTGGATATGCGTTTACAAACTTTGGCTGGACTAGAACGAAAGAAGATCGAAGATGAATTGGCCGAGAAACTAAAATTAATTGCCGAGCTAAAAGGAATCTTACAATCAGAAAAAAAGATTTTAGCAATCATCAAAGCCGAAGTTATAGAAATGAAAGACAAATTTGGTGACGAACGTCGCACTCAAATTGTTGCTCAAGGAATAGGGGACTTTAGTGCCGAGGATTTAATCCCAGAAGACAACGTAATTATTTCTACGACTAAATCTGGCTATATAAAACGCCAATCTCCAGACACTTACCGCCAACAAAGCCGCGGTGGTAAAGGCGTCATTGGCCAAACCTTAAAAGAAGAAGATGTGGTAGATTCCGTAATGTCTGCCTCTACTCATGACGATATTCTCTTCTTTACCAACAAAGGCCGTCTATTAGTAACCAAGGCTTATGAACTCCCAGAAAGCTCCAGAACCAGCAAAGGCCAAGCCCTAGTTAACTTCCTACAACTTGCTCCAGAAGAATTTGCTACTGCTGTATTGGCTGTTTCAAAAAAGAGCGATGGGCAATTCCTAGTTATGGCAACCCGTAATGGAACTATCAAAAAAGTTAGTCGTGATGAATTTAGCAAAGTTCGCAAGTCTGGAATTATTGCTATCAACTTAAAAGGTGATGACGAGCTTCGCTGGGTTAAGACCAGCACCGGTAAAGATGAAATCATGCTTTCTACCGAAGATGGCCAAGCGATTCGCTTTAACGAAAGTGATGTCCGAGCCATGGGTCGCCTAGCTAGTGGTGTAACAGGAATTCGCTTACGTAAAGGTGATCATGTTATCTCTATGGATATTGTAAACAAAGAGATGGAAGGCCAAGGTCGTGAAGTTCTAGTTATCACCGAACACGGATTAGGAAAGAAAACTCCGATCAAAGATTATAAAGTTCAAAAGCGTTCTGGTAGTGGAATCAAGACAGTAAAGATTAGCGAGAAGACAGGAAAGATTGTCTCGATGTGTATCCTTGATGCAAGTGATGAAGAAAAAGATTTATTGTTAATTTCAAAACAAGGTCAAACCATTCGCACACCGTTAAAAACAATTTCAACATTAGGACGTGCCACTCAAGGCGTCCGTGTGATGAAGTTAAGTGGAGACGATACAGTAGCCAGTGTGGCTGTGGTATAGCTCGTGCTAAGTTAAATAACTTAAAAAAATAAAGAACCGCGTTGCTCAATAAACGAGCGACGCGGTTTTGTTTACCAAATTTCACTAAGAACAAAGTCTTCAACCTTATCCTTGAGAGTATTAATAACCTCTCTACCAAGGTTAACATGGACTCTATAGTTAGGTGGCTTTGTTATTGCCTCTGGGTTATCAGGGAAACATTGTACGAGCAATTCTTCTACAGTAGAAGCATTTTCATATCCAAAGACTGGTACATTAATGACTCTTTCCATTCCATCCACCCCAACATATATCGTTACTTGATTTATGTCTATACCATAGCGAGTGGCAAATCGGTCAGCCAATTCCATTCTCATCATAGAATCGCCTGCAATTTCCTTGAGTCGTAGACTTGGAATTGTGGTTTGATAATCTAGAACTTGAGTAAACCAATTCATCCGGATGATTTTATCCATCATTACAGGGCTTGCCTTGCTTAACAGCTCAATCATAGAATTATCAGTACCTAAGTAGTCTTCTGTTTTAATACATCCCTTCTTATGAGCCTGCCACAAAGCAGAGAAAAGCATTGTTCCCACAATAATATGCGAACCACTAGAGATGTCCCTGTAAACCTTACGACGAGTTTTTTTCCAATCCAATAAAGATTCAGGTAACCAATCTTTAGTTGGACCTAATTCTATATTAAGATTTTTCTTATACGTCGCTTGTAAGTCTTGTTTCTGTAGTCCCCAGCACTGCGAATCTTCATCCCAAAAAAAATTTAATGCGATTAATGATGGGCAGCCAGACTTACTGTTAGTAGCATGGGCGCACATATCGTACCGATAGACATTGTCTAAATTATCAACATCCATATCACCATGAATCAAATTTGAATAAGGCTTAAGATTACCCGAAACCATTTTCACCAACGTTTCTGGGTCTACTCCCATTTTAAGAAGAGCTGCTTTTGCAGACCTTCCAATTGAGCTATCCAACAAGACCTGTAAGAAAGTTTCACCGTTATAACCAATGTCTACCTTCATTAATCTTTCACTTAAATGCGCGAAGGGGCTATTACCCCAATCGTGCATCATTGCAGCGGCTTTGTACAAGTTGCCCATTTCCGTCTTAAACAACTCTTGATTATTGGCTCTGACATAAGTACTAGTCAATAAGTACGAACCAGCGTTATGATGAAAGCGACTCGGAAGAGCTCCATTCATTCTAAACTGATTGGGAACAGTTCCCATTGTAATACCCCGAGCACGTACGGCTAAATCCGATGTTGCTAAAGATTGAAAGTTTGCATCAAATTGAATCCAGTTTAAATGTAGTGGATCGACATATTCGACAATCATTTCGTTCATATTTCCTCCTGCGATTTTACTCATAAAGTTATCATTATTTTTGGATTTGGTCAACCCATACACTCAAAATAAAAAAAACCACATTGCTGTGGTTTGAACTAATCCTAACTAGGCAAACAGCTCGTTATAGTTAAACTATCTGAACCTTCGACGAAGACTTAACATGGTCCACAAATTGTCGAAGCTCTCGTAAACAGGTCTGGCAAAAACTTGCACATCCATTTAACTTTTTGTTTACGCTATATGGAGACATAATACAATAATTGTCAGGGCAATGCGAACTCGATAAATGAGGCCGAGACGTGTCCAAAATCAGTCCGAACAAATGACCAAACTCATGCAGCGCCAAATGATAGATAGCCTTATTCTCATCTGCATCGTTTTGATGAAAATGATGCAAACTGAAAATAGAACTATAGTATTTGGATGTTGCCCCGAATGTTAAACCTGTGCTTGGATGAATCGTAATTCGCTCTGTGATAAAGATTGTGTAATCAATCTTTTTTTTCATAGCGTAAATTTTTAAATTCGAAACCAAATTTGCAGTATTAATATTGAGACAGCTTCTATCTACTCTTTCATGATAAGCAGACTCTAGAAACCAATCCACACTTTTATAAGGAACCTTAACTCCATAATCCAGATAATCTGGCTCTCGCCAAGCCCCTAAATCATGTAGTTCAAAATAGCCCCGAATCCCTAATGCATCAAGAAGATCTGCAAAAGCCGAATAAATAGGATAAGTGTGCTTTGTTTCCACCTTTGGATCAACTAAAATATGTACGCTTTTCATAGCTATTCATTAGTCCTCCTAATCAACAAAGTACACTAAAATTAGACAATTGCCCAGATGCCTGAACTTATCTATAATATATAGGTATTTGAGCGGCCTAGCCGCACATAACTCAAGGGCGTGTAGCTCAGTTGGTTAGAGCGCCAAGCTTATACCTTGGTGGTCCATGGTTCGAGTCCATGCACGCCCACCATCAGAATTTAATTACTACATATATGGATCCAGAAAAATTACAAAGTTTATTTGAAGAAAAATACGAACACAAACTTGGGCTTTCTTATGAAGAATGGTTAACTACTGCCCCAGAAACTGAAGACCAAGCATACGAAAAACTTCAAGAAATTGATGACGAGCTTAAACAAATCCAGGATCAATACCCAGACGCCACTGCAGAGGCTAAAGACTCTTTAGAAGACGAAAGAGATCGTTTAAAGCTAGAATACGACATCATTGAAGATATGTTTGGCTTAGAACTAAAAGATTAAATCATAATTTCTTAATAACCATGTTGTATATAGTTCCAACACCGCTCGGCAACCTAGACGACATCACTCAACGCGCGCGCAAGATACTAGCAGCGTGCGATTTTATTATTGCCGAAAATCCCGCCCAAACCCATAAACTGTTACAACTTCTACAACTTCCTAAAAAAGAAGTAATTCAATTTGCTGATCACAACGAACTAAAAGTTTTGGACAAAATCACTGTTCGTTTAAATGATAATGATGCTTGTTTAGTAAGCGATGCTGGAACACCAGGAATTTCTGACCCAGGTTTTAGATTAGTGCGTAGTTGTCGTGAACAAAATATTGATGTAGTTTCTCTACCTGGAGCATCGGCAGCAATCACAGCATTAGCCGGATCTGGACTGCCAACTGATAAATTTATTTTTATTGGGTTCCTCCCAAAAACAGAACCGAAGTTAATTCGCGCAGTACAAGAAACCAAAGATATCGAAGCAACTCTAATTGCGTATGAGTCTCCACAAAGAATTACTAAAACAATTACTCTAATCGAAAAGAACTTTCCAGAAGTAAAAGTAGTTGTTGCTAGGGAACTTACTAAACTGCATGAAGAATACTTAACCGGTTCTGCAATGGAAGTTTTGCAATCATTAAAAAATAAACCAAGCATCAAAGGTGAAATTACCTTATTGTTATCATTTAAATAACTTTTATGTCGGGACATTCTAAATGGTCAACAATTAAACGGTCTAAGGGAGCAGCCGACGGCAAACGTGCTGTGATTTTTGGTAAGCTTTCTAAAAAGATCTCGATTGCTGCCAAAGAGGGCAATAGTGGAGATCCAGCCCTAAACTTTAAACTCCGAGTAGAAATTGATAAAGCCAAAGCAGCCAGCTTACCTAACGACAACATCGAGAGAGCTATTAAAAAAGGCTTAGGGATAGGCGGAGGGCCAGCCATAGAAGAAGTTATATACGAAGGATATGGCCCCTTTGGAGTAGCTATGATCATCCAAACAGCAACAGATAATACCAATAGAACCGTACAAAGTATTAAACACATACTTTCTAAAAATGGCGGTAGTTTAGGCACAAAAGGCTCTACAATTTGGCAATTCGAAACAGTTGGTCAAATTATGGTAGAGGGCCAAGCAAATGGCAAGCACAGCACCCAAGACATAGATCAGTTTGAATTATTGGCAATCGAACACAATGCAAAAGATATCGAAGAATCCGAACATGGATTAATCATTACTACAGATCCAGCTAATTTAGATGAAGTTACAGAGAGTTTAAAATCAATTGGTGCTACCATAGCTTCGAGTGAGGTAATTAGTAGAAGCACTAATCTTACTTCTCTTAATGAACAACAAGAAGAAACAATACAACAACTCATTGAACAAATAGAAAATGATGAAGATGTAGTCGCTGTTTATACTTCTATTAATTAATCTACTTACTAACAAAAACAAATGATCATTTTAGGAATTGACCCAGGTACAGCCACGACTGGCTTCGGTATCATCAAACAAAGTAAAGATAATAAATCCGAATTCGAGATTTTAGAATTTGGAGTAATCTCTACACCCAAAACAGAGAGCGATCAAAAGAGATTAAAAATATTATTTGATGATTTAAACTATCTAATCAAAAAATATAAGCCAAATAAAATTGGAGTTGAAAAATTATTCTTTACTACTAATCAAAAAACAGCCATGACAGTTAGTCAGGCCAGGGGAGTAATCATGCTAACCGCTGTGAACCACGACATCGAAACTTTAGAGTTCACCCCGTTACAAGTCAAGAATATTTTATGTGGTTATGGTAAAGCCGACAAAAAACAGGTTCAGTTTATGATTAAGCAAACCTTTGGGTTAAAACAAGTTCCTAAACCAGACGATGCAGCCGACGCCTTGGCAATTGCCTTATGCGCCGGTTGGAGTAATCTTCAAACTAGAAAAAAAGTTTAAAACAGCTCTGGACAAAACAATTAATAAGTGTTAATATATTTACACAGTTCAATTAAATCGGACTGCGTATTTTTATAACTAACACTTTGTGCATTCCCTTGCACTAAAGTAGGGAGAACATCATATGTTCTTAGACGACGAAATGACCGACGACGCTGCTGTAATGCCAGCTGCTTCTGACGACACAATGAATGACGACGCTGCAGAAACTTCTCACGAAGACATGCCAGCTACAGAAGAAGTTTCTCACGAAGAAGCTCCTGCTGCTGAAGGCGACGCAATGTAAAATAAAACCCTCAATTTATTGGGGGTTTTATTTTATCTCAATTAGATCTACTACACTCTTACTTTATCTTTATAAACTTCCGTTTGCCAACCTGAATCATCAGGTTATTTTTTTTATCAATGTTTATTGACTGTTTGGTATAAGTTTCTTGATTAACCTTCACACCATTTTGATCCAATAGACGTCGAGCTTCACTCTTGCTTGTAGCTAAATTTAATTTTACTAACAACTCAGTAGTTTGGTATTCTCCTGGCTTTACAGTAACTTCCTTTACATCATCTGGTAATTCCTTATTACTAAACTGACTGATGAATTTTTCTTGAGCAGAGATTGCAGACTTTTCACCATGATACATTTTAGTAATTTCTGATGCAAGTTCCAGTTTTATAGTTCGAGGGTTTTCACCTTTCTTTAATCTCTTTTGCTTCTGTTCAATTTCATCCATAGACAAACGGGTACAATCGATAAATACTTGGATAACACCTTCGTCAGGCAAAGCCATAATTTTACCAAACATATTCTCTGCGGATTCATTTAAACCAATTCCTGTACCTAAACTCTTACTCATCATTTTTTCTCCAGTTGCAGGATTGGTAAGTAGAGTGGTTGTGATAACAAACTTTTCCTTATCTAAGTATCTACGCACTAAAGTACGACCAGCGAGCATGTTAAATGTTTGGTCTGTTCCACCAATTTCCATATCTACTTTCATCTCTACGGAATCATACCCCTGCATCAGAGGATAGAAAAATTCATGAACAAACAACGGTTTATTTTCTTTTAATCTTTTCTCGAACATATCGCGCTCTAACATTTGTTGAACGGTAAAGTTAGAGGCAAGATCTGTGAGATCTTCGAAATTTAATTTAGAGAGCCACTGGCTATTGAACTTAAAAAGAATTGGATTCTTCTTATCTTTAAAGTCTAAAATTTTTGCAATCTGAACTTTAAAGGTTTTAAGATTATCTAAAACCTGCTTTTTTGTTAAACGGGCTCTGGTTGTAGTTTTATCCGTAGGATCACCAATCATTGCTGTAAAGTCACCAACTAAAACTATAATTTGATGCCCCATTTGGTGAAGCTTTTCTAGTAATAAATAATTTGTAGAATGGCCCAAATGAACATAGTCCGCAGTCGCATCAATTCCTGTATATATAGTGAGGCGCTTGCCAGATAATAAAGCATCTTTTACATGTTTTTTTGTCGGGTAAACTGTATCGACAGAACGAGTTAACAATTCATCTATAATTTTTGGGTTGATATTAATCTTCATAATCAAGTTACTATTAGCTATTAAAACCGTTAAATATAATTGAATTATAACATTTTTGGGTTAAATAGAAACCTTTTAATGATAATACCGATATAACTAAGTAAGGCTTCTCATTTTCTCTAATAATCAGTATAATATAGATACAAATTTATGAAATTATATAACTTTTCTTCATCTCCAACAGGGGACAGAAAACCAAAAAAATGGTTTTCTAAACAGACTCTAAAAAACTTACCATGGCCAACTATTGGTACATGGTCATTTCGTATCGCTGCGGCAGGTATTTTATTCGTGGCTTTTTTATTTATTTATTACAGCCGTCAACTTCCGGACCCAAATAGATTACTTGGGAGAAATGTCCCAGAAAGCACAAAGATTTATGCCAAAGATGATAGTTTAATTTACGAAGTTCATGGGGAAATAAAAAGAACTTTGGTAAACCTAGATCAAATTTCTCCTGACCTTAAAAATGCAACCATCTCCGCAGAAGATAAAAACTTCTACAAACATTCTGGAATTTCTTTTACTGGCTTAGCTCGTTCTGCAATTATTGATATTATTTACCGAGAAAAAAGACAAGGCGGAAGTACAATTACCCAACAGTTTGTAAAAAACGCGGTACTTACTCGTGATAAATCTTTTATTAGGAAAATAAAAGAAATTATTATTGCGATCGAATTGGAAGCTCGATTTAGTAAGGATGATATTTTCAAACTGTATTTAAACGAAATTCCTTATGGTCGCAATGCTTATGGAATCGAAGCAGCAAGCCAAACCTACTTTAATAAACATGCCAATGAATTAACATTGGCTCAAAGTGCTTACTTAGCGGCTTTACCACAAGCACCCTCCTACTATAATCCAAGTGGCCCAAACTTTGATGATCTTCAAGCTAGACAAAAATTTATCCTAAATCAAATGGAAGAATTGGGATATATCAATGCCGAACAGAAAGAAGCTGCTCTTAATGAAGAGGTAAAATTTGAAACCATTAAGACTGCAATAGTTGCACCTCATTTTGTTCAGTATGTAGAAAACTATCTTGCAGAAAAATACGGAGAAACATCCCTACAAGAAGGTGGTTTAAAAGTTTACACAACCCTAGATACTAAGCTTCAGCAAATTGCCGAACAAGCTGTCAGTGAAGGGGCTAAGAAGAATCTGGCAGCCAATGGACACAATGCAGCTTTAGTAGCAATTGACCCTAAAACAGGGCAAATATTAGCAATGGTGGGTAGTAAGGATTACTTTGGAGAATCAGAACCAGCTGGGTGTGTTCAAGGGAAAACTTGTTTGTTTGAACCTAATGTTAATGTAGCAACATCACTGCAACAACCTGGAAGTAGTTTTAAACCCTATGCTTATGTGACCGCGTTTGGTAGAGATTTTAAATATTCACCAGCTTCCATGTTGTTGGATGTGAAGACTAATTTTGGTGACTACTCTCCGAATAACTTCAACCTTGCAGAAAACGGACCAGTGTCCATGCGAAAAGCTTTAGCGGGAAGTTTAAATATTCCAGCTGTAAAAACAATTGCTTTAGTTGGTGCGGATAATGTTACCAAGACCGCTAGAGAGCTTGGCATTGAAGCTCCATTCAAAGATTGTGGATTAGCACTTGTGCTTGGAGGCTGTGATGTAAAATTAGTTGACCATACTTCTGCTTATGGTGTGTTCGCCAATGGTGGAAAGAAAGTGGAGAAAACTTCCATTCTAAAAATTGTTAGCCAAGAAGGAGAAATCTTAGAGGAGTACAAAGAAAATAGCCAACAAGTTTTAGACCCACAGGCTGTGTATGAATTAATAAGCATCATGACAGACAACAACGCTCGTAGTTATGTGTTTGGCGCCAACTCTGCTCTAACACTCGGGGCTGGTAGACCAGTGGCTGCAAAAACTGGAACAACTCAAGATTTTAAAGATGGTTGGACTGTAGGATTTACTCCATCATTAGTTGCTGGTGTATGGACAGGGAACAACAATAATACATCTATGAAAAAGGATGCGGTATTAACAGCTGGCCCAATTTGGAATCAGTTTATGAAGCAAGCCCTCGCAGGTACACCTGTGGAAGAATTTAATAAACCAGAACAAATTAAAACCATTACCGTTGATAGTGTATCTGGATTACTTCCAACACAGCATACTCCAGAAACTAAATCAGAGGTGTTTGCAGATTATGCCGTGCCAACTAAATATGACAATGTTCATGTCCCAGTAGAGATTGATACTCTTACCGGCCAACCAGCTACAGAAGACACCCCACCGGAACGTAAGATTACCGAAATCTATACTGTTTTACATAGCGAAAAACCTAGTAATGCAGCCTGGGAACAACCTGTAATTGCATGGGCTCTAGCTAACGGTTATAAGTACCCTCCAGGGAGTGGGATTACTAATCCAGACTCAGATGGAACCAGTGATAAAGTTGCATTCTTAAGCCCTTCTGGCGGATCTACAATAACAAAATTGCCGTTTAACGTGAGTCTTGGTGTAGAAGGTCAGGCTAAAAAAATAGATCTATTACTAGATGGTGAGTTAGTAGAAACCATCACGGATGGTAATTTACAAGCCCAAATTAGCAAAAAATTAGCTGATGGTAATCACTCTCTAACAGCCAAGGTCAGTTATGAAAACGGAAGCTCTGCAAGTACTAGTATTCAAATTAAGTATTTATTAACTGAAGGATTAGTACTGGTAAGCCCAAGCGAAGGAGAAGAAATATCTTTTCCTTGGCAACTAGAGGCAGCTAGCTCTTCTAATATGCCTGGAGTAAGCTTTTATTACCAATCAGGTAACGTGATTAAAACCATCGGGGCAGCAGAAGTTGTTAGTACAGCAGGTGGTTATAAATATATTTATACTTGGGACAGTCAACCAAAGAGTGGTACCTACCGATTATTTGCCAAAAGTAGTAATGGAACAACTACCACAAAAGTCACATTTACAATCAATTAAATATATAAAAGTTTTCTAATAAAAAACAGAGAGTAATATTTACTCTCTGTTTTATTTATGGTAAAAACTTTTATATATTCATTTGAATACTACGATTAGGTTCTTCACCTGTACTACTTGTAGTAATATGAGGGAATTGTTCTTGAATATAATTATGGACAAACTTTCTTTCGTGTCGTGGCATCGCTGGTAAAACAATAGGTTCTTTACTGTATTTCAATTTAGAGACTGCGTCCTTAACGGTTTGCTTGAGTTGCCATTGTCGATGAGAGCGATACTCATCTACATCAAGAGAAAATCTAACTGGCTGTTCTGAATCTTTCTGATGACGGTTAACAATTGCGAATACCAAAAGTTCTAAAGCCTGGAGAGTCATACCTTGTCGGCCGATCAATAATTTTGAGTCTCTAGAATTAATGTGGAAGATTAAACCACTTACCAAACTTTGTTCGTACTCTACTCGAACATTAAAACCACCAGAAGACAAAATATCGGTTATTACTTTTTTAATGTATTCGATTGTTTCGTAATCGGTATTCATAATTTATGATTTTATAACTTCAACATCAATAATTGAGGTAGTAGTTGGATGAGTCTTTTGAACATAATATTGCTGACCAACGGCGAACAATGTTGTTACTATCCAGTAAAGCGGAAGTCCTGCTGGTAAGGTCCAGGCAATAACCACAGATACGACTGGTAATACATATGTCATTTGGACATTCAAAGCTTTGGCTGTCATATCTTGCCCAGCAGGTTGCCCTGACCATTTAGTAATCATGCGTGATTGCCAGAACTGGGCCAAACCAGCCAAAAGAGCGAATACTATATTAGGATGAGATAAATCAACTAAATTTAGGAACTTAGGATCCAAGACACCTGGGTTATAAACAAAACCATATAAACCTTCTAAGTTTCCCTTTAAAGCTTTACTAAAGACTTGATATAACGCAATCAAAATTGGCAATTGAATCAAAACAGGTAAACAAGAAGAAAAAGGATTAACTTTATGTTCTTTATACAAATCCATCATTGCCTTGGCTTGCTCTTCTTTATTATCTTTATGACGTTCTCGCAATTCGCTCATTTTAGGCTGAAGAGCGCTAAGTGCTTTTTGGCCTTTTAATGACTTATGCATAAAAGGAGCTAAAACAACTCTAATCGCTAGAGTAACTAAAATAATGACAATTCCAATATCTTGGATAGGAAATACATTATATAAACCTACTAAAAGGTTTAAAATTGGTCTATAAATTGCTTCGTTGTAAATGTCTAATAAAAACATAATTGTATTTTTTAAAGGGGTTTATTAATTTTAGGTCTACTAAATGGGTTGCATTTAACAACTCTTACTAATGATAACATTATTCCTTTTATCGTACCGTGTTTTTGCAGAACTTGAATGGAATATTCACTGCAACTTGGATAAAATCTACAAAAACCATAAGGATATTTAACTTTTAACCAACCATGGTCTGGAGATAAAGTTTTTTGATAGATTTTTATTAAGTAAATTAAAGGTTTATTCATAGTTAGTATTAAACCATTTTACTTTTTTCTAAAGCTGTTATGATTTCTTTTCGCAAATTAGCTGAATTTACAGGAACAGCAGTTTTTTTAACAATAAATACATAAGAACCAGGCTTTATTTGGTCTATATATTCATGAACCACCTGACGAATTATTCTCCTTAAGCGGTTTCTAGTAACAGCACTCTTAGAGACTTTTACAGAGGTAATTACTGTAATTTTAGGCTGATCTAACCCTGCTTGGTTAAGGAATTTGATCAAAAAAGATTGACTAAAAAAACTCCGCCCCTTGGCTGTCGTTAGATTTACATCAGCTGTTTTGGAAAGGCGGTGTTTTTTAGGAAGCATGTATTTAAACTGTTAATTTCTTTCGTCCCTTTAGACGGCGACGGGCTAGAACAGCTTTACCAGTACGGGTTAGCATTCTCTTTAGAAAGCCGTGTACTCGCTTACGTTTTTTTACTTTGGGATTATAAGTTGGTTGCATACTAACAATTATATTGAAAAAAATCGGTTTGGTCAACCTTAAATACGTGGTCTTTTAAGGAACACACAGGTTTTCCACAGGTTTTGCACACTCCACAACAAAGTTGGCTTATTTAAAGGCTTTTTACTTGTGGTTTACATGTTGATAACTCCACTGGTAGAATAAAAAATATGAATAACCAACAGCTCTGGCAGGCCATGTTAGGCAGCCTAGAAATCACTTTAAGCAAAGGAAATTTTAACACTTGGTTCAAAAATACAGGAATTATAGAGAAAGGTGAGGATTATATTATAGTCGGGGTGCCAAGTAACTTCACTTTAGACTGGATAAAAAATAAGTTTCATACTCTATTGTTAAAATCTCTAAAATCTCTATCTCCTGAGATAAAAGAAATTCGTTATTTTGTTGGAAATTTAAAAACAGAAGCAGAAAAACAAGGTACTCTTTTACAAAGAACAGAAAGCAACAGTAAGAACACTGTGGTTTACAAAGAATCATCCTTTAACCAAACAGGGAGTTTAAATAAAACTTATACTTTCGAAACATT
>CAYQJW010000005.1:1849-4830 GCA_964418025.1 uncultured Candidatus Saccharibacteria bacterium | reverse complement strand
ATGGTCGCAGATGTTGGAGCACCAAGTTTAGAAACCAGAATAGCGATTCTAAAAACTAAACTCGCTAAGTCAGGAATTAATTTAGATAACGACATCGTTCAGTATGTAGCAGAAAATGTAGTTAACAACATCCGTGAATTAGAGGGAGCGATGAATAAGATTATTGTTTATCAACAGATAGAAAGTAATCCAATAACATTAAATGAAGTTAAAGAACTATTGGTAAGTATAGTAAATGCTAAGAAAAAGACTGTTTCTGTTAGGAAAATTGCCGAGTGTGTAGCTAGTTTTTACAGCATTACAATGGAAGACTTAATAAAACAATCACGCCGTAAAGAATATGTTAAACCAAGACAGGCAGCAATGTACTTAACAAGAAAAGAATTAGGAAGCTCTTTTCCTTCCATTGGTGAATTCTTTGGTGGCCGAGATCATACTACTGTAATGCATGGGGTAGAAAAAGTAGAAAAAGCGGTGAATGCTCAAGATCAAATTAAACAAGAATTAGATTTAATCTTAGAAAAAATTTACAACTAAAAGGTGTTGTAATGAGTGGATAGAGTTGTTAATAAGTGTGTGTAGGTTGTGTATAAATTCCCGATAAAAATAGAATAAAGAATTTCTTAAAAAGTTATCAAATTTTGTTCACAAAAATATAAAGAAGTTATAAACAATTAATTTGGAATAATAAGTAATGTTTAATTCAGATTAAAGTGTTTATCCACTAATCCACCGACTCTATTACAACTACTAATTAATTATATAAAGAATGAAGATAATAAGTACACAGGAAAACTTAAAGAATGGATTACAAATCGTTAGCCGAGTAGTTGGTAATAGTTCGACATTACCAATCTTAAATAATGTAATGTTGGAAACCGATAATGGTTTACTAAAAATTTCTGGTACTAATCTAGAAACTGGAATCAGTACTTACATCCGATGCGCGATCGAAGAAGAAGGTGGAATTTGTGTAGGTGTAAAAACAATCACCGATTTAATTAATAGTTTCCCTTCAGAGAATATAACTATCGAAACTGGTGAGTTAGAAACTTCAATTACTACAGATAACAGTAATGTAAAAATCAAACACCTTTCCACAGAAGATTTCCCATTAATTCCTAAAATTGAAGATTCAGGTGTAGTGAAGATAAATGCTATAGATTTAAAAACTGCACTCGATCAAGTTATCTTTGCTTCTAGTACTAGTGAAACTCAACCAGAGATTTCTGGGATATTGTTTTGGTTCGGTGGAGAGAATGTATTGATCACTGCCACTGATCGTTATCGCTTGGCAGAAAAGAAAGTTTCTTATAAAGGTGATGTTTCTTCACTTGGAACTAGTGAAAATGGGCAAAAGATTATTATTCCTCATCGAAGCAGTATAGAAATCTCCCGTTTACTCACTGGTTTAACTGGGGAAATTGAATTAAACATTACTTCTACTCAATTAGCCTTTAATCTTGAAAATACATACATTGTCACTAGGTTAATTGATGGAACATATCCTGATTATCAACAAATTATCCCAGATTCTAGTAATACAACCATAATTTTTGATAAAAATGACTTAGTTTCAGCATTAAAAACCAGTAGTGTGTTTTCTAGAGGATCTGGTAGTATTACTGTAAACTATGATTCTGAACAGAATTCAATGCAGTTAAATTCCGTTTCGCACGATCTAGGTGAAAGCAAGGTGGATGTAGTTTGTAGAATTTCCGGCCCATCTGGTTCTTTGGTAGTAAATTATCGATATTTATCAGATTTCTTAAACAATTTAAATACTGATACACTGGTGATGAAGATTATTGATGAAAATGAACCTATTACTTTTGTTCCAGAAAATGACAACTCTTACCTTTATCTAGTAATGCCTATCAAGCAACAATAATTTATTAGCCTAGAAAGACTATTATGCAAATCAAAAAGATTAACCTAAAGAACTTCCGTAATTACCCAGACTTAGATTTAGATATTACCCATGAGATGGTAATTTTATCTGGTCCTAATGCAGTGGGTAAGACTAACTTATTAGAATCCATATATTTTGGTTCTTTATTTAAATCTTTTCGTGATGACGCAGATTTTATATTCCTAAAATCTACTAATGATTCAAAGATAAAAATTGATTTTGAATCCAGTAGTGGAGAAGCTAATGAATTAGAAATATTTTTAGAAAAGCGTGATCGAATATTTGCAAACTTTAAAATCAATGGAGTAAAAAAGAAGCGTAAACAAGCCCAAGGATTTTTAAAAGTTGTAATCTTTGAACCAAGCGATGTAGATTTATTTACTAAACCACCAGAAGCACGACGAAAATATTTTAATATGGTTTTAGCTCAAAAACATCCTGAGTATTTAGAATTACTAGGAAGTTATAAAAAGGCTATGACTCAAAAGAATCGTTTCCTTCAAGATTTAAAACAAGGTAATGGTGATGTTTCTGCACTGGATAGTTGGAATGAACAAATTGCTAATTTAGGATCAGAGATTATTTGGTTCAGAAAACAATTTGTAAACTTCCTTAACCAGAATTTATCCGAAGTTTATACAAACATTTCTAAATTCCAAAGAACAGTAGAACTTGTTTATGAAAGTATCGCCGGAGAAACTAAAGAAGAAATTTACAATAATTTTCTACAACAATTAGATAAGGTCCGTCCTAGAGAATTAGGTGCCGCTACCTGCCTCGTGGGGCCTCATAGAGACGATTTTTTCCTTCAGAGTGAGGGATTGTTCCTAGTCTCATTCTCGTCCCGTGGTGAGCAACGTAGTCAGATTTTAGCTCTTAAGATTTTAGAGTTAGAATACTTAACTAAAGAAGGTGAGTCCCCGATATTACTGTTGGACGACGTACTTAGCGAGTTAGACGATACCCGCCGCACGTTCTTACTAAAGTACTTACAAGGTAAATTCCAAACCTTTATTACAACTACACACCCCTTAGAAATGGTTGGTCAGCATGTGACTTTAAGCCCCGC
>CAYQJW010000005.1:0-1749 GCA_964418025.1 uncultured Candidatus Saccharibacteria bacterium | reverse complement strand
ATCTATAAAAACTTATTTAACTTTGGAGAAGATTTAAGTTTTTCTACGAGGTGTTTTAGTTCTTCACTCTTATTTTTATCTGCGACTAAAACTGCTTCTGGAGTAACTACAATAATTAGATTATCGACATGTAAAGTACTAACTATTTGTTTTGGATTGTAATTATATATTAAGCTACCTGTAGTTTCGTGAGAAATTGTTAGGCCTTCCGTAAGATTGTCATTTAGTTCTGATTGAATATCTTTGATTACACTCCAACGACCTACATCGGCCCAATCAAACAAACCTGGTGTTACTAAAATTTTACTCGGGTCATTAATAAATAGTTCTTCAAAATCAAACGATGGCATTTTAGAGTAATGCTTTTCAATAGCTTTGTTTTGATTTTTAGTACCAATAGCAGGTCTGATTGCTGTAAGTAACTCATAAGCTTCTGGTTGGTGTTCTTTATATAAGTTTAAAATATGCTTTGCTGAAGAGATAAAATATCCTGAATTAATCAAATACTTTCCCGATTTAAAATATTTTTCTGCAAGTTTCTCTGTTGGCTTATTTGTAAATTGTTTTACAGAATGAATTGCGTTAGACAACTCTTTTCCAGTCTGAAGATATCTAAACGCTTTACTTGGGGTAGTTGGTTTTATCCCAACTGCTACAATCGTATTTGGGTTTTCTTTTAAAAACTTTTCAGCATTTTTTAAAGTCTGATGATAAATATCATCTTGCTTAATATGATCATCAGACCAAGCGGTGGCGAAAATATCATCATTACTATGATGCTGCATTATGATAGCGGCCAACCCTAAGGCGGGTCCCCGGTCCTTCCTAATTGGCTCTAAAGATAAACGAGTATTTTTTATACCAGGAAGTTGTTGTTGGATTTGGTCAGCGTAATCACTCGCGGTAGCTATAAAAATTTGCGCAGGGTTAAATCCTTTGCGCATTCTTTTGTATGTTTGTTGTAATAAAGTGTCTTTTCCAACAAGCTTCAGTAATTGTTTAGGTTGTGATTTACGACTAGCTGGCCAGAGTCTCGTGCCTTGGCCACCAGCAAAAATTAATATGTTCATCTAAAAAGGTTAAGGTTTTGGGTGTTCTTTGTCAGAATTACTATGAGCTTCATAGAGTTGCAAGATTAAACTTGCGATATTTCCTGGGTGGGGTACATTATGAAATTCAAAACGTTGCGCTGCTCCAGCTGTTTGAATATAGACTGTTCCGTAGTTTAGAATGTTTCCAAAGACTCCAACATTTTGACTAGTCACATCTTCAATAGTCTCGATATTTAATTCAGAAACCTCGCGGAATAATAATCCAACTTGATCGATATCTACAATTCTCTGGTCTGTGACAATATGAACATTTAAATAATAAAGCACCCAAAGAATAAAAGCAGCTAATACTAATACTAAGTAATAAATTTGTAAACCAACCGATAAAATTGTATTGAAGGTTTCTGATTCAATACTAAAATCTACGGCTGCCATAATAATTCCAAGGATAATTGGAGCCAATAGAAATACTGTTATTAGGGCAAATTTTATAGCTAATAAAAACCAGTGCTCTCGCACAACTAACATAATTTTTTCGTTGGGTTGTTGACTAGGGAATAATTTATTCATAAATTTAAAAAGCGAATTGAAGAGTTGCGAAGGCTGCAATAACTTGTAAAATAAAAACCGCACCAAACACCATACTAGTTACAGTGCTGACGGTTATTGTTCGACCATATTTAATTACGATATAAAC
>CAYQJW010000004.1:22707-25117 GCA_964418025.1 uncultured Candidatus Saccharibacteria bacterium | reverse complement strand
TGTGTTAATGCAAAGTTTTGTATATAAAGTTTAACTAATATTGAAACCGTTTTTACTTTGACAATATGCCTGTTTTTGCTAGAATACATGCACGAGTAACACGCTAAAATCTTAAGAAATCAAACCTATTATGAAAGTTTTAGTCACCGGCGGAGCCGGTTTTATCGGCAGTAACTTCGTACGTTACTGGTTAAAAAATCACCCACACGATACTGTGGTTAATTTTGACGCACTAACTTACGCTGGTAATTTAGATAGCCTTAAAGATTTAACTATCAATCCAGAAACCAGAGATCGATATCAGTTTATTCATGGTGACATCACAGATCCAATAGCAGTTCGCGAAGCCATGCGTGGAGTAGATGTTGTAGCTCACTTTGCCGCTAACTCTCATGTTGATCGTAGTATCGTCGAACCAGGCTTGTTTGTTAATACAAATGTAATCGGTACTCAAGTACTTTTAGAAGAAGCTAAGAATGCAGGCGTATGGCGTTTTCATCATGTTTCTACTGATGAAGTTTACGGCACAGTAACAGTTGAAGGTGATGAAATGTTTACCGAAGAAACTCGTTACCAGCCAAACAATCCTTACTCAGCTAGTAAAGCTGGTTCGGATATGGTTGTTCGTGCTTACTATAAGACTTACGATTTTCCTGCAACAATTACCAACACATCTAACAATTTCGGAGCTTACCAATTCCCAGAAAAATTTATTCCACTATGTATCACTCGTTTAATCGATGGTAAGAATATTCGCTTGCATGGTAAAGGTGATCATATCCGTGATTGGTTGTTCGTAGAAGATCACTGTCGTGCAATCGAGGCTGTATTACGCCGTGGTAAACTCGGTGAAGTATATCTTGTTGCTGGTCATGCTCAACTTTCTACTTTACAAGTTGCTCAGCGTATCTGCCAACTTATGGGTGTAGGTGAGGATCGTATTGAATTCGTTCCGGATCGTCCAAGTAATGATAAAGCTTACAAACTAGATTGGACTAAAATTAACCGAGAGCTTGGTTGGGAACCATTGTTCAGTTTTGATGATTGGATTCAACAAACTATTGCTTGGTACCAGCAGAATGAAGCATGGTGGCGACCACTTGTTAAGCAAAGTTTTGCGTGGGGCAGCACTGGACACATAGCAGAAGAATCATCAACTTCTATTACTTCTACTCCAATGCCACAGATGCAGAGCTCTTATGGGCAGTCTGCAAAAACAATCACTCAAGCTAATACTGAATCCCTCACTTTTTTAGAAAATTCTAATATTCCTACAAAGCCATTAACACCTCAGGTTAAGAAAAAGGTTTTGATTTTTGGTAACGGCCAATTAAGCATGCACTTCCAAAATTATTTTTCTGCAGAAGGCTCAGAAGTTGTTGTTGCATCCCGTCCCGAAGTTGATGTAACTAATTTTGATCAAGTTAACTCTGCCATCACTCAAGCACAACCAACAGTAGTTATAAATGCTACAGGTGTAACTAATGTAGATTGGGCTGAAACTAATCAAGAAGAAACTGCTGCAGTAAACATTCAGGGCGCCGAAAATATTGCTAAGGCCTGCCAGTCTGCTGGTGTATACATGGTTCATGTTTCTACTGGTTATGTTCATCATTCTCATAGCACTGCCGACGAACGTAAAGAACAAGATCAACCAAATCCTTTAAATTATTATTCTTATAGTAAGGCTAAGGCAGACGAAGTTTTAATGCGCATGGCTAATCAAGGGTTAAAGCTTTTGATTGTTCGTCCAAACATGTTGTTATCTGCTGTACCTCATCCAAAAAATGTTTTAGCAAAGATGGTGATGTATAGTAAGTTCCACGATGTTCCTAACTCCATGACCGTTGTAGAAGACTTAGTTTCTGTAACAGGTCAATTAATCGATAAGCAAAAAACTGGTCTGTACAATGTTGTTAACTCTGGTTTAAGCTCTCCATTTAAAATTGCTAACATGCTAAAGGAGATCATTAATCCTGATATGCAAATCGAAAAACTTTCTAAGGCAGAAGTCGAAAAGATGTTTACTATCAAAAGACCAGATACAATCTTGTCTATCGAAAAACTGAACCGTGAAGGTATTCACATGCCAGAAATCAACCAACGACTTCGAGGAATCATTACAGTTTTACGAGATAATTTACGGAATGCATCTTCTCAAGAAGTTATGAAAACCACCGCAGAAGAGAATCAAAAGCGTATGGAAGTTAAACAGGATCAAGTAATCACCAATTTACTTCGTAAGTAATCTTGTAAGTAACATTGTTTGTAATATGAACTTTCCAAAAGTTTCTATAAATATTTTAGGGTTCAACGAAAAAAAATTGCTAGAGAAAGCTTTCTCTAGCATTTTTAAACAAGACTACCCAAATTTTGAAGTCACATATATCGACAATGCTTCAACGGATGG
>CAYQJW010000004.1:12938-22607 GCA_964418025.1 uncultured Candidatus Saccharibacteria bacterium | reverse complement strand
CAAGAAGTTTTTGCTATTTGTGGTTCTAATCCGGTTTACCGTCGTGCTGCGTTATTAGATATTGCAATTGATGGGGAGATTATTGATGAAGATATCACTGCCTTTTTTGATGATTCCGATTTAGGTTGGAGATTACGTCATCAGGGTTGGAAGTTATGGTATCAACCAACAGCAATTTCTTATCATCAACGTGGGGTGGGTTCGAGCCCTGGTGGTTATCGTCATATCTTGGCATTAGTAAAGTTCCGCAAGCAGTTTAGTTTGTACACCAAGCAATTGAGTTGGAAGAATAAACTTTACTTAGTTTTGAAAAATGATTTCGGCAAAACTTTAAGACGAGACTTTTTGACCATGCTCATTCGCCAAATAGCCGAATTAGGGTTTATAATTATATTTGAGACTAAGACTTTGTTAATTTTACCGACAATGTTTAGACAATTACCAAATATCTTTCGTAAACGCAAAATTATAAAATCTCGTAGCGTTTTAGGTAAAAATAATATTATCGAATTTATTAAATAGAACCAGACACATTATTTATGGATATTTCTTTTGTAATCACACCATGGAATTGTAAAGATTTACTTCAAGCCACATTGAAGTCTATTTTTTCTAGTCAAACTAAATTTTCTTACGAAGTAATTGTTTATGATCATGGCTCGACTGACGGCAGTTTAGAAATGGTAGAATCAGAATTTCCTCAAGTCACATTAATCCGAGGTGGTGACGTTGGTTTTGCCGCCGCCAATAATGTAGGACTAAAAAAATCCACAGGGCGGTACGCAGTATTGTTAAATGCTGATACAGAAATTTCTGCAGACACAATCGAAACCATGGTTTCTTTTATGGATGCAAACCCTAAAGTTGGAATCTCGACAGGGAAGTTAGTTTTAGCTGTTAGTGGAAAGTTGGATAAGGCTTGTCGAAGAAGTTTTCCTACACCATGGGTTTCTTTTACTCGCTTTAGTGGTTTGGCAAAGTTGTTTCCTAAAAGCAAAATCTTTAATCAATACAATTTAGAATTTTTGAGTGAAGATGAATCTTATCAAATTGATAGTTGTGTAGGTGCGTTCGAAATGATCCGCCGCGAAGCCATGGAACAAATTGGATATTTGGACGAAACTTTTTATATGTACGGTGAAGATATCGATTGGTGTTATCGAGTTAAACAAGCGGGTTGGGAAGTTTGGTATTATCCAAAAACAACCATTCTACATTACAAAGGTTATTTATCTGGTAAGGCAGGTGGAAAAAAGAAACATAATCCACGACCAACTTGGGAGTTCCATCGTGCCATGATTATTTTTTATTACAAACATTATTTAAGTAAATATCCGCGAGTATTTACTTGGTTAGTTCAATTAGCTATTTGGGGAAGATACCTATTAATTTCCCGGTTTAAAGTTTATCCAGGGGCATCTTTTTCTGGATCTCCAAATCCATACAAAAAGTAGGGCAGTTCATTAATTCCAGATATTGACAAAATTAGGAATTTTCGATATAATATGGTTTAATTTAAATATACATATAAGTTATGAGCGAAGATAATAAAAAATTCCCTAATTCAACTGAAGGCATTGCTGGGTTATTAAACATAACCCCACATGGTGATACTGGCCCTCGAAAAGATTCTATTCCTGTAGAGTCTGATTCAATGTTCGCGGAAAACACTGTTGAAGCTCCAAGTAATTTACCAATTGCCGATTTAGAAGAACCCAAAGTAGATCAAGAACCTATAGAGGACGCGGTCGAAAATCCTAGAGAAACACCTAAAGAAACTTTAGAAGAAGTTCTTAAAGTTGAACCTAAAATTGAACCTGCAGCAGAAATCGCACCGCAATGGACTGCTGGTAAAATAGTAAAAATGATCGCGCCATATTTGGCTATTTTCGCAATAGCAATTGGTTTGTATTTCTTCTATTTTAACGACTTTAGTATTAACAGCTTATTCAATTCTGATACTTTAAAAATTGAAAGCATTACTGATTCCGAGACTAACAAAGAATACGAGCAACTTAAAAAAGATGCTGCTGGTGATTATAAAACTTGGTTGAATCAATTCTTTACAGATGTAAATGATGACAGTATTTCTAGTATGGATGCTGATGTTTCTGGTAACGGTTTAACAAACTTCGAAAAATATTTACTAAACTTAAATCCTAAGGTCTATTCTACAAGAGGTAATGTAGGCGATGGGCAGGCTGTGCTAGACGGCATTAATCCTTGGACAGGAAAAACTTTTACAGATAAGCAAAAGCAGTTAGTGGAGAAATATATTAATCCAGAACTCATCAGCAATAGAATTACTGCTGCAGCTATAACTCGTGGTGTTACTAAGTATGCCCAGTATGTAAGTTCCGACTCACCTTATTACATTGATCCAGTTACTTTGCAGCAAGTCGGAGCCAATGGTCAGGCAGTAGTTACTCCAACCCAAATTGCGACTTCAACTTCTACAGCAACACCAGCAAATATTCCGACTAATCAAAGTTCATCTTCATCATCTAGTTCTACACCTCCTAATTTACGACCAGATGAATCTATTGATCAATCTAAGCCAGGCTTATTAGAAATTCCTGCTAACAAAATCTCTGTACCATTAGTTTGGACTCAAGACATCAAAGATTTCGAAAAAGATTTGAAGAGTGGAGTAGTACATTATCCAGGAACTGCTATGCCAGGAGAACTTGGTACAAGTTATATTTCTGGTCACTCTAGTGGTTATGTTTGGGATAAGAGTCCTTACAAACAGATTTTTGCAATCTTAGGTAGTGTGAAAGATGGCACTTCCTTTACAATCACAGCAACTCAAAAGAATGGTAAGACAGTAAGGTTTAATTATATTGTTGAGCGTCGCGGTGAATTTGCTGCTAATGATCAAGCCCAGTTTATAAGTACCTCTGACTCGATAGTTGCTTTATCGACTTGCTGGCCAGTTGGAACAACAGCGAAGAGGTTGGTTTTATTTGCCAAGCTCACCCAAACTGAAAGAAGTTAAACCTATATCAATTAAATAAACCCAGCCATTTCTTGCTTGAAACTGGCTGGTTTTGTTATATAAAAGAAATATTAACAAAAAGAGGCAGCTATTGACAAAACCCCTAAATTATGCTAATATAGTGGGTCAAGCTAAGAACCTTGAATATCTACGTGCTAGATGCGTTTCTGCTCGTTTCCCCTGGTATTTAACTACAGTCAGGCAGGAAATGAGCGAAAACATGTCTGGCACCGCGCCAAACAGTTGTAAAACCGCCCAATAGCAATATTGGAAGCGCGGAAAGTCAGATAAAAAATTACGGAGGAAAATCAAATGTTTAAAAGAACAATGTTTTTGTTTATTGTCGTTTTGTTTGTTGGTGTCGGTCTCAGTTTTGGTCAGTATTCCGAAGAGTCTTCGGAAAACAGTTCAATGCAGCTCGTGTACTCACGAGCGGACGCAACCGCTAAGTGCGGTGCTGTTCCGGCAATTAACCTCAGCGGAGCTCCTTATGCTCCGAAGTTCCAGAGTTCGGTGCGATCATATACAAGGTTCGAGACTTACGGTCTTGCTCTGATGTGTATGCAGACATCGTTGCCTCAGTACCGTGCCAATAATGGTATCGGATGGGTGTTAACAGCCGATCAGTCGCAAGTTGGTTTTACCGGCGATCGCATGGCTTATTACCTTGGAACTCCTGATGGTCAGTACAAGCGGTGTCACAATACCGTTTACGCTATTGCCATCGCGCAGAAGCAGGAGGAGTCATGGGCTCCGACGCAAAAAACTCAGCAGCAGACCAATATAAATGTTAATGCTAATGCCAATGCAAATGCAACGGCTATCGCAAAAACTGAGGTCTGCAAACCTAAAGCTATGGAATACATTCGAACCGACACCGTTCGCGGTCGAGAGTTCGAAATCTATTCCAATGGTTGCCAGGAGTTTCCCCGCGAAGTCGTGGCGGAGACAAAGGCCGAGCTTTGCCCAGAAGGAACTCTCCGCAATGAGAGAACCGGACAGTGTGTGAAGCCTGAAAAGGGTGACAGCTGGTGGGTGCGCGGTGCTATAGCTGGTGGCGGTGCTGCTGCCATGTATGGTGCTTGCCGAATCTGGAAGTTCTGCGGAACAAAAACAGTTTACGGCGGCGGCGGAGTTATCCCTACCAAGGGACCCGGCACTGACGGTAAAGAACCTGGAATTACTCCAGGGACTCGTAAACGCACGGACGGAACCGGAAGAGTTATCGCTACTGGTAGCTCAAATGGAACCGGAACTGTAGGTACTCGAAAGCGAGCAGGGACGAACACTTTTGTTCAGCAAGTCGCTCCTTATCAGAGCGGATCGCGGACCAGAGGTAATGTCCAATCTCAGCAGAACAGGACTTACAAAGAGAACACATCAGGTTGCGCCAACCTGATCACTGTCAACGGTAGGCGAGTTTGTGCCAACTAAGGCGCAGGCAATACACGCGAAAGGGTCATTGACTCTTTCGCGTATTTTTTTTATGCTGAATCTGTCTAGGTAGCTAGGCGAAAATAGCTATTATAGCAAAGCAGTTGTTTTATAGGAGGCAGTATGAAAAAGGTCTTTTGGTTTGTTTTTTGTTTCGGTGTGATGTTCTTTGCAGTTAGTACTGCAAATGCTCAAGATTCCAGACAAGTTCGTAACTCACCTCCGTTAGTGGAGCATAGGCAACGAACTCGGACTGTGCGTCAGGATATCCGTACCAATATTGGAGGTTCATATAGTCGCAGGTGGCGACCAAGAATTGATTATAGGGTTACAGTAATAACCCAAGATGTGAACATTCAAAGTACTGTTCGCAATAGACCACCTTATGTGAGGGTCTATACTCCTGGGTGGTAGTTTATGTGAATTTTCAGTTTAAAAGGCAATTAATTTGCCTTTTTTATTTTGCCTGTTTTCAATGCTATAATATATGTAATAAGCCTTTGAGCTTGAAAGAAAACTCAAAAATTAAACCTTTTTTATGAAAAAACTCTCTGTCGTAATTCCGGCATACAACGAAGAAAAAAGAATCACCGAAACCCTGCAGAATATTGATGGTTATTTAGAAAAGCAAAATTATGACTATGAAATTATTGTAGTTGTAAATAATACCAAAGATAAGACTTTTGAAGTGGTTCAAAATTTAGAAAAGACTACGGTTCAAAAGGCGACTGCTCTAAATCTAGTAGAAGGCGGCAAAGGTAATGCGGTTCGTCGAGGTATTTTAGAAAAAGCCACTGGTGATATCGTTATGTTTATGGATGCAGATAATGCAACACCGATTTCAGAAATAGAAAAGTTTTTACCTTTCTTCGATAAAGGTTACGATGTAGTGATCGGGTCTCGTTACACTAATCCAGATTTGGTAAAAGTTCATCAACCATTTTATAGAATTGTATTATCCCGAATGAGTAATTTGCTCATTCAAGTTTTGGCTGTTCCAGGAATTAAAGACACTCAACTAGGATTCAAAGCTTTCACTTTAACTGCAGCAAAAGAAATTTTCCCATTAGTTAAAGTATTGCGCTGGGGTTTTGATATGGAAGTCTTAACCATCGCTTTGGCTCGTGGTTATAAGATCAAAGAAGTTGGTGTTTCTTGGACAGAGCATGGTGGTGGTCATGTACCATTATCTGCTTACGTAGAATCACTAATTGATTTGTTCAAAATTAAGCTTCGCTCACTTTCTGGTCAGTACAAGAAGAAGTAAATTTAATAAGAAGTAAACACTGAAACTTTTTTTAGGTTATCTCGATATAACTTATGATGCTATATACACCTCTTTTCAGAATTTTATCCAAAACCACCCTGCCGGCAATTGCGGCAGTTTTGGTCATTGGTTTAGCTGTGGGTTCCGTAACTCCTATTTATAGGATAAAAAATGCTACCGCGGCAGACATTAGCTCAAAAGAAAGCATTGGTGTGGGTTATTCGTACACAGCTAAATTAAAGGGTTCAGACATCTCTTCATTGTCAGCTGTAGCTACTGGGATTCAAGAGCAGTTCACATTCTCAAAAAATCCAACTTTCCAAAATATTTATAATTTTCAATCTGCTTTACCACTCGATCAGCTTCGAGCAAAAGTTACTAATGCAGAGTACGTTGAATATAATCAACAGGTGCAGGCAGATTTATTAACGGTGACACAGCTACCTAATGATCCTGGTTTTACAACTAACGTTTCTAATATAGATAAACAGTGGGGCTTGGTTAAATCTGGTTTCATAGATGCATGGGACAAAACTAAAGGCGACACAAAGACTGTTGTTGCAGTAATTGATACTGGTATCGACAGATTCCATGAAGACATCACATCAACTCGATTTATAGATGGATATAATGTTCTAACTTCACAATCAATTTCACAATTTGGAAACTCAGATGATAATGGCCATGGGACTCTAGTCTCTGGTGTAATTGGGGCAGTTAGCAATAATGGTTTGGGTATCAGTGGAACCAACTGGAGTATCACTTTGATGGCAGTTAAAGCGTTAAATTCTAGTGGTAGCGGTTCTGCTAGTAATATATCGGAAGGTATTGTTTGGGCTACCGATCATGGTGCAAACATAATTAATTTATCTTTAGGTGGGATAGGTTTTGCGCACGACACAACTTTGTCCAATGCTATAACTTACGCTTTCGAAAAAAATGTTGTAATTATTGCTGCGGCTGGGAATGATGTAGCTATTACTGGTGGTAATTTGGATGTCGAACCTGTCTTTCCGATTTGTAACGACAATGGTAAGAATATGGTGATTGGGGTTTCGGCTAGTGATGTAAACGACCTCAAGCCAAACTTTGCTAATTTTGGTAAAGCTTGTGTTGATGTTGTCGCTCCAGGAAAAAGAATTTTATCTACTATTAACCGCGATCCTGCGACAGGAACTTTTGCCCCAGATTCATATGCCTACGCTTCGGGAACTTCTCTCGCAGTTCCATATGTCAGTGGTCAGGCAGCATTATTAAAATCTTTGTATCCATTTGCTTCTAATCGACAGATTCGCGACCGAATAATTTCTACTGCTGATAACATTGATAGTTTAAATTTGAGTCAATGTGGCGGGTCTTCATGCAAAGGCTTTTTAGGAAGTGGGCGAATTAATGTTGCAAAAAGTTTGCAAGAAGTAATTTCTCCAATTACAGATGGTGATGTAGTTCAGGTTAGCAATACCGGTGATTGGTATTTAATCAATGGTGGGAAGCGTCAAATAATTTCTCCGTTTGTGAAAAATCAACGCTTTATTGGTGTGGTTCCAAAGCAAGTATTCTTTTCGGAAATCGAAAGATTTTCCGAAGGATCATTTGCCGAACCGAAGGACGGAACTTTAGTTAAAGTTCCAAATACTAATACAGTTTATTATATGAGCAAGGGTCTGCGTTTACCAGTTACTGCTCAGGTTTTTGGTTTGTACAATTTTCAATTTAAAGATGTATTTACATTATCTACCAGCGAAGTGAATTCTTGGGTGATGGGTGGATTTTTGACACCACCAGAAGGAACCTTGATTCGCACCATTCAAAATCCAACTGTATATTGGGTGGTGGGACAAATCTTGCATCCTATTAACTTCGCATTCTACGAAGATAGAGGTTTAAAGATTTTTCCTGTGGTTTACATCCCAGATTCGGACTTAACAAAACTTCCGACAGGGGAGGGTTACACATTATAATTTATGTGTTGGTTATGCCTAAAAAAATAACTTTTGGCTAAAAGGATTGAGTAATAAAAATAGATACATTAAAATTTAAGTTATGAATAAAATAAAACATTTCACATTAATATTTAGCGCCGTAGCAGTACTAGCGAGCACATTTTTAATTACTCCAATTAGTTACGCTCAAGAATCTGTATTGCCCGGTTTTACTCCAAATAGGTTAATCGAAGACGCTGTTTTTTCTGATAAAACTGCATTGGGTAATTCCGAAGGTGTTCAGAAATTTTTAGAAAGTAAACAGAGTGTTCTTGCTAATACTTCTGCAGATTTTTTGGCAAGACTTAAAGAGCCAACTAACTCAACTTTAAAAGTTACCTTGGATGACCCACGTCCTAATTTGGATAGACTCAGAACTGCCGCAGAATTGATTTGGGACGCGAGTCAGTCTAGCGGGATAAACCCACAAGTTATTATTGTTACTTTACAGAAGGAGCAAGGTTTAATTACGGCACGAAAGAATGCTACTCCTGAACAATTACAAACACCATTAGATTATGCCATGGGGTTTGGTTGTCCAGACTCAGGTGGCTGTGGTGCTCTATACAAAGGTTTTTACTACCAATTATTTGGTAACGTTGACTCCGAAAATAATCGTTATCTAGGAGCTTCTAAGTCTTTAATGAAATCATTTACAACTCCAGGTGGGCGTGGACCGTTTTATAATGGGGCAGTTTCCAAAATAGGGAACACAATTGTGCTTGGAAATACTCTCGGTGGTTATACTGGAGTAGAAGCACAACAGACTGTAGTTTTAGAAAATGCCGCGACAGCTGCTTTGTATCGATTTACTCCTCATGTGTTTAATGGTAATTATAATTTTTGGAGATATATGAACCAATGGTTCAGGTATCCATCTGGAACAATTATTAGTGCACCTAGTGGGCAAAAGTATATGATTCAAAATGGTGCTCGCTTGCAAATCAATGACTTTATAGCCCGAGCTAGAAATTTGAACTTGGCTAATCCTGTACTGTTATCTTTTAATGAATTAGAAAGCTATCCAGATAGTGGACTTCTTGGTCTAGCGGATAATACCGTTGCAATCGCTGAAGGCAAGATTTACATGTTCTTGAATAATAAAAAACATCCTGTCAGTGATTTTGTATTAAGACAACGAGGATTGTCTGTAGGAAATGCAGTTAATGCATCTATGGCAGATTTATCTGCATACCAAGATGGTGCACAACTTACTCCTTCGGAAGGTTCTGTGTTGCGTGGAATCAATGGGCCAGCGGTGTATATTGTAGAAAATAATCAACTTCGGTTAGTTTCGGCACTGGTGTTTGCTCAAAGGAATTTGGCTCCAAAAATTCAGTTAATCCCTGATTCGGAATTGGCTATTTATCCTAAAGGAGGTTTCTTGCCTCCTGCAGACGGAACTCTAGTGAAGTCACCAAGTGTGCAAACTGTATTCCTAGTAGTTGATCGTATTAAAAGACCAATGACTTACTTAGTATTCCGCACCTATAATTTTAAATTTACAGATGTTAAAACTATCAGCGACGATGAACTTCTAGCTATGCCGACTGGTAACACTGCAGAACCAAAAGATCCAACTTATTATCAAGTAGCGGGAAGTGGTGAGTTGTATATCTATAAAAATTCGAGTCGTCATTTTGTGTCTAGCTTTGTCGCTAAGCAAAAACAGATTACTCCAGATGTCACCTTTAGTGCAGATGAGGTTAGCAAATGGCCAGAAGGGGAAGCTATTTTACCTAAAGACGGTACAATCTTAAAAGCAGATAATGCGCCAACAGTATATATTGTAGAAAAAGGCCAGCTATTAGCTTTGAGTGGTGCAGATTTTGCTGCACGAAAGTTAAGCTTTAAAAATGTAGTCGTCTTGTCTGCAGCAGAAGTTGCGAAATATCCTATTAAGGGAGTTAATGAACAACAATAATAAATCTTAAAATAAATATTAAGAGAAATAAAAGAAGTCCGGAAGTTTAAACTTCCGGACTTTT
>CAYQJW010000004.1:7564-12838 GCA_964418025.1 uncultured Candidatus Saccharibacteria bacterium | reverse complement strand
GCAATAGTTCTACGACACGCGTGTGTCGAAGTTGTTTGTGTTGCTGTCATAATATTTCTCCTATTTATAAATTTCCTCTTATTAAATTGTGGACTCAAGGTCAGTTGAGAACTTTGTAGTTTATCACATTATAGCACTTTTGTCAATGATTTGCTACACTATATGTAATGTCCACACCTTCAAAAAACATCCTTTGGCTTACAGTGTCTAGGGTCATTTCTTTAGGCCTTTTATTTTTAGCTTATACCCAACTGTTCCGTTATTTGGGCCCAGAAGATTCTGGTCGTTTTCAGTTTGTGTTGTCTTACGTGACCTTATTCGGTGTGGTTATAGATTTCGGAATTCAACAGTACGTAATTAAAAAGATAAGCGAAGACCGTACTAAAGCAAAAACTTATTTCCACAATTTTTTAGCAGTAGAGTTTGTATTGGCTTTAGTAGTTTATTCAACTATGGTAAGTATTGCTTATTTTAATAGCTACGAACCCATTGTGATCAAAGCAATCATGCTTGCTGGTATTGGTATGGTGCTACATGGTTTAACTTATCCATTCTTAGCGATCATCACTGCATTTTACGATTTAAAAAAGGCCGCCATCTTAAATTTTATAGCTTCGGTGATCAATGTCGGGATAATCATTGCAACCATATGGGTAAAAGGCGATATTGTTATGTTGGCTAGTCAGCAATTGATTTATGCGAGCTTGGCTCTGCTTCTGTATTACCAGTTTGTGAAAAGATATATTGGTTCCCCCGAGGTTATTTCTGGGTTTAGAAAATTGGATTTTGCTTTGATTAAAAAGATCTTTATTGCTGCATTACCATTTGCGATGTTGGTAGGCTTTAGCACTGTATATAATAGAATTGATATTGTGTTAATACAAAAATTTTTAGGATACACCCAAACTGGTTTGTATACTGCAGCTTATAAATTTTTCGATCTGTTAGCGTTTTTCCCAGCAGTTGTTTCTCACTCTTTGTATCCATTGTTTGCGACTTTGATGTCCCAAAATAAGCTTGCCGAGGTTAGGACGATCCTAGAAAGATACTTGCGATTTATGTCTGCAGTAGCTTTACCTATGGCAACTGGAGCAATGTTACTATCCGGACCTTTAATAAGAATTCTGGCTGGTGATCAATACGCTGAAGCGGCCAACGTCTTAGCAGTTTTGGTTTGGGCCCCAGCAATCTTGTTTATGTATATCGTAGTTAATTCATTAGTAATTTCTCAGTTAACAAAATTCGCTGTAGTTATTACTGGTGTGAATGTTGTCATAAATATTATAGGAAATTTAATTTTGTTGCCCCGAGTAGGAATTATGGGTGCTGCTGTTATGACATTAGTATCAGAAAGTATACAAGGAATTTTTTATTTCTATTTTGTACGAAAAAAGATTACTGAGTTTAAGTTTTTGATTAATTTATGGCAACCATTTATTGCGAGCAGTATAATGGGTGTCGTGGTCTACTTCTTAAGAGATCAATTTATATTAATACCAGTCGCTGTTGGTGCTGTAACTTACTCATTGTGCTTGTTTGCTTTAGGGTTCTTCCGTAAGGACGACCTAAGATTTTTTATGGGCCTAATGCGCAAAAGTTATGATGCATCCTAATGAATTTAAAAATATTAAGGTTGCAAAAAAAAACAACCACACTAGAATCATGATTTTCGGCACTTTTGATATGGTTCACGAAGGCCATAAGCATTTATTCAAGCAAGCTCGAGCACTAGTAGAGAATCCATTTTTAATTGTTTCTATAGCCCGCGATAGTAATGTGGAACGCATCAAAGGCCGTCGCCCGCGCCACACTCAATCTGAGCGTCAAAAACTGGTCGCTAAGGCTGTGGGTGTTGATAAAGTTGTCTTGGGTGCAGTGGGTGACCCCATTCCTCATATAGGCAAAGAAAAACCAGACATTATCGCCTTGGGATACGATCAAACTGCGTATGTTCGCGGTTTGCGTTCTTCTTTAAAACAAGCTGGTTTAAAAACTAAAGTTATTCGCCTAAAACCACACAAACCGCATCTTTATAAGACATCTCTTATTTTACCTAGTGTATCCAAATCAATAACATCACCCACAAAAATCAAACCTCTTAAATAGGGGTTTTGTTGTTTAACCTTATTTTTATTTGTTACATATCGCTAGTCCGAGCGTAATAGTAGTCAGAAGCGCTTTAAACAACAATAAACATGGCAGAAATATGCCAAAAATGTTAAAATAGATGCAGAAAGAAGTAATTATGGCCGATACTTCGGCTGTGCTATTCATGTCATTCCCTAATCAAACTCAGAACTTACAAGAAACTGACCCAACACAGGTGGCTTCGAGAGCAACTGAAGATAAAACTCTAGTTGTAAAAATCCAGGCAGGCGAAACAGAAAACTTCGTTCTTCTTTATGATGCGTATCTGGATAAAATTTACCGCTTCCTATATTTTCGCACTAACCATCAAGAGACCGCCGAAGATTTAGCTAGTCAGACTTTTTTAAAAGCTTTTGATAAGATTAACAGTTTTGACGCCAGTAAAGGAACATTCCAGAGCTGGTTATACCGAATAGCTCATAATTTATTAATTGATCATTATCGAGTTCCTCGTCGAAACGTAGATTTGTCGGCGGCAGAAAATGTTGCCTCAGACAGTTCGCCAGAACATGATACTGATCGAGAGTTAACAATCGAACAAATTCAAAAACTCCTTGGTACTTTACCAGAGACAGCTCAAGAATTAATCGTATTGCGAGTGTGGGAAGAACTTCCATATTCTGAAATCGCCAAAATTATGGATAAAAGTGAAGCCAGCTTGAAGATGCAGTTTTCTCGCGTCATTGCTGGTTTAAGAGATCATCCAATGTTACTTTCATTTATTATTTTTGCGATCTGGGGGACAAACTTATGAATTTAGACAACAATCAAAATAACAGTGAGTTAGATGATATTGATAGCGTTACGTTAGATAAGTTATCAAAATTTAAAACTCAAGCTAATCAAGTCAGTGCAGACAAGCAATTCGCTAGTTTGTTCCGCGACGAATTATCAGAGACTGTGCAGTCCCGTGGAGTTTTAATTGAATCTCAAGCATCTGCTGGAAACAGCAAAAATTTTAAACAACCATTAACTTTCTTTGGGTTTATGAACAAACTAATTATCCCACTAGTAGCAGTTGCTGTGTTAGCATCTGGTACTGGTTACTGGTTCGCCAGTAAGAATGATCCAGCATTGTTGGGCGTTGGTGACAGCCAACTACTCTCTGGAAAATACGCAGTTACCGAAGTTGACGAAAATTCCTTCGGAGAATTAAATAAAATTAATATTATTAATGAAGGTGGTCGTGGCGCTGGTGGCGGCACTAATGCCTTAGCACAGGCGGACACTGCTCAAACACCTAATCAATCAGCTGCGGAAAACGAAAAGTTAATCGCTCCTGGAGAAACATATCCTTGCGAAGGCGATTGTGGTGGTGCCATTTCTTATAAATTTAAATATGTAGGAAAATCCTTGGAAACACCCGCAGACACACAGGCTGTCCTAAAGCGTTCAAAGCCAGAACAACCTGCCAGTTTGATATCTCGCTTGATTCGTATGTTTAGTTTTGGATTAATCGATTTATCAAAATTCCAAAATGCCCGTATGCAATCAGTTTCCTTTATGGAAGATGCTAAGTATGGTTTAAATGCAAATATCGATCTAAATGTCGGTACTATCAATATGTATCAGAATTGGGAAAAGTGGCCGCAATATCCATATGGTTGTTTTGGTTACTCTTGTGGGAATACTCCACGCTTAGAGCCAAAAGATATTCCTTCCGATGATGAACTAATTGGTATTTCAAAGCAGTTCATGACTGATTATAAAATTTCTGGAGAGGGTTACTCGGAACCTTATATTCAAGATTACTCAAATTGGAGAATCTTATATGAACAGGCTGAAGATAAATCTTCAGTGTATCTCCCAGAACAGGTTAATGTTATTTATCCTCTAATTTTAGAAGGACAAATTGTTTACGACGAAAGTGGTGCGAAATCTGGGTTGAATATAACTATAGATATTCGAAGTAAGCGCGTTTCCGGTCTTTATGGTTTAGATACCAAGCAATTCCAAAAGTCTAACTATAAGGGTGAAACTGATACCAAGCGTATTCTTGATATTGCCGAACGCGGTGGATATAGAAATTATTCATATGAATATCCTGGTAAAGTCGTAACTTTAGAACTTGGTACTCCAAAAATCGAAATGGTTCGTATGTGGTACACTCAAAATTACAATCAGCAAGGCGAAGAATTATACCTCCCTGCGCTGATCTTCCCAATTACTAATGCCGACAAAACTAACTATTGGCGTAAGAATGTGATAGTTCCGTTAGTGCGAGATATTCTTGATAACGAAAATCCTCAATATCCTCAGCCGATGCCGATGGGTGATGCCGGAGCTGCTAGTTCTACACCAGCAGTCCTTCCTGCAGAAACTACTGTACCGAGCGATCAATAATCTTATATATAAAAAAGACTATTCTAGAGATGGTCTTTTTTATTATCTGATATAATTAAGTTATATTATTTAATTTGTAAAATATGAATGACTATCCTGAGTATATGCAATTGATAAAACCTGATTGGGCCCCTCCTTCGTTTTTATTTGGACCTGTCTGGACTTTTTTATATATAACAATTGCCATAACCTTTGCTACTGTATTTTGGAATGTTTGGAAGAAAAAATGGCCAAAGTCTTTGTTGGCCCCGTTTATTTTAAATCTAATTTTTAACCTTAGTTTTACACCACTTCAGTTCGGATTAAAAAGTAATTTATTAGCAGCGGTTGATATTTTGTTAGTGCTGGCGACTTTGATCTGGGCGATGTGGGTAATTTGGCCTAAGGCTCGTTGGATTACCTATACACTTATTCCATATCTATTATGGGTTAGTTTTGCGACAGTCTTGCAGTTAACAATTACTTATTTGAATTTTTAATATGCACCCAGCAGAAGTTGAATTGGCAGTTGAGGAAATTACTCATGGCGAGGCCGTTTTAATCGACGTTCGCAGGGATGAAGAGTGGGGTATGGGGCATGCCGAACCAGCCATTCATTTTAGTAGCGAACGTTTATTGCTGAATGGTGAACTTCCAAAAATTGATAAAGATAAAAAAATCTATTTGTACTGTGTTAGTGGTGGGCGAGCAGGTCGAGTCAAGACGGCTTTGATAAACCATGGATATACGAATGCTCAAAATCTGGGTGGTTTGCATGATTGGTTCAGTGCTGGTGGTAAATAA
>CAYQJW010000004.1:0-7464 GCA_964418025.1 uncultured Candidatus Saccharibacteria bacterium | reverse complement strand
CCTTGGGCCGGATGAACAATAATGAACCCCATCCAGCTATTATCATGCATAGCTGCAACATCTTGAATGACGATTGAGCGTATGCTGGTTTTCCCAGGGATATGTTTGAGGTGGTACTCTGCATTGCAATTAGTACATTTGTAGTAATCCTTTACAGATACCACAACCTCTTTTGCTAAGCAAAAGTCACAGTTTATTAACTCTTTTCTACCTTCCATAAGTACTAAAGTCCTCCATAAGTTTTTAACACTAACATGTTTATATCATTTTTATACTAATTAGTCAAGTTAGATGTATGCAGTGCTATAATGAACAATATGAGTGAAGACTTAGGAAATCAACAAATTGCAGTGTTTGGCGGAGGTTGTTTTTGGTGTACAGAAGCTGTTTTCCAAAGAATTCGTGGGGTGAAGTCTGTTCTTCCAGGTTATGCAGGTGGGCACACAGAAAACCCAACTTATTATCAAGTTGCTGGCCAGAACACTGGGCACGCTGAAGTTGTGCAATTTACGTATGATCCAGAGCAAATTACTTACCGTGATTTACTAGAAGTATTTTTTGCAACTCACGACCCGACTACTTTAAATCAACAAGGTAATGATAAAGGACCAGAATATCGTTCGATCATTCTTTATAATACAGACCAGCAACGACAGGAAGCAGAAAATATTATCAAAGAGTTGGTAGAATCCAAAACTTATGAAAATCCGATAGTAACTACCATTGAGCCATTGGGAAAGTTTTATGAAGCAGAAGCCGAACATAAAAACTTTTACGAAAATAATCCCAATTCTCCTTATTGTCAGATCATCATCAATCCTAAGATTAAAAAATTTAAAGAAAAATTTGCTTCGCTAATTCAATAAATACATATGGATAAAATTACCAAAACTGAAGATGAATGGAAAAAGGATTTAAACCCTGAGCAATATAAAATTTTACGAGAGTCTGGAACCGAAGCTCCTTTTACAGGACAATATTTAGAAAACAAAGAGGCCGGTGTTTATAACTGCGCAGCATGTGGTCAGCAGTTGTTTGGTTCGGAAACAAAATTTGATTCCGGAACTGGTTGGCCTTCGTTTACAGACCCAATGAACTTAGAGCATGTTGAGCTGAGAGATGATTATAGCTACATGAATATTCATCAGATAGAAGTAGTCTGTAAGCGGTGTGGTTCGCACTTGGGTCATGTCTACGATGACGGACCTACAGATAAAGGCGGTAAGAGGTATTGTATAAATTCCTGTGCATTAAATTTCGAAAAGAAAAGCGAGTCGTAATGACTCGCTTGTTTTATAATAACCTTGGTTCTCGATCCGGTAAAACATTGCCTTGCGATTGTTGAAAATCAACCCACTTTCTACAATTATATAGCACTTCGTTAGAGCACATATTAAATTTGCCTAAATGGAATTGTTTTTCTTCGCTTATAGGCAAGAGATTTTGAATTGTTTTGAACATGTCATCCCAGCAGTTATCGTTACCGTCAGAGTTTAAAGTTTCTACGCTTCGCCTTGCTTCTAATCGCCGTTGCATGTACAACTGGCGTAATTCACGCAAGCTCAATTCTTGGACATCAGGGTCCACAGGTATAAATTTCATAATTCCTCCGCACTTAAATATGCTACCGGTTTGTTGTGATATAATCAATAGGTTAACATTAAATTTTTATTTTTATGAACGACCTACAAACAGTTTTTGCTCGAATCAAAGAAACTAAGCGTAAGCAGAAAGAAATTCGCCGAGTATATAAAGATGCTTTAGAGCAAAGCCGAGCCTACCAAGATTTGATCGAAAAACTTGATGCAATGAAAGCATCCAAAAAATCTTTAGAAGACGATATAAAGTCTGAGTTAGAAAGTGATTTTCAAAAGTTGGATGCATATAAGATGCATATCATTAATGATACCGAACTCATGGCAGATTTAGCTATTAATCAACTGATGGCTGGGGAAACCGTAGAAATTGTAGACGAGAACGACCAAAAATATGAACCTATCTTCACTGTTAGATTTAAGAAAGCTTAAATCTGGCCCATCAGTAGATCCAAAAGCTGGATACGTACCACTAAATATTTTTCGGTTGCAAGTTTTACAATTTGTAACCAAGTTTTGCGAGGAGATAAGCAAAGGTTCTTTGAATCCAGTTGTTTGTAAACAACTTAAGTTTCGGTCTATGACTAGTAGATGGGGGACATGCTCTACTAAAGGTGTAATTACAATTAATACAAAATTAAAAAATTTACCAATACAACTTATTGAGTTTGTGGTTTATCATGAGTGTTTGCATTTGATGCATATGAATCACGGGGTAAATTTTAAAAAGCGCTTACTAAAACGTTTTCCAAATAAAAAAGAGCTTGAGCATCAGCTCAAACTCTTTGGTTTGTCGGAGTTATGATAAATCAATTTGACTATCTCGCTTCGAATGGAGCGTATCCAATTGCCGGAGAGGTGATAGCAGCTAAAGATTTGTCTTTGCTGATGTTAAAAACTTTATCCCCATCATCAACATAAATTTGCGCAACGTAGGTGTTAGTTTTGTCTAGGGCTTTAGTTAATGTAATCTCTAGATCTTGCTTTGTACCTGCTGTTAGGAGTTTACTTGAACCTAGCACTTGCTTTCCATCTTTGGCATAAGTAATAACTATAAAACCGGCTTTGCTCAAGACCGCGTTATCTACTGTTACAGATTTTGTGCCTACAGATTGATCGCTGACTACTACAATATCTTTACCGGTTGGTTGATTTGTGGCAGGGGTAGATGTGGCTGGAGCAGTAGTGTCTGTAGGTTGTTGATAGTTTTGATTGCTCGCGTAATCGTTTTGAGTTGGTGCAGAGGCCTCGTTGCCCTTGGTTAGAAACCATACTATTCCTGCTAGAAGAACTATGGCAATTAGTCCTTCAATTATGTGCAGGTTATTATTTTTGTTTGTTTGTTTCATATTTTTTAGTTAATAACTTTCGTGCTTATTATATCATTTTTAAGAAGTTTATAAAATTGAAATATAAAAAAACTCCTAGATCATTTCTGTTCTAGGAGGTCGAAGAGATATTGAATCCCTTCTTTTGGACTGAGACATTTTTCCTCAGTCACATCTGCAGCAACCGTGGTTGTGTTAACAACTGTTGTTGCGATTGGTGTTGTCTGGTCTTTGACGGTTGTTGGAGTCATATCGACCCAAGCGGTCATGTTACGACCATTAGCCTTGTTGTATCGGGCTCTAATCGCATTTCGTGCTTGACCCTCGGAAACCGCGGTGGTTTCCATGTAGTTGCCGTATACTAGAAACGCAAACTTTTCAGCCTTCGTCTCTAGTTTAAAAGTAAACTCACCAGGGAGATATTTACCCTTAGTTTTAGCCATTTCATACCACCTCCAGTTGAAATTTCTAACTTCAGTATTATAGCATAAATCTGAGGATTTGTAAAGTCTTCGTATGCTATAATTAAATGACTATGATAATCGGAATCGAAGCGGAAAGGGCTAATAATCGGGTCAAAACTGGTGTAGAGCATTATGCCAAGCAGTTAATTTTGCATTTAGCAAAAATTGATCAGGTTAATGAATATGTTTTATATTTAAGAACCAAACCAGAAGATTGGTTTTTTGCTTTGCCTCCAAACTTTAAAGTTAGAGTTATCCCATTTCCAATTTTCTGGACGCAGTTGCGAGTTAGTTGGGAAATGATATGGCATCCTCCGGATGTGCTGTTTGTTCCTGCTTCCACTTTGCCTATTGTGCACCCGAATAGTGTTTACACAGAACATGATGTGGCTTGGATTTATTACCCAGAAGTTTTTACTTTTTACATGCGTTGGTTCCATCGTGTATTTTCTTGGTTAGCTCGAAAATCCAGTACCAAGATTATTGCGATTTCTGATAACACTAAGCAAGATTTAATAAAGCACTATGGTGTTGACTCCGAAAAAATTAGTGTAGTCCCGCATGGTTACGAAGAGACAGGACGGGATTTTAGTAAATTGTCGCCAGAAGTTGCTGCTAAATTGCCAGAAAAATATATTTTATTTTTGTCTACTATTCAACCTCGTAAAAATTTAGTTGGGTTAATAGAAGCTTTTAAAGAGTTGAAATTTGAACATCCAGAATTACCTCATAAGTTAGTCGTGGTGGGAGGAGCAGGTTGGAAGTACGAACAGAGCATGCGGGCTATAGACGACAATAAAGATATTGTTGTGTATCTCGGCAGGGTTTCGGATGAAGATCGTTGGCCAATCTTCAATAAAGCAGAATTATTTATTCACCCGAGCTTTTATGAAGGGTTTGGAATGTGGATACTAGAAGCCTTTGAGTGCGGAGTTCCTGTGGCGGTATCCAATAATTCTAGCTTGCCAGAAGTAGGTGGTGACGCGGCGTTATATTTTGATCCATCAAAAAAGGAAGAAATAAAACAGGTGATATTAAAAGTTTTGCAAAATCCAGAGTTGGCAAAGTCATTGGTAGAAAAAGGCCGAGAGAGATTAACAGCTTTTAGTTGGGAAAAATGCGCCCGTCAGACTTTGACTGTTCTAGAACGAGCCTGTCAGCATCAACACTATAAATAGGAAATAGGAAATAGGAAATAAAAAATAAGTATAAATTTTTATGTTAAATATCTTGAAAGATAAATATAAACTAATAATTGGTCTAGCTGTACTTTGGCAATTGATTTCCATCGCCCTGGTGTCTGTTGGCGTGTGGTCGCAGTTAGTAGCAGTGGCCAATCTATTTTTATTAGCAATATTGTTTGTAATTTTACCTAGAGTAAATGCTTTAGGGTTATTTTTATTGTCGCTTCCATTTATGATCGCTCTTCCTGGTGTTTATATTAGTGCATTAGTGGGTATGCCAATGTGGCGACTTTTAGTTATCTGGCTGTTTGTAGTTGCCCTTGCAAAATATGTTATCGATTTAACGAGAGCGGGGAGTAAAGGTAGAGATTTTTCTATAACACGCGAGATTAAAACATTTTGGAAAGAGCGATTGCAAGTCTGGGATAAATGGTTGTTAGTTTTGCTTGGCTTAGGTGTTTTATCTCTTTTGGTAGCACGTTACCCAACTCACGGTCTAAAACAAATAATTTTTATTATTAATATTTATTTGCTCTATTTAATCTATTTATTAGTAGTTGAAACATCTGAACACTATAAATCCTTATTACTTTACTTAAAATATTCTCTTTTGATCACGGTATTGTTGGGGTTTGTACAATATGTTTTGAGCTTGTTTTATACCCCATATTATTTTTGGCAATATTGGGCAACTTTGGTGTCCAGCAGTTATTACGGAAAGTCGCTAGCAGAAGTATTGGCTTATTCTAATTCATGGTTTAGTGCGGATGGTGGTGGTCAAAGTTTGCGGATGTTCGGCATTCTCCAAGATACTCATGCATTTTCGGTGATTGTAATTTTTGCCCTAGCATTTTTCCTGGCAAAATCATTTTCTAAAGAAATTTTTAAATCTTGGAAGTTCTGGTTAGGATTAGTCGCTTTGTGTTTTGCAATTATAGCTAGCGGTACACGTGGAGTGTGGTTGTCGATGTTGGCTCCAGCAGTTGTTGTAATTTTTTTGATGATCCATTACAAGGTTCGAGTATTAGCCATATTACCGTTAATTAGTTATGGCTTAGTAATTATTTTGTTTGTGCTTTCACCATTTATTTCCATGGGGTTAAATTGGGTACGAACAGTTAATTCTGATGATAACTTTTTAGAAAGAGCCGGTAGTATCTATGATCTCGATGAAAGTTCTAACGTGGGTCGTTTAGAGATTTGGAAGTCTAGTTTGGACTATGCTATCCATCATCCTTTAGGAACAGGATATGGTAACTTTATTTCTTCTATAGCTGATACTAAGAATGAAAGCTTCGAACAAGTAGCTGATCAAAAAAATCTTCGCTTTAATTTACCTCAAAAATTTATCACTGCACATAGTTTGTATCTGCATTTATTGGTAGAGCTAGGTTTACTAGGTTTGATGGCTTTTGGGGCAATATGGTTGGGATTCTTTAAAAAAGTTTGGACCTATTTAAGGTCAGTTAAATTTGAAAGTACAGACCAATCTCAGCTCCTGCTGAATATTGGATTAGCCTTAATATGGTTGTTGGCTTATGGTCTGTTTGATGTTACTATTTTAAATGAACGCGTCCTTCTGTATTTAATGGCTCTGATGGCAGTAGTGAATTTTCTGCTACGAAACAAACAATTAACATCATCAAAATAAATGAACGAAGAAAATTCAGATCAAACACCACAGGTTCAACAGAACCCCACAGCTCCTGTTATTTCTCCATTGGATAATAATTCCAACAACAGTCAAAAATCTGCTAAAACTTGGCTTTGGCTTACAGTTTTTGTGATACTTATTTTTGTTTTTGTAGGGGTGTTTAGAGTTGGGTATAACGCTGGGCAGGCTGGTTATACTTTTTCTTTTAAAGAATTTAAAGTTGTTAACAAAACTAACCCAACAGCAGAAGTTGATTATTCTTTACTATGGGAAGCATTGGATGTAGTTGGAAAGAAATATATAGATCGAGACCAAATCGATCAAAAGAAGGTTTTGTATGGAGCTATTAGCGGTGCAGTCACAGCTGCTGGTGATGAGTATACTCAGTTCTTTGACCCAGAAACATTGGCGGATTTTAAAACGGAACTCAACGGTACCTTTAGTGGTATTGGTGCGGAAATAGGTAAGCGTAATGGAAATATCGTTGTGATCGCTCCATTGGATGATAGTCCTGCAAAAAAAGCAGGTTTATTGCCAAAAGATGTAGTTGTTAAAGTTGACGAAACCTCTACAGTTGATTTAAATGTTGATCAGGTTGTGGATTTGATTCGTGGTGAGGCCGGAACAACAGTAAAGTTAACAATCTACCGTGACGGTAGAAACTCGACTTTTGAAGTCCCTATTACCAGAGCTAAGATTGAGGTTAAAAGTGTAAAGGTGTCCTATAAGGAAGTTAATGGTCAGCAGATTGCAGTTTTAAAAATTTCTAGATTTGGTGATGACACTCAAAGATTGTTTGATGCTGCAATTATAGAAATCAAAAATAAGAAAGTTTCTGGAATTGTATTAGATTTAAGAAATGATCCAGGTGGATATTTAGACACCTCTGTCTCTGTAGCTTCGGATTGGCTAGAGAAGGGTAAGTTGGTTGTCAAAGAATCTCATAGTGAAACTGATATTACAGATTATACTTCCACAGGTATAAACCGTTTAGGTGGTATTAAAACAGTTGTGCTCATTAATGGTGGTTCGGCAAGTGCCGCAGAGATCTTGGCGGGAGCACTTAAAGATAACGGTAAGGCAATTCTGATTGGTGAAAAAAGTTTTGGAAAGGGTAGTGTGCAAGAATTAATTCCACTGTCACAAAATACAGCTGTGAAAGTTACTGTTGCAAAATGGATAACTCCTGGTGGAAAAAATTTGCATAAAGATGGTTTAATACCAGACATAGAAGTTAAG
>CAYQJW010000003.1:12473-27323 GCA_964418025.1 uncultured Candidatus Saccharibacteria bacterium | reverse complement strand
GCATCGATAACTGCACGTCTTTCTGTTGAAGTGATTCCACCAGGAACACTGATCATTACTTCTGGGCGGAAAAAGCGAACCTTACCTAAAGCTTTATTAATAAAATAACGAAGCATAGCTTCTGTAACTCTGTAGTCCGCAATTACTCCATCGCGCATAGGACGATTAGCAATAATTGTTTCTGGAGTACGACCCAACATTTCTTTAGCTTCTTGACCAACTGCCAAAACGCGATTGTCATCCACAGAGATAGCAACTACGGTTGGTTCATTTATTATAATACCTCGCTTAGGAACATGAACTAATACATTCGCAGTTCCTAAATCGATACCAATTTTACTTTGAAACATAAACTTTAACTTAATGCTGTATGATTCTAATCTTGAAAATCTTAATCTTGTACTCTTTTAATCTTTGCACCAATTGCTTGTAAACGTTCTTCGATTCGTTCGTAACCTCTATCGATCTGATAAATATTGTCTATCTCTGTCTCGCCTTCTGCTATTAGACCTGCGATAACCATAGCCATACCGGCTCGAATATCTGGCGAAGCAATTTTCTTACCGACTAATTTAGTTGGACCATTCACCATTACCCGATGAGGATCAGCCATAAATATATTTGCTCCCATCGAGTTTAGCTTGTCGATATAGAATAAACGGCCTTCGTAAATGGTCTCAAAAATAAGGGACGAACCTTGAGCCTGAGTCATCAAAATTGTCATTGGAGCTTGAAGGTCGGTCGGAAAACCCGGATATTCATGAGTAATTATGTCTTTTGGAATAGCTTTCAATGGTACTGAAGATGGTCTAATCGTAACACTATTTTCGCCTAGCTCATAGCTCACACCAATCTGGTTAAATAGCTGCCATAGAACCTCTAAATGTTCTGGAACAATGCCGGTGACAGTAAGATTAGAATTTGTTGCGGCTGCCATAATTGCAAAAGTACCAGCTTCGATCCGATCCGAAATAGTTGTATACACTCCCCCACTTAATTTTTCTACTCCTTCAATTACTAAATGAGGTGAGCCAATCCCAGAAATCTTTGCTCCACAGGAGTTTAAAAATTCTGCCAATGCGACTACTTCTGGCTCCATAGCAGCATTTATAATTTCACTACGGCCTGCAACCTTACAGGCAACCATCATCATGGCTTCTGTTCCTGTAACACTAATGCGAGAAAAAACAATTTTCGCTGGGTGTAATTTGCCACCAGTGCGTAAAGTGTAACCATTATCATGGTCTTCGACTTCAATGCCAAATTCCTTAAAACCTTGTAAGAAAAAATCGATAGGTCGATTGCCAATTACACAACCACCCGGATAAGCAAAAGTTACTTCGCCGTGCTGAAGCAAAATAGGTGCGGCCAACATCATTGATGATCGAGTCTTCTGATGAAGATGAGGAGCAATGCTATTTTTCTGAATGCGAGGATTTTTTATTTCGTAACCACGCTCAAGGGATGTACCTTGATCAAGTTTATTAATTTCGACCCCAAGATCTTCCATAATTTCTACCAAGCGACTGATATCTTCAATTTCTGGAACATTTAAAATCTTTGATGGCTCGTCTAAAATTAAACTCACCGCCAAAGCTTTCAAAGCAGCGTTTTTTGCACCTCGCACCGAGATGTTTCCTTCTAATTTTTGCCCTCCAGTGATAATAAACTTATCATTACCAGAAGAGACAGGGGTTTGTTTTTGATCCGACATAGTCCTTATATTCTAGCTGTTTCGACTAAAATCATCAATGAACTTAACTATCAACCAAACTGATTTATTAAATAGCCTAAATTTGCTATAATTAATAGACAAATGGACAAAATTACTCGTTATTTAATTCTCTTATTTATCTGTATAGTGTTCTTTGCTTTAGCTCCGCTGATTGTAATTTATGTGAGCGGTAAAGGACTCAATTTTAATGACTCTGCCAATGGCACGGGTATCTTAGATGTGCAGACAGACCCTAGCAGTGCTCAAGTTTACTTGAATGGAAAGAAATCTGACACTACCCCTGCTACAATGCGTTTTGTTCAACAAGGTACATATCAAATTGAAATAAAAAAAGACGGTTACCGAAGCTGGTCTAAAAGTTTATTTATTGAAGCCGGTAAAGTAACTTATGCGGGTAGTCTCGACGAGGCAATCATATTGTTACCAGACTCAACCCCTGTTAACTTATCAGACAAAGTCGTGAGTACTGCTTTAGTAATTAATAACCAAGTACTGTTTAGCAGTATCGATAAAACTTTAACTCTGTTCGACTTCACCGAACAAAAGATTGTTAGACAAAGCGAGGCCTTACCAGAAGAAATTATTCAGTTTAAAGAAACGCAGTCTAATAACTTTGTTGTGGCCACTTCTAAATCTGGAAAATTGTCTTTGTTGGATGTTAATAGTCTAAAACTAATTGACTTACCGACTCAATTTAAAGGCAGCTCCAATGTTAATATAATTTCGGAAAATATTGTTGTGGCCTTAAAAGATAATTCTATCTATTCGTATAATTTAAAAACTAAGACGACAGCTAAAATTATCCTAGACGACGTGAGAGGGTTTACTCTAAGCGATAACATTATCTATGTGGCTAAATCTGGAACTGATAGCTTACAAACCTACTACTGGGATGGTAAAAATTTAACCAAGCAAGTGGTGCTATTCTCCGGAGAAATCTTGAAAGGAAAGTCGACTCAATTATTTTTAACAAACCATAAGGAACTATTTTTATTAGTCGACACATCTTTGTTTAGAATCAACAGCCAACCGGAGCTACTTAATAGCCAAGTTCAATTGGTTAATTTTAATTCAGCCAGACAGCAACTTACATTCGCCACTCCAACAGAAATTTATTTTTATAATTTTGTGTCCAGTAAAGCTGAGTTGTTCTATCGCAATAGTCAAACATTAACTCAAGCAGTAGTTGTACCAGAGTTGGGTTATGGCTTTGTGTCGACTACAAAAGACGTTACAGCAGTAGAAATAGATAACCGCAATGGGCAAAACAGATACTCCCTACTAGAGAACACCACGCCTTCAATGATGCAACTTATTGGAAACGAAAACCAGCTAGTTGTCCTAGCTGGCCAAAAATTATATTCAATTATAGTTAATTAAAACTTACAGACCCAAAGCTTCGTCAATAGCCTTGTTAACCATCCGGTCGGCTTCCTTATTGTACTCACGCAAAATATGTTTAAAGGTGTAGCTATCAAATTCGGCTAGCAAAGCCTTAACTTTAACAGCCAATTCCTGCAGATGAGGCTGTTTTATTTTATACTGACCTAACATTTGCTTAACAATCAACTCAGAATCCATAAAAATTTCTAGATCTGTGCCTCCTAAGCTTTTTGCAAACTTAAGAGCTTCTATCAAGGCAGAATACTCGGCTACATTATTAGTAGTCTCTCCTAAATACTGACCATGCTCAAGAAGTATATTGCCATTCTCATCTTTTATTACCAAACCTGCGCCTGCTGGACCAGGATTGCCCCTTGCCCCACCATCTGTACTAAGCTGTAATTTCTTCATTTTGTTTTATAATTATTGTTTCTAAATCTGGCTCAGATACCGTAGGTACTGTAACGGCTTCTATATCTTCCAGAGCCTCTTTAAGTTTAACATCAATTAAGCGCATTTTTAATTTCTTTGTACCATTCCAACTGTCGACCATTAATTCTCCTGCAATGGAAACTTCTTTCCCTGCTTCTAAACCAATTGCAGCATAAGCCATACTAAAACCAATAGTTTCTAGTAAAGTTTCGCCGCATAGTACCTGCAGTTGCAAATGCTGACTACTAGCCCCGACCAACCGGTGAGAAATTATAGTGCTTTCTGCCAAAATAAACTTTGGTTTAGGATTACCTGCTCCGTAAGGTTCCAATGCTTCAATTTCAGAATAGCGGTCAAAAGATAAATCTGTTTCTGATAATTCAGCATCTAGTTCTAAAACAGCTGGCGGTAATTCTTCGGGCCAATGAAGTTCGGTATATTTAAGCAGCTCCATATAAAACTCGTCCAGCTTGTCGTTCTCTACTGTTAGACCAGCGGCTTCTTTATGACCACCAAATTTTTTAATCTTTTCTCGGCAAGCAATAAGTGCCGAAACAATATCGAATCCGCGAGCTGTGCGTGCAGATCCTGTAGATTCAGTTTCACCTTTTTGCATTACAATAACTGGTTTCTTATAATGGTCGGCTAATTTTCCTGCAACAATTCCTACAACGCCTTTTGGCCAAGCCTCGTCTGCTAACACTAAAATTTTTCGGTCAGATATCAAAGCAGCTTTTTCTTTAGCCTCAGAAACTATCCGCGCAGTAATATCTTGACGACGACGATTGATTTCTTCAATGCGATTGGCAAGATCAATACCCTCTGCATAATCTGTAGTGGTAAGTAATTTTAAAGCAATGTCGGCATGTTCTAAACGACCAGCGGCATTGATACGCGGTGCTATATTGAAACCAATTGTGATTGAGTCAGGAGTCTTCTTACGAAAATCAAGACCAGCATTCTCTATTAATAAACGAAGACCTAACCAGCGAGTCTTTTGTAAAACCTTTAATCCGAACTTTACTAAGATTCTATTTTCTCCAAGCAAGGAATGACAATCTGCAACTGTACCAATAGCAACTAAATCTAATAACCACTTATCCCATTCCGGATTATGTTGGTCAGGTTCAATTTTCTTTTGGGCAATAACTTTTTCGTGGTTACTGAGCAGTGCCTTGGCAAATTTATAAGCCACCCCAACACCAGTTACCTGTTTGTCTGGGTAAAGTTCTTCTGGATTTTTTGGATTAACCAAAGCAAAACTGTCTGGAATATCCCCAGTAATTTCGTGATGATCGGTAATAATCAAATCAATGCCGTTAGCTTTGCAAAATTTGGCTTCTTCAACAGAGTTTGTACCACAATCAACCGTGATTACTAGCTTTACCCCCATGTCCTTTATTTTTTGAAAAGCCTCTAAGTTAAGCCCATATCCTTCGGAAAAACGGTCTGGGATATAACTTTCTACATCATTTATTCCTAAATATCGAAAAGTTTGTTGAAGAACGGCATTGGCAGTCACTGCGTCGGCGTCATAATCTCCATAAATCAGGATTTTTTCGCCTTTTTCTATAGCCTCCCAAGTCCTGTCGACTGCAGTCTGCATTTGCCCAAATAAAAATGGGTCGTACAGGTTGTGATAATCGGGGTTTAAAAACCAATCCACACGATCTGGATCAGATAAGCCCAAATTATAAAGCAACTGCACTTGCAGTGTAGAAATTTCTGGAAATTGTTCCAAAATTGCCGGTGGAACAGGTTGTTTTAATTGCCAGTATTTTGCCATATAGGCATCATAACACAACCTCCCAACTCGACAACACTATTTTAGCTGAGACTCGATTTGATCCACTAAACTCACAGAAGTCATCTCTGCTGGCTTAGGGATGCCAAAAAATTCTAGAATAGTTGGTGCAATATCAGAAACCACACCAGAAGGCATCATACTTGATAAAGATGAATAGTTACGATTCTTAGCCACCGGGAAAGCTAAGTCTTTAGCCATAGCAATAAATGGAACTGGACTAGTACTATGCTCTGTGTTTATATCACCAGTTTTGCGATCAATCATTTCTTCGATGTTACCATGGTCGGCACTGATAATTAACAACCCATCAACACTTAACACAGCCTTGCGAATCTGTTCTAAGAAACGATCTAAATACTGCACCGCCTTAATTCCGGCTGTAATATTTCCTGTATGACCAACCATGTCTGAGTTTGCAAAGTTAGCTAAATAAAATTGAAAATCTTCTTCCATGATCTTATGAACCAACTTGTCTGCAACTTCGATTCCCGACATCTGAGGTCGATCCACATAATTCTTGTCATTGATCGGGCTTTGTACAATAGTGCGTTCTTCACCTGCAAACGGCTCACTTACTCCCCCATTAAAGAACGAAGTTACGTGAGCAAATTTTTCGCTTTCCGCAATGTGGTACTGACGAATTCCCCTGGTGGACAACGCTTCGGCTAAATTATTTTTCAAATTCTGTTGAGCAAAAGCCACATGAACCGGCAAGCTACTTAGATACTCGGTCATAGTAGCAAAATATAAATTGTCCAAAGGAGGATGCTTTTTTTCGATATCCATATCCTGAGGAACCATAAACGCTTTGGTTAACTGAATGGCTCGGTCGGATCTAAAATTGAAAAATATTATTGCATCATTACTAGAAACAACCCCAGTAGGAGTAATACTTCCGTCCTCACCTCTAGAAACAATTACTGTAGGTGGAATCATTTCATCAAAAATATTTTGATTATAATTATTTAAAATTGCGTCTTCTGCAGAGTCCGCAGCCGCGCCCGCACCCTTAACCATTGCTCTATACATGGACTCAGTTTGATCCCAATGCTTACCACGATCCATACCATAAAACCGCCCAGCAATTGTGGCAATTTTACCCACACCCAACTTAGCGATTGTGTCTTTTAGCTTAGCAATGCTTTCTAAGGCGACTTTTGGCCCTGTATCACGTCCATCTGTAAACATATGGATATAAACGTCATTAAACTGTTGCTCTGCCGCCACACCCAATAACGCGTATAAATGCTCGCAACTGCTGTGGACACCACCATCACTAACTAACCCGACTAAATGTAGTTTAGAGTTATTCTTTCGAGCATGTTCAATTGCTTCTAAAAAGACAGGGTTACTTAAAAATGAATGATCCGAAATGGCCGCGTTGATGCGTGGCAAATCTTGACCAACTACTCTACCAGCACCCATATTCAAATGGCCAACTTCGGAGTTACCTACTTCACCCCAAGGCAAACCAACCACTGGACCAGAAGCCAATAAAGTTAACGCTGGGTAGTGAGCAATGAGATCGTTCATAGCTTCTGGATTAGCCAAAGCAATGGCATTACCATGACTATAAGTCGCTACACCAAATCCATCCAACACCACCAAGACAATTTTTTTGTAAACTCTTTTCATTTATAAATTAAGTTCTCGCAATTAAGTTCTACTGCTTAAGTTCGTCGGCAATTTTTAATAATCGATTATACTTTGCTAAACGCTCCCCTCGAGCCAAGCTGCCTGCTTTGATATAGTCTGCGCCAACAGCAACTGCCAAATCGGCAATAAAATCATCAGCTGTTTCTCCACTTCGATGAGAGATGACAACTTTATAATTAAACTTTTTAGCTAATTTGATCGTCGCCATCGTTTCCGAAACTGACCCAATTTGGTTTGGTTTAATTAGTACGCTATTAGCTATTCCAGAAATTATTCCAGCCTGTAGCCGCGCGGTGTTTGTTACGAACAAATCATCACCGACCAAAGTTATATTATCCCCTAAAACCGAAGTTAACTTTTGCCAGCCTGCAAAATCATCCTCTGCACAACCGTCTTCGATTATTTCTAAACCAAATCGTTTTACCCAACTTGCGTATAATTTATAAACACTAGCTGGTTTGTAATGCTTATTATCAGAACTAAAATTGTAAACCTCTCGCTCGGCATCAAAAAATTCACTAGCAGCCGCATCAATACCTAAGGCGATATCTTTACCTAAACGAAACTTAGCTTTATGAACAGCAGCCAGTAATAATCGCAAAGCTTTCTCGTTAGAGTGAACCTTAGGAGCAAAGCCGCCTTCATCACCTAAACCAACAGAAAGTTTTTTCTTTTTGATGAGTTGCTTTAATGCAGATATGGCCTGGCTACCAATTTCTAATTTTTGTGCAAATTTGCCGCGCTTTGGAATAAAGAAAAACTCTTGCACATCTGTCCCAGAGTCAGCATGTAGCCCACCGTTTATAACGTTCAATAATGGTGTTGGTAAAGTAGAAGGTTTTTTGAACTGGTAGGTCTTAGCTAAATAATTATATAAAGTTTGATTTTTTAATTGTGATGCTAAGCGTGATGTTGCCAAAGAAACCCCTAGGATTGCATTAGCTCCTAATCTTCGCTTGTCAGAAGTATTGTCTTTAGCCAACATTAGCCTATCAATTTCCAACTGGTCAAAAACCGAAATATTTTTTAACAATGGAGCAATAATCTTCTCCACGTTTTTAACTGCCTTTTGTACTCCTAAACCGCGCCAAGCTTTGCCGCCATCACGCAATTCTACCGCTTCGTGGCTTCCAGTAGATGCCCCGCTCGGCACAGATGCCACAGCAAAAGACTTGTCGGCATACACACAAACCTCTAAGGTTGGATTGCCTCTGCTGTCTAAAATTTGGCGAGCTGTAATTTTGCTAATTTTGGAAATCATATATAAAAATTATTTTTTTAAGGCTTCTATGCCAGGCAGTTTGGCACCGGCTAAAAATTCTAGCATTGCACCACCACCTGTAGACACATGATCGATATGTTCCAACTGGCCAGCCAACCTAACAGAGGCTACGGTTTCACCACCGCCTACCAATACGTAAGCTTTACGTTTACCTAAACCACCAATAACATTAGAAATGGCCATCGTCCCAGCCCGAAATGACTTGTCTTCAAAATATCCCAACGGACCATTCCAACAAATTGTTCCGGCAGTTTTTAATATCTTACTAAAGGCCAAGATTGATTGTGGACCAATATCATAAAGTTTATCTGTAGCCACAATTTCTGATAACTGTTTAGCTTGTGCTTGATTTGGGGATTTAATGGTTTTAACAGCAACGTCGGAAGGTAATACTAGTTTTGATTTAAAATTTAATAACAACTCCTTGGCTAAAGCCAGGCTTTTTTTATCTGCAACATCAACACCAACATCATAACCCTGAGCTTTTAAAAACAAATTAGCCAAACCACCGGCAAGTAAAATCTTGTCGGCTCGCTTACCAAGGTTACGCAAAGTTTGTTCTTTGTCGGCAATCTTAATTCCGCCCATCATAAGAACAAATGGTTTTGCAACTTTATTAGAGAGCATGAACTCTAGTGCTTTAATTTCTTTTTCTAGTAAGGGCCCTGCACTACTAGGTAGGTATTTAGTAACCCCAACTACAGAAGCAGCTGCTCTGTGGCAAACACTAAACGCATCATTAACAAATAAATCTGCCGTCTTAGAAAGTTGTTCCGAGAAAGTATTTGTATTTAGATCTTCGCCTTCGTAAAAGCGAATATTTTCTAACATCACAATATCCTGAGCAGACTGATCGTTTAGAAATTCTAAAGACTCTGACTTGGTAATATCATTTTTAAAAAGTACAAGATGTGGAATCGAGTATGTAGGTAACTTACCATCAGTTTCTACGTACTTATAATCCAGCATCTCTGCTAAACAAGAAGCGATTGGTTTTAAGGATAAACTTTGATCCCACTTCCCCTCTGGGCGACCCAGATGAGAAACAATAACGATCTTCGCACCAGCAGAACGCAAAATTTTTATTGTTGGTACAGCTGATTGAATCCTAAAATTATCTAGCAATTTACCATTTGTGGATATCTCTTCGTTGAGATCTAATCTTAACAAAACTCTCTTATTTTTGAGAGATTTTGCATCTTTTTTAAGTATACTTGTTAGACTTTCTGTTGACAAAATTGGTAATTTATGATTTAATACTAGAGCTACATCGATTGATCGGAGGACAAAATGAGGAAAGATATCAAGGTCTTAATAATCGCGTATTTGTTTGGGGTCGCTATCCTCTCAGTAGGGATAAGCTTTCTCCCTGACTAGGTACAAGTACGCCCCAACCCAGAGCAGAAATTTCTGCTCTTTTTTATTTACTAATTTATTTACTTAATACTTTGTCCAACTAAAATTGCTTGTTCAATGAGTCTGTTCGAATAACCAAATTCATTGTCATACCAAGCGATTACTTTTACAAAATTACCGGCTGTAACTTTGGTTAAAGATAAATCTACGATTGCGGAAGCAGGGTTACCAACAATATCCGAAGAAACTAATTGTTCATCCGTTACTACTAATACACCTTTGTATAAAGGATGAGTAGTTGCATCAATAAACGCTTGATTAACTTCTTCGACAGTGACATCTTTTTTTAGCAACATAGTGAAATCAGTTAAGCTTCCGACAGGAGTAGGTACGCGAATAGCCATACCGTCAAACAAACCTTTTAATTCTGGGATTGTTTCTGTCGCAGAAATGGCTGCTCCTGTAGTGGTTGGCACAATATTAACCGCTGCTGCTCGTGCCCTACGAAAGTCACCTGAATGCTCTCCTGGAGGAGGACCATCTACTAAGTTTTGCTCAGCTGTGTAACTGTGAATAGTTGTCATCATTGCCTTTTCGATTCCAAACTTCGCATGCATGACAGCAGCGACAGGAGCAATACAGTTTGTTGTGCACGATGCATTACTAATAATAGCTTCGTCTGTGTACGCATCTTCATTTACTCCTAATACGTATGTCTTAGTGATACCTTCATCTTTAGATGGAGCAGATATAATTACCCGCTTTGCCCCCGCAGCTAAATGACCGCTAGCCTTTTCTCCGCTTGTAAATCTGCCGGTACTTTCTATAACTACATCAACTCCAAGCTTGCCCCAAGGCAAAGCTGCTGGATCTTTTTCTGCTGTTACCAAATAACTTTTGCCATTTACAATTAAATGAGTTTCGTTTGACTCTATGGTGTGGTCAAACTTCCCATAATTGCTGTCGTATTTTAGTAGATGAGCCAAAGTAGATGGGCTCGTTAAATCATTTATCGCGACAATCTCGATTTCTGGTTTATCTAAAGCAATTTTAAAAGCCTGTCGCCCTATACGACCAAATCCATTGATACCAATTTTAATTTTATTTTGCATTTTATTATTTTTATTTCAATACTACGATCTGTTTACACTGCTAGGTATAATCACTTTACACTTGGTGAAGTTTCGAATGTTTCAATTTGATAATTATTTGATTGCAAAAGTGAAGGATCTTTTTCCCTTTGGCTACCAAAGGTCAGTTCTACATATTCTGAATTCTCGAAAAGCTTAACTTTCCAATACATCACAGAACCTAGGGCAATAACGCCCATGAAAATATATATTAAAAAACGTAACCTTACATTTTTGTCCGATAGACCGGAACCTGCCATTCCCATATTAATTTATTTGATTAATTGTTTTAAATGCTAATAACTTCTTTTTTGCTGCATCCTTAACGCCTTCTATCGCGGGTGTTAAATATTTTCTTGGATCAACCTCGTCAGGATGCTCTAACAACGCCTGTCTTAAATTTTTAGTGAATCCTATTCTTAACTCTGTATCGATATTAATAATACTGATGCCTGCAGCAATTGCTTTGGCTATCACATCATCAGGTACACCACTTGCACCATGCAACACTAAAGGAACTGGAACTAGTTCAGACACCTGTTTAATGCGATCGATGTCTACATTAGCTTCAGCCTTTCCACTCATCTTAATAATACCGTGAATTGTACCAAAAGAACAAGCCAAACTATCAACATTGGTGTCCTGCCAAAATTTTAAAGCTTCTTGAGGCTCGGTGAGCAAACTTTCACTCTCGGACACCGACACCCAGTCTTCATTACCGCGTATACGACCAACTTCTCCCTGAACCCAAGCACCTTCCTTGTGCGCAAATTCAACCATTGCTTTGGTGTTCTTAACATTTTCATCAATAGGCAAAGAAGAATGATCAATCATAACAGATGAATAACCTAGTTCAATACCTCTCTGTAACTGTTCCATATCTTTACCATGATCCATATGTAAGGCCACTGGAATTTTGGCTTTTATTGCTAGACTGGCGATTATTTCGAACATAGGCTCAAGACCAGCATACTTAATAGCTCCTTCACTTGTCTCTATTATAATTGGAGTATTTAACTCTTCGGCAGCTTCAATAATACCTCGAGTTATTTCGAGATTCATAGTATTAAATGCTGGGTAAGCAAACTTTCCCCTAACTTCTGTATTAAAGAGTTCTTTGATATGGACTAACATTTTAATCTTTCATCTTTCCTACCATAGCTGCAATCTTAGATTTAATTTTTTCATCTTTCATTTCTACAGCTTGATAACTTTTACTTCTAGAGAGTTTCCCTGCTAATTCTTTATTGGTGAGCAGACCTTCCTGTGGACCGATTTTATTTACAACACTAGCAGCATTCACAGGACCCCATCGTAACGCTGCTTTATGGGATTGCCCACTAGCCAAAGCTGCAACATAAGCAGTGGTAAAACTATCACCTGCCCCTGTTGCATCAATGCGAGGGCCAGGAAATTCTGCTATGTAAAAATAACCTTCGTCACTATAACTATAAGCACCTTTACGGCCATCAGTAATTACTACACACTTTGGTCCTAGTTTCTGTAATTTTTTTGCTAAAACTTCGATGTCTTCACTATTACCAACCCAACTTTGTGCTTCTTCTTTATTTACAGACAATACAGAAGTTCTCTCGAGCATTAATTTATTAAACTTGGGTCCCTTGCGAAGTTGAAATGTTCCAGGGTTAAAAGCTAACTCGACTTTATTCTTATCTATATAATTGGCCAAGTCTTTATAAATTTTTTCGAATCCAACACCTAAGCTTGTTAAATAAACCCATTTTGCTGGTGCCAATTTTGGTAAAACATACTTACGATGTTCATGGTATACAAATATAGTCCGTTCACCATTATGACTTAGTACTGTGGATGCGTTAGTTGGGTGCTTATCGTCGATGACAATATAATCTGTAACAACTTTTTCCTTTTGCATTTTGTGAATAATCTCTCTTCCACCTGCATCATGGGCGAGGACAGTATAAAAAGCTGTCTTTAACCCCAATCTACTACTGCCTACTGCGTTGTTGGCGGCGTTCCCTGCAACTGTACGATAAAATTGCTGCACTGGCAGTTTATCACCCCAGCTTATAAGAGCTTTGAGTTGCCCATTAATTTTTTTTACTTCGATATCATCAACCAACAAAAAAGTATCAATAGTAGGATCGCCAATGGCGATTAAATCAAATTTGGTTTTCGGCATAATTTATTTTAATAATTTCTTTAACTTTGTTTTCTGGATATCACTTTTTTTATTGACTTAACTATAGACTGCACACCCATGCCATATTTTTCGAATAATTCTTCTGGAGTTCCACTCTCGCCAAACGTATTCGGCATTCCCACCATCTCAACAGGCACTGGATAATTTCTTGCCAATACCTCTGCAACCGCACCTCCTAAACCACCATCAATCTGATGCTCTTCCACTGTCACAACTGCCTTAGTTAACTTAGCTGCCCACAAAATCGTATTTTTATCGATTGGCTTGATAGTATGGTTGTTGATAATCAAGACACTAATATTTTGTTTCTCTAATTCGATTGCAGCCTTTATAGCATTATACAGTATCGGACCACATCCTATTATCGCCACATCAGTACCATCTCTTAATATGTTTGCTTTTCCAATTTCGAATGGAGAATCTTGAGTTGTAATGACTGGACTCTTCTCTCTTGTTAATCGAATATACACAGGTCCATCTATATCACTCATCGCGACGACTGCTTTTGAAGCTTCGATGGCGTCGATTGGTTGCAGTACTGTTAAATTTGGAAGTACTCGGGTAATAGCAATATCCTCCAGAGCTTGATGAGTTGCCCCATCAGGGCCCACAGAAACCCCTGTGTGAGCGCCTATCACCTTCACATTAGCCTTGCTATAACATACCGAGACTCGGAATTGATCCCAATTACGACCAGGGCTAAATGTAGCGTAACTAGCAGCAAAAGGGACTTTTCCGGCTAAGGCTAGTCCTGCTGCCACACCCATCATATTTTGCTCTGCTACTCCACATTCTACAAATCTATCAGGAAATTTATCTGCAAAAGCTTGCACACGGGTGCTTTCTTTTAAGTCACCAGTCAGAACAACGATCCGTTCATCTTGCTCACCTAGTCGCAACAAAGCTTCGCCAAAACCATCCCGGGTCGGTTTTTGCTCTATTAGATTGTCCAGATCGCTTGCGCTCATCACGCTAAGTTTTGGATTAAGTTTTTGCGTTTGGTTAAACATTATTATTCATGTTCGCTTTTAATTTTTCCTTGCAATGTACGCAGTTCCTGCAAAGCTAATTTGGCTTCATCTGCTTTTGGTGGTTTACCATGCCATTCAAACTTACCTTCCATAAAGTCTACGCCCTTCCCTGGGATTGTATGAGCAATAATGACTGTTGGTTTTTCGTAGACTGCCTCCGCTTCTCGATAGGCATTAATCACAGCTTGAATATTATGCCCGTCAACTTCTATGACGTGCCAATTAAAGGCTTCATACTTTGCCTTCAAGTTGTCCAAAGGCATAACATCTTCAGTGTAACCATCAATTTGAATATTATTGCGGTCTATAATAGCAGTAAGATTATGAAGTTTTTCTTTACCGGCCAACATAACTGCTTCCCAAATCTGACCTTCATTTTGCTCACCATCCGACATCACCAAATAAACACGATTCTTTTTACCACTCATCCGCATTGCTAAAGCTACACCCACAGCCTGAGATGCTCCCTGTGCTAATGGACCGCTAGTTGTTTCTACCCCAGGTAAAGATAAGTTATGAGGGTGTCCTTGCAAACGAGTACCAAGCTTGCGAAGCGATTTTAACTCTGATGCTGGAAAATAGCCACGTTCAGACATTGTTGCGTACAACACTGGACAAATATGACCACACGATAAAATTAACCAATCACGTTCTTCCCAATTAGGGTCGTGAGGATTAATATTCATGACTTCAAAATATAAAGCAGTGAAAACATCAGCCATACCTAAAGGTCCGGCGCTGTGACCACTCCCCGCCTCCACTAACATACTGATAATATCTTCTCGAATTTTATTAGCGGTAAGCTGTAAATCTGTTGATGAAAGTTTTGACATTATTTTAAAGCCTCCATAAGCAC
>CAYQJW010000003.1:6559-12373 GCA_964418025.1 uncultured Candidatus Saccharibacteria bacterium | reverse complement strand
CATTTTTAACTTTTTTATTTCTTCTATAGCTGCTTCTAAGTCAAGTTCGCTTTTAAAAGCTTCGTAATGAATAATAATTTTTTTAAACCCAGCTTTTTGATACAAAACAAAATCTTTAGGTTCTTTAATCATCAAATGTGCTTCGAACAAAATTTTAGACCTTGTTGGAAGCTCTATATCGGCGATTGGCAAAGTTTTAGTGGCAACAAATTCCCCATCAGCAAAATCGATCTGAATAGACTTGATATTCTTCAAAGCTAAAACTGCTTTTAGATTTTCTAAATATTTCTTTTTATTATTTTCTAATATTGCTGGGATAAGCATTAAATTCTCTAATTATTTTCTAAAGCACTAATCTTCTTCACGCGTCGCATATGTCTCTGCTCCGTCGAAAATGGAGTCTCGAGCCACGCCTTAACAATCTTCTCGGCCATCTTTGAGTTTATGTAATCACTGGGCAAACATAATATATTACTCATGTCATCATTTCTGCTCATCTTAGCTTCCAACTCGTTCCATACTAAAACTGCTCGCACACCTTTAAACTTATTAGCCACAATGCATACACCTTGCCCGCTACGGCAAATTAAAATTCCTAAATTAGCCAAAGGGTTTGTGGAAACCTGCTTAGCTACTCTGGCAGCATAATCTGGATAATCATCCCCATCTTTATACTTACTTGCGCCAAGGTCTTTAAATTCTAACTTTTGCCCATTGTCTTTACCAGCACCTTGCTTAGACAAGAACTTTTTAAGTTGCTCTTTTAATTTGTATCCGCCGTGATCGGCGCCAATGTAAATCATTTTTGTATTGCGGCAGGGCCGCGTTATGATTGAATAATTTTATTAAAATCGTCGGCAAGCAATGACGCTCCACCAACCAACAAACCACCAACATTATGCTGACTTAAAAAGTTAGCGCTGTTAGTGCTATTTACACTGCCACCGTATATCACAGAGCGTACTCCAAACTTTGTACTGATATACAAGGCAATTTGCTCGGCGTGATCTGGTGTAGCAGGTCTTCCAGAACCAATTGCCCAGACTGGTTCGTAAGCAACAATAACTTTTTTGGCATCAACTTCATCTAAATCTTGTCGAAGTTGAGAAGCTAATACATCAGTAACTTCTAGTTCATCCTGATTCACTGCTGTTCCATAGCCCACACATAAAATTGGAGTAATTTTATAATCTAGCAAAGCATGAATTTTTTCGTTAATTTCTGTGTCAGTTTCACCTAAAGCTCTTCTTTCACTATGACCAACTATACAATAAGTTACACCTAAACTAGCCAGGTTAGCACTAGAAATTTGACCAGTGTAAGGTCCTTTAATTTGAGGACTGACATCCTGAGCGCCCTTGTGCATATATTCAACCACTCCCAAAAATGGAGTTGGCGGGCATAGTACAACTTCGTATTTAGAAACTACATCAATTTTTCTTGCTAAATCTGTAGCCTCGCGAGCCGTCATAGGATTCAACTTCCAGTTAGCAATAATTATTTTTGACATTAGTTAGATCCCCCAAGATTTGCATCCCCTCTTAAAAACTTAGCCGTCTCTTCTGGAGGCATAGGGTTTACAGGAATACCTGTACCATATTCAAATCCTGCCCAAATAGTTAAACGTGGGAATACTGTTAAATGCCAGTGATAACTTTTCTCTTCATGCACTAAATGCTTATCACTCGAACGAGGCATGGTATGAATATAGTAATTCAAAGGAGGATCAGACAGCTTTACATATAATGTACCTAGTACTTTTTTTAAAACATGTGCTAAGTGGAGTAATTCCACATCAGAAGTTGTTTCGAATCTGGAATGATGACGTTTCGGCAAAATCCAAGTTTCAAACGGACTGCGAGATGCATAAGCAGACATGACTACAAAATAATCATCTTCGTATACGATTCGATCTTTATGCTTAAGCTCTTCTTTGACGATCTCGCAATACAAACACTTACCTGTTTCTTGATAATGATGATAGCAACCTCGAAGTTCCTCGTGCACATGAGGAGGGACCATTGGAGTCGCTAAAATTTGATAATGAGGATGAACTAACGATGCCCCAGCATCACGTCCATGATTGTGGAATATTTGAACATAATTTATTTCTGGGTCTTTTTGAATTTCTTTAATTCGATCCTGAAATAATTTTAAGCTTTGTTGAACTAGCACTGCGGATTGCAAAGCCGGTGGTTCATTATGCTTGCGAGTGATAATCACTTCGTGATCACCATAACCAGAGCGAGATTCGTAAAAATCCTTATTGCTATAAACTTTAGTCTGCTCCAACGACTGGAACTTATTAGGAATCACACGCAATTGCCAATCTTTATTATTTGGAGTTCGACTGGAATCAGATGGCAAGTCCGGGTTTTTGCCTTCATTTCCAGGACAAAAAATACAAGTCGGATCAAGTTCTGGAAGACCATAACTTACACTGTACGTTCGAAAATCCTCAGGTCGCTTGCCACGACCTGGGGCAATTAATACCCACTGCTTATTGATTGGATTGCGTCTAAATTGTGACATTGTTATTTTTTATTTTGGTTTAAATAATTTTGTAAGAAGATTTGAGCGGCTAAACTGTCTATTTGCTGATGCTGGCCAGACATTTGCCCAGACAAGTTCTCGGCCATCACGCTGGAGAGTCTTTCGTCAACCAGCTCTACTGGTACACTCACCTGCTGTTGCAATACTTGGTTAAACTTTTGTACCTCTTCAGATTTTTGAGTTGACTCACCAGACATATTCAGAGGCATTCCTAGAACGATTTTTTCTATATCTTCGGTTTCTATTAGCTCCGCGAGTTTTTTCCAAAACTCATCATCAACCTCTACTGCTGGCCAAATCGCATATTCCCTAGCCAGTGTGTGAGTTTCATCCGAAATAGCTAAGCCAATTCGTTTAGTACCATAATCTATTCCTAGTATCTTCATTTAGTTTCGCCTAAGGTTACTGTTACATTTTTTTCTTCACCGTCTCTTAAAATTTTCATACTAACCTGATCATTAGGTCGATGCTTCTTCATTGCTCTAGACAAAGAATAATTATCAGTTAATTTACTCCCTTCGATTTCTAAAATAATGTCATTTTCTTTGAGACCTGCTTGTTCTGCAGGACTACCAGGGACAACAGCGACGTCTGCATTGTTACCACCAATTATAAATGCACCATAGTCTTTAGGTAATTTTTCTGCTTTTGCTATTACATCGGTAATCATAAAGTACCTAACTCCTAAATATGGCCGGGTAATCTTACCGTCTTTCCTGTAACTCTCAAGAGCAATTTTTACATCATTAGAAGGCAAAGCAAAACCAATAGATTGACCCTGCTGGTCAACGGCGGTGTTGATACCTACAATTCTTCCAGAAAGATCAAGTAAAGGCCCACCAGAATTACCAGAGTTAATCGCAGCATCGGTTTGGATTACACCATCCAACTGCTCCAATTCCCCTGCTCCACCCGCTGTAATACTTCTACCAATGCCGGAGATAATTCCACTAGTTACAGTGTTTTGATATTGGCCTAAAGAATTTCCGATGGCTATAACATGCTGACCTAACTGCAATTGACTAGAGTCTGCAAATTCTAAGAATGGCGCATCTTTAATATCAATTTTTATGATAGCGATATCATTAGCTGGGTCTAAGGATAATACTTGGGCCTCATAAGATTTTCCATCGTTTGTAATGACGGAATACTTTGCAGATGTATCACTGACCACATGCTTATTTGTCATAATCATACCGTCACTGCTAACAAAAAACCCACTCCCTGCTCCCACCTGTTGAACATTTGGTGTTTTAGGTAAATTTTGATTGGGCATCTGGCCAAAAAAGTTAAAAGGGTCAAACCTAAATTGTTGTGATTGACTGATATCTTTGGAAACTACTATCGAGACCACTGCTGGACCAGCTTTTTTTACGACATCGGTTGTAGCTGATTGTTCGTTTAAAACTAAATTTTGAGTGTATCCTGAATTAGTTAAATTATTTCCTCCAAATATCTTTTGGAAAAATGGTCGACGAGCTAAATCTAGTGAACCGTACAATCCTCCAACAATACCAAACACCAAAGCCAACACAACAATACCAAATTTTTGACTGGTGATTTCTGAATTATTATTTAATTGTTGAGTTTCTAAATCTTTCATGATCAATTTAAAATTATTCTTAATTACGCGGTACAAACGGTGGTGATGTAACTGGGGTTGTGGTTGTTCCTGTAGGTGTTTCGTATTCCGATGAAGGCAATGGAATTAAAGGCTTAATCTCTTGAGTCTGTAAACAAACATTTTTTTCTTGAATAACGCCGATCCCACCACCACCAGAGGCTCCACCACTAATTGGAGTAAACACAAATTTATTAACCAAGCCTTCTACTACACCAGAAACTAACTGGCTCACAGGACTACCTGTGTTATTGGTTCCTAAGTTAATTGCTCCAGAAATTGCCGCTTCTTGAACACTGAAAATTGCCGAAACAGTTTTGTTGACTTGATTAGAAATTATATCTCTTCCAGTTTTTACTCCAGGACTCAAAACTTCTTTAGTAGAAGCGCTTTCGGCTTCGGCCTTAGTTTGTGCCGCTAAACCTTGATAATAACCCTCCCACCATTGTGGATAGTTTTTTTCATCACTTCCCAACCGTGCTAGCTTTTCAACAAAGTCTGGATCATTAGGATTAATAGTTATATCATTACCCACATTTTCTGCGGCCTTAGCCACAAAGATTTTATTCAAATCTTTTTTGTTTGGTGCGATACAAAAGTATTCAGGTAAAAACTTTTGGATAATACTTTGATCAAGCGGGTCAGAAACAAATTTCTTCATATACTCAACAGAGTAAAACCTGCCGAGCTCATTGGAATAGTAAAGTTGGCTAGCGATAGCAAAACTTTTTTCGATATGAGAAACTAATTTATCTAGCATTTTCATAGAAAAGTTTGCAAAAGACTTAGCCAAACCTTCTTTAATGCCTTCCAAAATATCACGCTTTAAATCTGTAGAGACCACCACCACACCACCTAATTGAGCTTGAGCCACTTTAATAAACGGTGGTCCTGTTGCGCGCTCTAACTCTTCGGCTAACGCAAACTGATTTCCTACTTTTGTTAATTCGTTACTTACTACAGCTAATCGATTATCAATTACAGCGTAACTTTGGTAGAAACTTGGCCATGGATCGATATTACTTCCTTCGCTATAACTTTCTGCATCATTAAAAATTTGTCCGTACTTTTGAAAAGAAACAATATTAGCTTTGTGTAATTCTACTAAACTGGCTGGCACAGACACACCGCGTAAGCTTGCTAACAATCTATCGGTATCTGACTTAGCCCTAGCTAAGCTTGAAGAGTTGGCATTATCTACAAATAAATCATTAGTTCCAGGTTGGACTGCATTTTTATAATTAGCCACCATGGAACTAACTGTGTTCAAATAATTTAAAACAAAGTCTTTGTCTTTACGATCGCTGATATTTAATTCTGAATTGGCAATTTGTGGAACAACAATCTTCTGCTTAGTCTGTAAAGTCTGTTCAACTTCTGCACGAACTACATCGGCACTAGCAATCTTTTTTAGCAACTGCTGACTAGCTTCGTAATTTGGCTCAAGTTCCGCCAAGAAAGCTTTGTACTGAGCTAATTCAGCTTCAGCTCTTTGTGCCTCAGCATTGTAATCTGTTTTATCCCTAAAGCTTAACTCCCCTGGCTGCCATATAGTGACCACGGCCAAAGCAACAACCGCCATCGCGATCACTGCAAAAGTAATTTTTTTATTTTTTTGTTCTGGGTTAGTAAACATTTTA
>CAYQJW010000003.1:0-6459 GCA_964418025.1 uncultured Candidatus Saccharibacteria bacterium | reverse complement strand
CTCATAAGTCTTACCTTCGGAAATTAAATTCAACAACTCCAATACAGATGATCGAGATGTTGTTCCTAACAACAAATGAATGTCTTCTGCCTTTGCAGAGCTATCCAAATGAGCAGCTAACGATAGCTGAGACAGAGCGTCTCGCAAACCACCTTCACTATTTTCGACAATGACATCAATAGCTTCCTCTGGTAGAGATAATTTTTCGACTTTAACAATTTGCTGTAAAGCTTTTTTAATTTGATCGGTAGTAATCTTTCTAAAATCAAATCGCTGAGTTCGAGAAATAATCGTATCAGGAACTTTTTCTATATCCGTAGTAGCTAAGATGAACAAGACATGTGATGGTGGTTCTTCCAAAGTTTTTAGCAAAGCATTAAAAGCAGCTTTTGAAAGCATGTGTACTTCATCTATCACAAAAACTTTAGTTCGACCCTGCGAAGGTTGGAATCTAATATGTTCGATGAGTTCTCGGATGTTATCTACACCAGTATGAGAAGCGGCGTCAATTTCTATTACATCCAAGAAAGAACCATTAGAGATATTCAAACAAATATCACAAGTTCCGCAAGGATTACCATCTTTAAGAGTATTACAGTTTGCAGCCTTAGCCAGTATCCTTGCTAGTGTAGTTTTTCCGATACCACGACTACCGGTAAACAAATAAGCATGACCAATCTTCCCGCTTGCAACAGCCTGTTGAAGGGTTTTAACTATCGCCTCTTGGCCAATGACTTCCAAAAAATTTTGGGGTCGATATGTTTGGTAAAATACTGCCATTTAAATTTGTTTCTAATTTATTTTGATACCAGATTTGCTAGTGTTTTGCTCGATAAATCACTATCTTTGCTCCTTATATTATACCATAAAAAAACTGGCTATACGCCAGTAAAAATGAGCTTAAATATGCTGCTTTTACAAAAATTATTTCTTAAACACAAATAGCTTGTAACCTACGAAATTCCAAATCAACGAAACCATTGTAGCCAAGATTTTAGCCACATTCTTCACAGAATCTACATTAATGAGATTAGAAAGTGTTGGTGCAAGAGCCATGGACGCAACAACTACAATTCCGCTATTAATCAAAAGCCCAATTAAACTAACAATCATGAATATTCCAAACTGATGGCCTACTCCAACACTAGAATCACCCCCTAAATTAAGATCAAAACCGTACCAAATCAATATTTCTGCAATTAAGAAGACTATTAAAATGAATAAGTAATAAGTATCAACTACGCTGTAAATTCCGCCTATAACCACTAATAAAAAGCTAACAAACCCCAAACCACCAACAACTATCAATCGAAACAGGTTAGATAATGGAGAAGAATTAGATGCTGCAAAGGTCCATGCTCTGTTCCATAAGTAGCTCTGAATCATTGCTGCACTAAAACTGATGACGTTTAAAAGGCCTAGGTTAAGCCCTGATTCCACACCAAATGCTTTGGTAACATAATTTAAAATAATAAAATCTAAGGCTGTGTTTAAAGCCCCTATGGCGGCAAATTTTAGAATTTGCAAAATAACTGGTTTATTGGCCAGCAATTGAGTTAATTTTTGATTGAACGTAAGCAACTGACCTTCCATAAAATCTACCTAATTAAAATAGTAAAATTAAAATTCTTCTGTTTCGCCGGAGGTTAAGCCTTCTGCTTCCATGTCTTCATCTTTTTGGTCTTGCAGACCAGCAGATGCACTAAATTCCCCATCAGAACTTCCATCGCCACCTAAATGCTTGATTACATTTTCTACTGCAGCCCATTGAGTATCACCTTCATTAGGAACAACAATAGTTACTTCGTCACCACCCTGAGCTTTAAAATAAGTAAGTGAAGCTAATAAAACTCTAAAAGTTTTTCCATCAGCGATAACCTTATAATCACCATTTTCATCTTGCATCAAAACACCAATCAATTTACGACGCTCAACTGGGCCAATCTGCTTATAAATGAACGAGCCGTCATCTGCGATTGTTAATTTAAGTACATCACCTTCAACTAATTTGGATTTTGAAGCGTAGTTAGCTGGAACCGGATACTGCTTACTATCTGGACCAATCATGTTTTGCCCATCGAATACACCTTCGACAATTTTGCCGCCTTGGCTAACATCAAGACCACTAGCCTTTTCTAGAAAGTTAGTGGAAGATTTAGATACAGTCCCGCCGGCCATTTCGCGCAATAAATGCTTAGCCGATTGAATATTCTTTTCTGCAGCTTCGATCATTTGCACGATCAAAGCAAAATTTGCTGATTTATCCATTTTGTTTTTGGTTTTCTTTGATTTTTAAATTTTGATTTCTGTTTCCGTAATAAATTCAGTCCTAGACAGTTACCAGAACTATACCACAACTATGTTTAAAAAGAAAGTAACTATCGATCGATTATCGCTTTAGATTCTTTAATATGAGCGATTTCATTATTGATAGCTTCTTCGATTTTAAAGTTTATTGCAGGAATTTTGGCTACAATAAGAGCAATTCCCTCTTCCATTTTATCTGCATCTTCCAAATCAACCATATTTTTAAATTCGACTAGTTGCTCATCATTAAGATTTGCAAGTACTGTGTCTAGAATAATTTTGTTAAAGTGCTCTGTGAGTTGCTCCATAACAGCAAACTTATCATCATCAGATAAATTGTTGACGTTTAACTCTTTTAGAACCTTATCTATTGTATCTTTTATCATGGCTTATTTTTTGATGAATTCTTCTAACTGATTTTTTAAATTAACGCCTTCATTAGTTAAATCTTCCTCAGAGTTAATCATTTTTTCTAATTGAGCAAAAGATTCTTCCGCAACATACTGCCTTAATTTATTTGGCAGAACACTGGTAATCTTAGGCAACTCATTCATTACAAGAAGATCTTGAACGGATAGATTATTAGTATTTAAGTAACCAGTAATCTTTTTCTGCATTTTATCTGGAATTTTACCACTATACTTTTTCTCTATATCTTCCAATAAGCTGTATAATAACTCCTCGTCATTTTCTTCTTGGATTTGGTCTAAGTTAGCAGGTCCAGTTTCTTTTTTCTCCCAATCTTCTGGTCTAATTATTCTATCTACACTAGCTTCAATGGCTTTGTCTTGATCTGAAACTTTTCTCTTACCATAATCAGGTGAAACCCGATTTAAGCGCTCTTTAACAGGACCAGGAGTGCGTTGTAAGCGATCCGGTGCAGAACGGCGTAACCCTTGGTGAAGCTGACGACTAATATATGCTTGGTCAAACTTGGTCATGTCAATGTATAATACACCAGGCTTTGACTGGAATCGATCCGAAAACAATACTTTCACGTTTGCAGGAAAACCATCTTTGAATTCATTTTCAATAACACTGTATACCAATTCTTCTGTTTTGTTTCTGTCGGCATCCTCGATATTATCGTAAAAGTTTTTGTCTGCTCCAATATTTGGATATTTATCATTTTGCTCTCTCAAATCCATCGGCTTCAAAGCAAATCGATCTTTAGAATACTCTTTTAACATACCCTTTAATTGATTTGGTTTGAAAGATTTATAATGATATCCCCTGCTATCTCGAGTGAACATTGGCAATACCATCTCATCAGTTCCTATAAATGAATAGTCACTGATGGTAACTTTCTTAAGCCCAGAAGTTAGTCGTTTTAAATCTTTTGCATCAATTGCTTCCATGTTTCGTTGGAATTTATCCAGAGCTTTGTACTGTTCTGTGGCCTGGCCTTCTGATGAGTTTTCTACGTCAGGCATTTCTGTTTGAAAAGCGTAGTTATTTTGTATTTCAGCAAACTTTTCGGAAATCTTAGTTTCGATCATTCTATCTACTAAACTCTCGAAGCTCTTTTTGTTATAACTTTTGTCGCTCAAAGGAATGCCCGCGGTAAACTCAGAGTCCTTAAAATCTAACTCTCTTGAGCCTGATGGATAAAAATTCAAGACAACCTTATTTGTAATATTTAAGGCGTTTAACTTACGTGCCGAAGAAATATACAAATCTGTAAGTCTGTTAATTTGCCCCTTCTGTTTATTGGTAATCTTTTCTAAAGGCCAAGGCACTACTTCTGCGTTAACTTTTGCACTCTTAAGTTTACGATCAATAGCATCTGGAGTAACTTCCGAGTCTTTGATTATTTCTACACCAGGTAAATCTTGAACATCAGCCTGAGCTTCCACATTTTCAGAATCTTCTTCAATTTCAACAACTTTACCCACCTTATCTACTTTATTAGGTGCCGACTCTGGATTTTGCTTTTTAGCGTCGTCAAAAGGACTACCTTCTGGTTTAGGAATAGGAGTGGTTTCTACATTACCATCAAATGGTGATGCTGGCGGACCATTAGGGAATTTTTTGTTATCTACACGCGCTTCTTCTGCTGTAAGAACACCTTCTGTTGGCCATACGACATTATTAGGAGGACCTGCTTCTGTACCAGTTCCTGGCTGACCAGTTGGTGGGTTCGCTTGCATTTGTTCGAGCCTATTCTTTGCAATTCTTCTATCTGCTGCACTAGCAACCTCTGAGGCCGCTACTAAGGTTAATACGCCAATAATTGCTGCATAATCTTCGTTAGAGAGGACGATGTTTTCTGGCTGAGAAGTAATTTGCTCAACTACCACACTAAAATCTTTAGGTGTGAAATCAAGCATTTTCTCTCTAGTGGCATCTGATAAGAAATGAGGGCGATGTGAAATTAATCTTTCGATATTTCTTTCACCTGATGGTGTAAGTGTAGAGCTATCTCCAACCGCTCCAGATTTTTCTAAGGCTCTCATCAACTCATCATGTGTCCATGTATGCTCGGAAACCCCAGACTTAACGCCATTTTTCAAAGCCTCTTTGGCTAAAGTATCCTCTGCATAAACCAGTTGCTCTACAGTGACTCCTTCCGCAAAATTAGGGTCAATACCTCTTTGCTCTTCGATCAAATCATGCAAAGAATCACGGGCACCACCGGTTAAACCGCGATGATCTAAATGTTTGGTAAATTGATCTGATACTGTAGGTCTGTTTTCGACAACATGGCTGACAGTTTGAGTTGTTCCACTTTCAAAGAAATAATTCGAAACTGCTCCACCGATTAATGAACCTAAGCCACCATAGGCCGCACCTTTTAAGGCTGCTTTTGCAACAACCATCTTTTTGTTCTGTAAGACACCTTTAAAATCACGCTTGTATTCTAAGCTCTTTTCGATGTCACGGATAAGCTTTCTAGCTTCCTTGCCTCGATTATCTTTATGAATTTCACCCTTAATACCTTGTGATAAATTTAAAATATATTGAATTTTATCTCGTTCAGAATGATTAGCTAACTTGCCATCTTTTTTGTCTAATTCAAGTTGCATTTCTGTTCGGGCATGAGCCAAAGCGGTACCAATTTCTTGATAACCTTCTGGTGATGCATCAAATCTTTGCGTTTTGTATGCTTCCTCAAGTTTAGAAAGCATGGCTGCTTTTTCTAGATAATCCGCACCTCTAAACCTATCCATAATCTCTTTGGATTGATAGGATTTTGATTCACGCCAAAACGAACGTCCACCTTCTAGTAAACCACCTGCTGTGGCACCTGCAGCGACTAACCAAGGTAAGTTTGCTCCAAAGGCAGCAATAAAACCAGCCTTAACAGCATAGCGAACACCCATACCAGTACCCGCACCAACTAAAAGTGAAGTTAACCTAGGACTATCTGCAAACCATTCTTTTACACCCACTGCTTTGTCCTTTACAGCACCAAAAGCTCTAGAAAAAACACCTTGCTTTACCTGTTCATTGTTGATAACTGCTTTGGCCTGTTGGGCATGTTCTGGACTAATTGCATGAGCAGCAAGAGCCTTATCCACTTCAGCGGACATCTCTTTAGTGCTTTCCTGAACAACGCTTTCTACAACTTTAGTAGTTTCTTGGGCTGCTTTTTGTTCTTGCTGGGCTATCTGTTTTTCCGGCTGTTTTTCTGGCTGCTGTTTCTGTGCGGCTTTTTCTTGATTAACTGCAGCTTTTAGCTTCTCTGCCGGAGCCACAGGTTGAAGAATTACTTCATTCTTTTTAAGTTCATCTTTACCCTTACCAACTTGATTATCCCGAGCTTTTTCTGGTCTAGATTTAGAACGAGCCTCGATCTTTGCATTTTCGCGTCTAATAAACTCCTTTTTATCAGAGGTATCTGGAGGGCTTTGTCTTAAGTTATCTTCACGCATATCATTCTGTTGAATAGCAAAATCAACATCACGGCCTCGTGGTCGTGCTCTATTTTTAGCATCATCTACACTGGTTTTGAGTGTTTCCGACCAGTCAATTCCCTGTTCTGGGCCTTGATCTGGTTGACGAGCCATTTCGGCTTTAGCCATATTTTTGTTTCGAATTAACAATTTAAAGTTGTTTTAATTATACCACTATTTTTTATAAAAAAGAAAAAAGAGAGCAAGTTTTACCTTGCTCTCTGTAAGAAAAGATTGCTCACTACTGAGCGGGTGC
>CAYQJW010000002.1:26023-27588 GCA_964418025.1 uncultured Candidatus Saccharibacteria bacterium | reverse complement strand
TTAAGTACAATTTTTAGTTCAGAGACTAGCATCTAAGTGAATTTGGATGTTACTCTCTTGGTTCAATTTTAGCTTTGCTAGCTTTGAACCAAAGTTATTTTCATTGTTTATACAGGAGGAATTGTACATGTTAAATACAACAGGCTTAATTAAGTCCGCAAAAACTCGTTTTTCACAAATCTGGTTAAACCCAGATACCAATCATGAAGTGGTTGAGTGCACTGATTCGTTAGCTCTGCTCATTCATATCGAAGATCAGAACAAATTTGTTTTGCTTGTCGAAGAGCGCTTGGCAATGCGAACAGAAGAAAATCCCACAGGTAAAATTTTGGGTTTGGTCGCTGGTCGTTTTGATAACAATCAAACTCCAATGGAGCTTGCTGTGCAAGAAGCCCGCGAAGAATGCGGTGCCGATATCTCAGGTGAGCAAATTGAGTTTTTGAATCATGGTCAACCTTTGGGTTTGTCACCAGGAATAATTACCGAGCGAAGCTATTTGGCTTTTGCAAGAATTCATTCTAACCAGTTAGAGCCGGATAGAGTATTCGGACTTGCTGATGAAAATGAAAAAATTACTCGGCGACTCGTTACACTCGAAGAGTTACGTAATATGACTTATGATGACGTTCGCGTCATGACCTTAGTTCTGTGGTTCTTACAGAATAAGGTGGGGAGGTAGTTATGTTTAGAATTCCAAAAAAAGGTGAACCAATAATTGACTCGTTGTTCCAGACGGACTTTTATAAATTCCCGATGGGTCAAATGATTTATCACAAACACCCAAACACAATTGTTCAATACGAAATGACTAACCGTAGTACCGAAGTGCTCCTTGCTGAGCATATTGATATCGGTGAGTTAAAAGAACAGTTGGATCATGTTATGACCCTTGACCCCGAAAATTCTAAGGTCAAGGCTTTGCGAGGAACTAACGAGTATGGAAATAAGATGTTCGAGGAAGACTATTTGGATTTCTATGAACATAAAATGAAGCTGCCGCAGTACTATCTTGAGAAGAGAAAAGATGGACAGCTTAGATTGGGTTCGATTGGGCCATGGGCTGATGTAATGAATTGGGAGATTTATATGCTCACAATTGTTACATCACTTTACATGCGAAACCTGTTAAAGGGTTATTCTCAATTCGAAATCGATGCAATATTCGCAAAAGCAATTCTAAAGCTTCAGGAGAAGATAAAAAAATTGCAGGCTGCAATAGCGGCGGGTATCCCAATTTCGTTCTCAGATTTTTCCACTCGTCGTGCTGCTTTTCCATTTTGGCAAGATTATATTGTCGAAGTGCTCTCCGAAATATTCCCCGATGATGTATTCAGGGGGACATCGAACGTATTCCTGGCTTATAAGCACAATGTTATGGCTATGGGTACTAACGCTCACGAGATCATGATGGTTTACCGTGTCTTGTTCGATAGCTTGATGGTTTCTCAAAAACAGGCTTTAACAGACTGGGAATCAGAGTTTGGTCCTGGTTTGTACATTGCTTTGTCGGATACGTATAGTTCTGATTACTTTAATCAGTACATTATTACTCCGGAGCAAGCTGC
>CAYQJW010000002.1:14199-25923 GCA_964418025.1 uncultured Candidatus Saccharibacteria bacterium | reverse complement strand
GCAGACATCGAAAAAGTTAAGCGAGAAGTGGGTTATCACGAAAAATTCTTCGTAGCGCCAACTTACTAGTTTGATAATTAGCATGTACATAATTGAGATTTGCGATTAATTTTTAATTGGTCGTAAATCATAATGGTGGTTTGCGTAGTTTAAATACTACGCATTCCACCATATCTTATTTTAGCTACTAAATTATTTTGGTGGTTGAATCGAGATTTTAGATCTTTATACATTTTCAGGAGGAAATATGAAAAAAGAACCAGTTATTGTTACCACTCAAGGTTCGCGCTATTTTGCCGAGCTTATTAGTAAACAGTCAGGTATTCCTATTTTGGAAATCAAATCTAAGTATTTTCCAGGCGGTGAATTATATCATCGTTTTCTGGAGGATAATCGGTTTTATTTTCTGAAGCGTGACGTAATCATCGTAACTGCAACTGACACTGATGAGAGTATCGAGTCTTTGTATAGATTCGGTTGTGCATTGTCCATGTTGGGTTCAGAACAACGAATATTCGTTGTGCCTTTCTTGGGTTACTCAACAATGGAACGTGCGGTTAAGCCGAACGAGATCGTTAGCTTAAAGACGCAAATGAGAAAGTTCTCATCAATCCCGCGAGCAAGTCGTAATTACTTCTTGTTGATGGATCTTCATGTATCTTCGACAATTCATTTTTTTGAAGGAGATACTGTAAGATTTGAATTATATGCAGAGCCAACTTTAACTAAAGGCATAACAGATATTATTCAACCAGATTTTGACAATCTAATATTCGCCTCTGCGGATTTAGGTCGTCCTAATTGGGTTAAGGCTTATGCTAAAAAGTTTGGAACTAAGATGGCCTTTGTTGATAAAACTCGCTTTGAGGACAACACAGAGGTCTATGCAGTGATCGGGGATGTGATGGGTAAGGATGTTATCATTTATGATGACATGACCCGCAGTGGCGGCACCTTAATGAATGCTTCTCAGGCATATCTTGATAATGGAGCCAAATCTGTTAGTGCAGTGTTGAGTCATTGTGCATTCGATAATATCGAAGTTGCAGAATTACTAGACAAATCTCCGCTAAAGAAAATAGTAACGACTAATTCTCACCCCATGAGCCAAGATCCGATTATTCCATTTTCGGACAAGATTCATGCCGAGGATGTGTCACCGATATTTTGTGGAATCATCTCACAGATTTTAGAGTAAGCAACAGTGCTAGGAGTAATAAAATGAAAGTTCAAGTAACACAAGGAGTGAAGCAATTCACTCCTTCTGATGTTAAGAAGTTTATGGACATTCGCAATCACGGATTTTTCCGGGTGGCGAATATTGTGCCAAAAGTCTTCTTGGCTAATCCAATGGCTAATGCCATTGAACACTGTCGGTTAATCACCTTGGCTTATAACGAAGGTGCTTGTAATATTGTTTGCCCAGAGTTAGGTGCCTCAGGTTATAGTGTGCAAGATTTGTTCTTCGATCAAACCTTGCAGGCTGCTAATCTGGAGGCGGTCGAATACATTCTTAAGGGAACTTCCAAGATGAATGTGGTTATTACAATTGGTGCTCCTTTGATATTTAATCATTCGATTTTCAATTGTGCTATCACATTTTATCAAGGTAAGATACTGGCAATCACGCCAAAGCTTTACCCTCCTAATTATCGTGAGTTCTATGAAGGCCGGCACTTTGCCCGCGGTTCGAAGAAATTCTTTGATACAGTTAACTTACTGAATCAACAAGATATTCCGTTTGGAGTCAATGTTCTGGTCGAGTCAGAGACTGTACCAAATTTTGTTTTGCATACTCAAATATGTGAGGATGGTTGGGTGCAGTTACCACCAAGCGCGTTTGCTGTTTCGGCTGGAGCAACTGTGGTCAACAATGTTTCGGCTTCGAATATCACGATCGACAAAGATACGGCACGGGAGAACATGTTCTCGGTCGATTCAATGCGATGGAACTGCGTGTATCAATATACTGCCGCTGGGTTTGGAGAATCAACTTCGGATTTGGCGTGGGACGGCCATTCCTTCATTTCTAATCGAGGCGAGGTTGTTAAACGCAACAAAGCTTTTGAGATGAATGGCTCGTACATTTTGGCTGATGTGAATTTGCAGCTGCTTTCTTCGGAACGGCAACGGCAGACTTCATTTAGTCAGAATGCAGATGATATGTACGATTATCTGGTAAAGTTCAGGCGGGTGGTTTTTAAAGGGAAACTAGGAACGACCAAGTCAAAAGTCTTCGACTCGTTTATCGACCCTATAGAAAGACGTCCGTTTGTACCTGATGACCCTGAGTTGCGCAATAAGCGTTGCTGGCAGACATTCAACATGCAAGCGTCTAGCTTGGCAAGACGGCTTTTGACGTTACCGGAGGATCATCGCAATATTGTGGTCGGTGTTTCTGGTGGTCAAGATTCAACTTTGTCATTGTTGGTTGCTGTCCATGCTATTGATTTGCTGGGTTTGCCACGAACTAATATCATCGGCTTAACGATGCCTGGCTACGGCACTACCAAGGGTAGTAAAGCCGATGCTATGGGCTTGATGGAGACCTTGGGAATTACATGGCAAGATATCTCTATTCTACCTATGGCTGAGCCAGTTTTTGAAGCCATCAAGCATGATATGAATGTTGATGACACAACCTTCGAAAATGTGCAGGCTTGGTCGAGAAAGAAACTGGAGTTATCCATGGCTGCCGAAAACAAGGCGCTTGATTTAGGTACTGGTGATCTTTCGGAATCAGCCGAAGGTTATTGCACTATGTACGGTGATCATGCCAGTCACTATAATCCTAATAGTGGCGTGCCGAAGACTTGGGTAACTTACCTGATTCGGTGGGCAGCAAAAGAAATTTTTGGCAAAGATTTACCTGTCAAAAAGATTTTGCTAAGTATTGCCAGGAGGGCCATTTCTGCCGAACTGAAACGTCTCGGTAAACGTGGAGCTCTTAAACAAAAGACCGAAGACATAATCGGTCCTTACGAATTGATTGACTTCTATCTTCATCATTTTGTAAGGTTTGGATTGCAACCTGTCACAATTGCTCGTCTGGCTCTGGATGCGTTCAGAGCAAATCCAGAAAAGAAGTTACCAGAACGTACTTTGGCCGAGATTACGAAGTTCGAGATAGTCTTTATCAAGCGATTTTTCGCCAATCAGTACAAGCGCAATTGCGTTCCTGATGGAGTAAAGATCGGCTTGGTGAGTTTGTCTCCGCGAGGGGACTGGCGAATGCCATCTGATGCAGAAGTTAAGATTTGGCTCGAGAACTTGGACACAATTCCAGTGAACGTCCCAGCTTAAATTTACACTGCTTCAATTATTTGAAATCTTTCATCTAGTTGAAGCAGTTTTTTATTTGCTAATTTATTAATTTATCTTTTATATAAGCCATTTTACTTATTGACAAAATCACCTAAAAGTGATATAATCTCATGTTAACTTCTATAATAGTACCTATTGGGAACTTAAGAAGTTTAAAGATTTCATTTTCATTTTTCGGGAGGAAAAATATATGGCATTGCCAAAGCAGTTCATGCAAAAAGTTCCTGTATTCACGGACTTTAAATCCTATCGTCTCTGGGCACGGAAAAATTTATTTCCACACCCGGTGTTCAAAAAGAACAAGCAGTTTTCAAACCTCATCGATTCCGTATTGTACAACCGATGCCCACTGTTCTACTGGCCGGAGTTCGAAGACGAAAGAATTTCTTACTTAGGTTGTTATGGGATTATGCCCATTGTTCATCCTAATGGCCCTTATCTGGGTTATGGAAATCGTTACTCGGATCCGATCATAACTGGTTTAACACATAGTCATGAATTTTATCACAGCCTGTTCATTTATCCGCGGTCATTAAATGATATGACCGAAATCGGATTCAATGAATTAATGCAAGATGCCGAGGCTGGAGCGAGTAATGGTTCTGAGGTTGTGATTTATTACATGATTCCAGAACTTGCTGATCTAACCAAGGATGCATTCTTTCGTCCGGGTTGGTATGATCGGCTCATTGAGATGGGTTTTAAAGAAATGCCCAAGCTTGATGTACTGCATTCGTGGCGTCGGGGTTGGATAGCTAACCGGGAAATTTGGGAGCCTATTTTTGCCCCAGGCGAGAAGTACGATGGTCTCCGCAATTACATGCGCCGGTTTGTACTGGGTAATGAAGACTTTAATGTTAAGCGACTTCATCAGTTGCTTAATCTCAAAGGCTTCTACGATCCAGGATTTCCGGGATGGAATCCTAATTCGTATCTTCAGAATTTGATCAACTTCACGCCGGATCCACCGGAGGTTGCTCAGGTTAACTTCGAACGTCGGCAATTGTTACATTGGCAGTTACTGTACCATTTGCTTCAAAAGCCAAAACCACCAAGAACATTTATGGAGGCTTGCCAAAGAGCTCCTGAATTTAACAATACCGACTTCGTTTTAAACGGAGCCGGTTACGAATAAGTTTGCTTATGTTAACAAACCCCGATCATATTAGGTCGGGGTTTTATATTTGCTTCATTATGTTTTGCTCTATAGCATAGACTGCTTTTTTCAATCTGGTTTCTGGTGAACCAGAGACCATTATAAATCTTTTATGATCTGCTTTTAATCTTTGAATAAAACGTTGGTGCATCCAGTGTCGGATATCTTTACCGTCACGAGTGCCATCGTCTTCCCAGGGAATTTCATCACCAGTTAGTATGTATAAGTCATGGTGATTAGTTTCCGCAATATGCTCGAGTTTTGGGTCTTTCGATTTCATGTATCGCTCGTGCCAGATACTGGTTGCAAATGCGTCAGTGTCGCAGATTACTAATCCGTTAGGGGATTGCTGTGCCATTTGGTCTTCCAAAATATTTTGTGCGGTAGCAATTTCCTCAAATTCCTTGCTTTGCCATTCCACTGCTTTGCTACTATATAATTTTCCTTCAGAATAAATGCGTCCATATTCTGGAGCCCAGGTAGTTTTGTAATATTTAGCTAGGGCCTTTGATAAAGTTGTTGTGCCTGTAGATTCTGCGCCAACTACTGCTATCCGTTTTGTAAAATAAGCACGGACACAAGGTTCTAGGAACTCAAAATATTTGTGAGGGTTGCTTCTGACCAGAGTTCCAGAAATGGGGACATTGTGGCGAGTTTTATCTACTTGCACATGAGTGCACCCCATAAACTTTGCATAATCATGTCCGTAATCTTCAGAAGTAAACACGGCATCTGGGGTGAAGCCTAGATATTTAACTGTGAATTTTGCCCATCCTTGTGAGTCATCGTCGCCAAGTTGGTAATCTTTTAAAACTTTAACTTTTACATCAGGGTGAATTGTTTTTAGCCACTGCCCTCGTAATTTACCAGAAATAATTTCTGATGGTTTCCAGCAAATAATTACTGTGACTTTCTCACATTGCGACACGGCAGTATCGATCAAAAATTTATGCCCTTTGTGAGGTGGATAAAATTTACCAATAACTAGACCAGTCTTAAATTTGAATTGTTTCTTGTTCATGGCTTTGAACATTAATTTGCGCATCATTGACTTTGTCTTTTCTCAGTTGTTTAATCCATCCCCATAATCCATAGCTAGCAATTCCCAAGAAGAGGATATATTCCATAGAGATGAATTTCACACCCTTTTGGTAATAAAGCCAGATACCAATTACATCTATAATAATCCACAATACCCAGTTTTCTACTTTCTTACGAATCAGTAAGTATTGAGCTAGGAAGCTCATCACTGTTGTAAGTGCATCGATAAAAGCGAAGGATGCTTCGACAGGGAAGTACCTAGGCAACCAGTTATCTAAATGAGTTACGATAAAGGTTAAAATGAGTGTTCCGACAAGTACTCCAACACCATACAAAATATTTTGTTTTACAGTATTAAAAGTTATTTTTAGTTGTTTATTCTCGTCACTGGCAGCTGTTGTACGAGGATGGGTCCAAGCCCACCAGCCTAAAAAGCCAGTTGCTAGAAAATAAACCTGCTCAATCATGTCGGAATATAGGTGGATTTGATAAAACAAAAACAAAAATAGAATGGTGCCTAATATTCCAACAGGCCAAGATAAGACTTTGGCTCGAGCTGTTAAATAGACACACCAGATACTAAAGATTGTTCCGAAGAACTCAATATAGCTCATCTGGTAATCCCACAATGTAAACAAAGTGGTATTGATATTAAACAGATTGATTATGTAGTCCATATAAACTCCTTTTTACTTAGTGTTATATCTACACTATATACCCATGCGGAAAGGTTGTCAAATCAAAAACCCAGTCTAAATACTGGGCTTTTATGGTTATATTATGGTTATTTGGATTGTTGTTTTCTTGTCTGCTTGGAGGTTTTCCACTTTTCGAACAGAGCTTTTTACCGGTAGGAGAAATTCACCATCCTTGGTAGGAAATATAGAAGTTTGCCACTTGGTTTTTCCTACTTGCGCAGAAATTTTTACAGAACCAAACCCACGACGTAAGTGGCTAGTAATAGATTTTATAGTTTTAGAAGTTTTTTTATCAACGGTTAGAAAATGCCAAGCTCCCATGCCTGGGTAAATCCAGAGTTTGCCTGTAATTTTAAATGAAGGTTCCATATGATAAGATGTTATATTTTTCTGCTGTTATAGGCCCAATGAAGTATGGCTTGGCGTTGTCGAGGTCGACAAGAAAGATCTCCAGGAGCACAATTGTTTTTGACTTGAGCAATATGTCTGGTTATAGCTTTCCATCTTTTAATTTGACGTTGATCTTCTCCTTCTAAGCGTCGTCCCATAAAATATCTGCAATACCACTGAAACCACCCTCTGGGGTCATTGATGTTTATCCAGTCTTTTTTTCTCCATTCACCTAAAGGTTGAGAAGCATTCACTTGAAAGAGGTTTAATTTAGGATCATGTAGCTCTGGGCTCAACTTGGCTTTTGTAAACCAGTCTGCAGGAAATTCCTTTTTACAATCGGTCATGTATTTACCACCAAACACACCCAGAGCCAACATCTGTTTAGGGGTTAGTTCTGGTTTGAACTCTGGATCGAAATTTTTCCCTACTGGTTCGCTTAGGGTATATCGATAATTTTTTTGCATCTTGTCGTTAACTACAATAACAACCTTATGAGTAGATTTCTTCTTCATATATTTTAATTATAGCAGTTGTTATGGTTACTTTTTAGGTTGACTTACCCATTAATTTGTTATATAGTTGGTTGTTAAAGGAGGAGATAAAATGATAACAATGATGATGCAACCTGATGTTGCACCTATGACGTGGGAAGACTTTTGTGCCAACAAGGAACGTTTTTCTGTAGCTATTGATGGCTTTGTCAATACTGGTCCGCGGTATCAAGATCCAAAACATGGTGGACCAAGATCAAATCTTAATCATCATGAGGAAGTAGATAGATTTTCAACTAGAGCGACTTGTGCCCAAGCCTTAATTGACATTCGTACTGGATTTTTTGATGCTTTTCGTAAAGATGGACAGCCTCACTGTACAGTATATGCCAATGACTGTGATCAAGATGTTTGTACAACTTGGTTTTTGCTCAAGTATGGCTGGATGGTTCAAAATGTGATAAATCCACGATTAAATAAATTGGTTCACATGGAAGACATGTTGGACACAACGGGTGGTGCATATCCGTTTCCGAAAGATATGCCAATTTTACAAGAGCTGGCTTGGATATTCCAACCCTACACGGCGTTTCGTATGGGTGGAGGTTTAAATACCAGAGACCCTCAACTCTTTATGGATGTCGTAGAAAGTGTCGAGCACAGAATTATGAAGTACATTCATAATGAAGGCGGTTCCATACCTTTGGATACTCGTTATGAGAGAATTGGTGGTGGAACTGGTTGGACTATGGTAAGGGAAATCGGGGCTCAGGCTCGTACAGGTATGCTTGCCGATGGCATTAAGGCATTCGTTTCTATAAGGGAACGCACCGACAATCGCATTAATGTTACGATTGGTCGTATGTCTAATAAAACTCCTTTTAATGTGGAGCAACATCTTCAGGATTGTTCTGCTGCAGAGCCAAACCAATTGGCAAAATGGGGTGGTGGTAATACTATTGGTGGTAGTGATAGAAGTTTAGGCACAGAGCAAACCATAGAGCAGCTACAACAGTTGATAGAGCAACGCATTAGTGTTGCAGTTTAGGAAGTTATAACCGACAGAGATACTGTCGGTTTTTATTTTAGCAAAAATAAAAAGCCCTGTAGTATGTCTACAAGGCTTGATTTTACAGAGATTTAAACCAGATTTCTAAAATTATGCTATAGTATCAAAGGTCTTGCGTTAGTAAATTTTTATATTATGCGTATCGAGGAAGAAATTAAATTAGATTACAGTGATGTTTTACTTCGTCCAAAACGAAGCACTTTAACTTCTCGTAAAGAGGTTCAGTTAGAGCGAGAATTTAGGTTTTACCATTCACCGAAGGTGTGGAAGGGTATACCTATCATGACGGCTAATATGGCCACCTGTGGGACCTTCGAAATGGCAGAGCTTTTGTCTAAGTATAAGATCATTACAACTTTCCATAAATATTATAAACTTGATGATTATAAAAAGTTTTTTGAAACTTTTGATAATCCAGATTACATTGTTTACACTTTAGGAATTCGCGAAGAAGATATTTCCCAGCTTAAAGAAATGATCTCCAGTGGTTTGATAAGCAAATTTTCTTTTATTTGTATCGATGTTCCAAATGGCTACCTAGAAAGATTTTTAGAGTCTATTAAGTTAGTCCGTGAGCTTTGCCCTGAACATATTATCATCGCCGGAAATGTTGTCACTAATGAAATGACAGAAGAAATTATTTTAGCAGGAGCAGATATTGTGAAAGTCGGGATTGGTCCTGGGTCGGCTTGTACTACTCGCCGCATGACTGGGGTTGGTTACCCTCAATTGTCAGCAGTTATTGAATGTAGCGATGCTGCTCATGGACTTTCAAATAGCCAAGGTTATGGTTTGGTGATCGCTGATGGTGGTCAGCAGTATCCATCTTGTATAGCTAAAGCGTTTGCAGGTGGAGCAGATTTTAACATGGCAGGATCATTATTTTCTGGTTACGACGAAAGCGCTGGTGAATTAGTAGAAAAAAATGGGAAGAAGTATAAAGAATATTTTGGCTCCTCATCAAATAAAGCATTGCAGGAATTCTATGGTAAAAAGGAAGATCATCGCGCCTCAGAGGGTCGGTATGTATTAATGCCGTATAAGGGTAGTATCCATACATTTTTACAAGATTTATTTGGAAGTTTGCGCAGTACGGGAACATATATCGGTGCTCGCCATTTAAAAGAATTTCCAAAACGAGCTACATTTATTAGAGTGAATAAACAGCTTACAACTTACCTTGAAGGTTACGATGAAGGAGAATAGAGCAATAAAAAAACCGTTCGTTGGAACGGTTTTTTTAATAGATACTTATTTATAGTAACTGCGGATTTGGAATAAGATGTACATTCCAATTACTAGACTTAAAATTGCAGAGACAATAGCACCTGTTAACAGAGAGCTAACAATGGACAAAAGTGATGCGTAATATACAAGTTTCCAACCAGATAATTTGCGTTTTAGTAAGGCTGGAATGGCCATTGCTTCCATTACTAGCACTGCAAGACTGATTAGCATTGCTAAGTAACCGATTGGCCCTATACTTTTCACTGTACCCATAGCTTGATATGGAAGAGTGACTGCTGTTAATCCTAGGATTATAAATAATCCTGGAATTACTACTAGGGCTGTTAAGATTAATAATACTAAACTAATCCAAGGTCCGTATTTTACAATCCATTCTCTGACCTTTCCAGGTAGTTGGAAAGGAGCCTTTTCACGTAAATAAGTGTCGAAGATGCCTTCTAAGCCATCTAATTGGCTTTTTGGTTCGGAGTGTGACGCTTTTGCATGAGTGTCATGTTCTTGATTCTGAGAATCCATATGTTTGAATTTAATTATGATCTAATCATATGACTTTTAAAGTAAACAGTCAAAGAGTTAGGCAAAGTATCGACCAAGGTAATATGGCCATATGACTATAGCCAGAATTGCTTGGCCAAATGTTAATCCTAAAAATCCAATGGTAAACATCCATGATGCTAACCAAAGACCTCCAGAAAAATAGTGTTGTTTAATGTTAATTTTCATATTCTTTTTAATGTTAATTGTTAAAAGTTTTTTGTGAGAAGATAAATTAAACCAATTTGCTGAAGTAACAAGAAGCTGATTCCGATGATAAAACTAAGTTTTTTAGTTTTATGATGGAATAGCAGCATGCCAACTAGAACACCAATTGAAGAGAAGAAAATGGCCCAGATAAAAAAATATAATTCTGGCACCCGTTGGTGGTCGTGCGAACTTCTTCTTTTATCGATCCCAACCATCATAAATGCAAAAAAGTTAAGCGCTCCAATTAGAGCAATTATAAGCCATAACCAATTTGAGAGAAGTTCTGTGTTCATTATTTTTGTTTAGCAAGATTTCTTTTAACGCAGGACTTAGTAATTTTTATAATTAAGTTATACGGGATTGGTTTGTCTAAGGGAAAGCGGATTGTTCCTTTAGATACTTCATATGGTTCTAAAAGTTTGGCAAAGTCCTTAATAGGAGCAGTTCCGGGGTAGAATCCAATATGTGTGCTGTATCCGCCAAAATGAACAAGATTACCATACAAGACAAAAGTTGGTATACCATACTTTATTGCCTCAATTGCCTTAGGGGCAACCTTTTTGATAGTGAGGTGTATTTTTTTTAAGATAGCCTGATTTGTTTTTGGTTGAGCTTTTATATACTCAGCAATCGTTGCAAAATTTTTCATTATAATCTTTGTTTTCTAGCTTACTGTTTGTTCAAGATTTTAGTTATGACGAGTCTGCTAAAAATGAAACCACCAATTAACATTACTAGATAGACACCAAAGAAATAGAGGATTGATGGGCGAAAGGTTCGGGGTAACTGAGAAATAAGCAATATGCTGTACCAAGATAGAATCGAAAGCGTGCCAGAGAATGCCAATCTTCCTAGAATCGGTTTAATATTTATCAGAGAAAGCTGCTGTCCTACTAGATTTTTTAGAGCTGGCATTATTGCCATCTTAAAATTAATCCCATTGAGAACAATGATAACTACAAGGGCCAACTTAGTTTGCCATCTTGGTGAAGAGAGCATTGGCAAGCCATTTTGTTCGGAATAAATAATTGCAAAGATGGCTAGGCCAGATAAGATCAAAATGATTGACCCTGCCCAGATTATTTTAGAAAGAGTTTCTAAAAAGGCAAGTTGCTCGCTAGTGATTAACCTTTTGCGAAGTGCTTTAAAGAAAGTAACGTCACTTACTGTTGCCCCTCCTACGCCAAGAGCAAAACCCACTAGATGAAGCAAAACAAAAAACTGTTGCCATGTCATATATTTTTGCTTAATGTTAATTATAGTTTAATAATATCAAAAATCCTTCTGTTTGTAGAGGTGCTTTATTGATGAAAATAAAAACCACTAACTATGTTAGTGGTCGAGAGTTTTAATTTGCTTTAAGACTAATTGATAAACCTTATTGCATTCCATTGGTAGTGATCTTCGAAGCAAGCAACAAAAATATGCGTATATTCTTCTTCCCAAGAAATGGTTTGTAGGTATATTGTTGTATTACCGATTTGTTTCCGGATTACAAACCGTCGACGTTTCCTTTTTGTACCGACTTGGTACATTGGTTCGTGGTCCATTTTCTCCTCC
>CAYQJW010000002.1:12898-14099 GCA_964418025.1 uncultured Candidatus Saccharibacteria bacterium | reverse complement strand
TCCTCCTATTTCCGACTCTAAATTTTATACTCTAGCTAAAATAATGTCAAAGTTTCTTAGATCTTTTATCTAGTATTGATTGGATAGAAGGGCTTATGGGTTTATCTTTACGGTGAGGGCAACCTATCCAACAACAAGGTCGGCGTTTGCCTTCATTAAGATGAACAATAGTTCTTTTGACATGGTCGATTCTAGTTTCTTCTTTTTTAACAAAAGTAACCCAACAAATCCACTCATTGCGGGCAAGGGGAGTAAGGTCATTCCATTTTATTACAGCTGACTTGTTTGCATTTAGTGCTTTGTGTAAATCAGATGGAATTTTATGGGCTGTACCACTTAAAAGTAATTTTTGGGGCATGGAATTCTTTAATTTTGTGAGTCTGCTGAAGGGCCATAAATAGGCGGCACCTTACTACCCATAGCGCGAAGATATGTCGCTAGTTGACCACGGTGATGAATGGCATCGAATAAAAATCCCCATGCCATGTTAAGCTTTTTTGCTTGCCATTCTGGGCCCATGGAAGCATCGCCAGATTCCCATTCTTGATCAGAAACTGCCTCAATATCTTTTTGTAGTTGTGCAATACCTTCGTCGAACTTATTTAACATACCCGACTTAGATTGGTTTTCCATGTCATGCGGATTAAAGTCTGGTGCCCCAGAATTTATAATTCCAGAAATTGCCTTCCATTGTACTGCTAGTTGTGCGGCGATGTTTCCTGCTTCGCGTGCTCGATCGTGAACTTTATAGTTTTGCTGGTCATCTGGAAGAGCATCGATAGCAACACGAAATTTCGGTGCTTCTTCTTTTAAAGTTTCTAGAAAAAATTGTTTGTTTGTCATATGTTTTCTTATTAATTTATTTAGCTTTTGTAATTACATGAAATAGATGCCAGTGTTTTTTGTGACCATTGGATAGCTTACGGTCAATTTCTTCCTCTTGAAATTTCAATACTTCCATATCTTTGATTAAGTTATTAACTTCCATCTTTGTGTGAAAAGTAATATCTTTGTTTTGATTATTCCATTCATCATTAACTCCAAAGAACTGCCCAACAAAAATCCCATTTGGGGTTAATGATTCTTGTAAATCGCGCCATAATTTATCAAAAGTTTGCTGAGTGTTAAAAGGAAGAGAGTATTGAGCGTTGATTAAATCGTATTCTTTTTTGGGAAACTCAAATTTATCAAACTCTGATTG
>CAYQJW010000002.1:0-12798 GCA_964418025.1 uncultured Candidatus Saccharibacteria bacterium | reverse complement strand
TTTTGTTTGGTTCCAACTTGTGGAAGAGCTTTGAACTGTGGGTTGAGCTGAAATAAATATAAATACATGGGCAGTAGTATTATTGACAAAATCAAACTTGCGTGCTACTATCTATAGTTATTTCAAAAGGAGGCTTATGAAAAGTTATTGGTTTTTTGGGTACACTACAGAGTACATCAATTTAAATGGTAAATTGGTAATCATTGCTGGTAATGCAGTTCTGGCATTTGAAAATGAATTTTTTCTTCCTGGGACAGCGATTTACATCATACGCAAATCTATTTCGGAAAGCCTTAAAGATGACTCTGGTAAACTGACTATGGATGTTAAGTTTGGGACATTGTTGCAGATTTCCGAAGACGGTTATAAGAATTTTGATTCCCCGGATGCCGACAAAATTAATTGTGCTTATAAAAATTACTTCAGAAATTCTTGGAATGATGACGTTAGGGTTAATGTGGTTTAAATCGACTTTCGAGTCGATTTTTTTATTTGTTGAAAATAAAAAACGGCATGGTTTTATCCTTGCCGTTATCAATTATCAATCCCATCTGAGTATCACAGGGGTATTGTCTGACAATTGGTCGATGTAAGCCTTTATTGCCTTATTAACTTTACTCGTATCTTTTGGGATATCAAGTGTTTTAAGTTTCTTTGCATACACCCAATTCATTTCTCCAGATTCATCATTTCGACTGAAAGTCACCTCATCGTCAATGGTTGTACCAATAGTTAGTCCATTGGGAAGCGGTCTAGTCTTGATACTCTGATCAGGGAATCCGCCTCGAGAATCAGGAAAGTTAGAAAGCTGTGCGAATATACGATAATCTCTTGTGAATTTCAGTCGGGTGTAAGGATTTATCTGATCTATGGGGTGTTTCAAGGTTTCTCCAAAATCTGATACAAGTGGCATTAGCTCTAATCTCAACATATAATAGTCCTCCTACGGTTCTAATAACTGGAAATATTAACATGATTCTCTATAAGTGTCAATGATTTAAAGCCAACTAAAAACACCCACAAATCGTGAGTGTTTTTAGTTGGCTCGGGAGCTGGGATTCGAACCCAGGACCGATCGGTTAACAGCCGATAGCTCTACCACTGAGCTACTCCCGAATATTCAATTTTTAATACTTAGCTATTTTAACAAAAGCGTGCTAATTAATCAAGTATTTGTGGTAAAATATAGGTACATCAAGCTAGTCTTTTTTAGGGACGCAGGATATATATCATGTACTGCATACTTGGTTCAATAACAAGGCAATTATTGAGAATTTTGTCTATCCAAAAAACAAAACAATAAACAAAAAATTGAAGCAAATATTAAGAAAAAAAAATCAAAACGGATTTACTATAATCGAAGTTGTCGTAGGAATTTTTATCCTGGGAGTTTTGTTGGTTGGGGTCATGGGTTCGTTTGGTGCTTTGAATAAGGCAACTCGTGGTGCTCGAGAGCAAACCGTTTTGTCGTCTTTATCAACTCAAAATTTGGAAATCGTTAGGAATGTACCTTACAGTGACATTGGAACAATTAATGGTAACCCAAATGGTACTTTACCAGATCTAGTTAATGCTACTACTTCCACCATCGAAGGACAGCAATACAAGGTTTATTATGAAGTAACTTATATTGATGATCCTGCTGATGGCACAATTCTTGCGGGTACTGACCCATCACCAAATGATTACAAGCAAGTTAAGATGTTTGTTAAGCGAGTTAGTAATGACAAGATTACCAATTTTACAACCAACATTTCTCCAAAGGGTTTGGAGGGTATAAATAATGCAGGAGCATTATCCTTGCGGGTGTTTGATGCAACAGGAGTGCCTATACCAAACGCTAATCTTAATATTCAATCCGTAGGTTTAAACCCGGCAATAGTTTTAGATCGCCAAACTGATAGTAACGGTAATTGGATCGAAGTCGGCTTGCCCGCGGCAGTGAATGCTTATCATATAACTGCTAGTAAATCTGGTTATGTATCTGATCAAACTTATCCTCTTACCGTTGCTAATCCAAATCCTACCAAACCAGATGCAACTATAACTAATGGTCAAGTTACACAAATTAGTTTTTCAATAGATTTACCAAGCAGTTTAACGATAAGAACTCAAAGCCAGAGTTGTGTTGGGATTGATGGCGTAAACATGAATGTCAGAGGCGCAGAGTTAATTGGCACTACCCCTAATGTTTACAAGTATAATCAAAATTCTGCTTCATCGGGTGGGCAAGTAGCTCTTACAGGGTTATCAGGAGATACTTATACCCCAACTTTACTTACAGGGCAAAGTTATATTATTTACGGAACCTCACCGATTCAACAGATTTCTGTGCTTCCAGACACTGTTCAAATTTTTACTATGATCCTTGGTCCGGCTTCAACAAATAGCTTGTTAGTAATTGTTAAAGACGCTGCTACAGGAGCGGCCTTAGAAGGAGCTACAGTACAGTTGCGTTATAGTGGTTCAACTCCAGCAGATTATTATGGTACTACTGGTGGTAATGTATGGCAGCAAATTAACTGGACTGGTGGTACTGGCCAAGCGGATTATTCAAATCCAACAAAATACTTTACTGATGATGGTAAGATTGATGTCACAACAACCCCAACAGGTGTAAGACTTAAAAAAACTGGTAGTAATTATCAGTTAAGCGGGGTATTAGAATCATCAGCTTTTGATACCACAGGGTCCAGTAATTTTACTACTATAAGCTGGAACCCGCCCTCCCAGACATCTGGGACAAGGCTAAGGTTTCAAGTCGCAACAAATAATGATAATTCAACTTGGAACTACAAAGGGCCGGGCGGAACTTCTGCAACATACTACACAACCCCAGGTACAAGCATAAGCTCCATTCATGATAATGATCGGTATATTAGGTATAAAGCCTTTTTATCTACCACTAATAATAAACGAACTCCTGTGTTGTCTAACGTTACAATTAACTATGTTGCAGGGTGCTTTTCCCCAGGGCAGGCTATGTTTCCGAATTTAACAGCTTCGAGTAATTATACTTTGACAGTTTCGATGCCTGGGTATCAAACTCACGTGGATAGTAACTTAAATATTAATGGAAACCAATCATGGGAAGTCGACTTAAGCCCTTAACTGGGTTTACTTTAATTGAAGTCGTTGTTGTTATTGGGATCTTTGGTCTTATTTCTGGTGGAGTTATTACCTTAGTATCTTCGGTCTTTGTTCAAAGTAGTAAGCAAGGAGAATCAATAGCTGATACAGATCAAGCTCGTAAGCTATCAAATAAACTAACTCAAGAATTACGCAATGCTGTGTATGGGGAAAATGGTGCATATCCTTTAAACTCGGCAGGTAATCAGGAGATAATATTTTTTAGTAATGTAGATAGTGATGATGAAGTAGAGCGGGTGAGATATTATTTACAAAGTGGTGCGCTGTATAAAGGTATTATTCAACCAACAGGCAGTCCTTATACTTACAACCCTGCTCAAGAAGTGGCAGTAAAAGTGCAAAGTAGTGTGGCAAATAATTCTACACCGTTATTCTATTATTATAATGACAGCTATGATGGTATAACAGGCACAGCCCTTACTCAGCCCGTAAACGTGGCTCAGGTAAATTTTATAAAGTTGAATTTAATTTTGTCCAATAAGGCCGCGTCTAGCAATGTGACCTATACTGTCACTGGTGGAAGTAGCATTCGTAATCTTAAAACAAACCTTGGCGATTAAAATGAAAAAATCTTTTAAAAATAAAAATCAAGACGGAGTAATTATTATTTTTGAGGTAGTAGTGATATTTGTATTTTCTTTAGTGATGATGGCTATTTTAGGTAATGCCGCTATTCAATATCGAGTTTTACGGTCAGCAAGCTCCAAGGAGCAAGCCTTTCATATTGCAGAAGCAGGGATTAATTATTATCAGTGGCACTTAGCTCATTATCCTGTAGATTTCATGGATGGTACAGGTGCTGCTCCTACAAGCCAAGCCGATTTTGGGGTCGATTGTTATCCTCATACTTATCTAGATAAAGACACCAACGAGACATTAGGTAAGTATTGCTTACAAATAACCCCTCCTGTAGTTGGTTCTACCATTGTAACTATCAAATCCATAGCTTATAGCAGCTCTAATCCAGCTATTAAAAGAACCATTTCTACTCGGTATGGAGTTCCTTCTTTTGCCAAGTATGCGTTTTTAACAAATTCTGATGTTTGGATTGGTAATACTGAAGCTGTGACAGGTGAGATGCATGCCAATGGTGGTATTCATTTTGATGGAACAGGTAATGCACCAATAACCTCAGCTAAGACCACTTATACTTGTCAGACTTATCATGGTTGTAGTCCTGCTCAAACAAAGGCAGGTGTTTGGGGATCTGCACCTCAAGCTACTAAAAATTTCTGGAACTACCCAGTGCCTAATGTAGACTTCTCTAGCTTAACTTCTGATTTTGCATCTCTTAAATCATTGGCACAAACAGGTGGTATTTATTTATCACCATCTAATACTCAAGGTTATTCACTGGTGTTTAATAATAATAGTACTATTTCGGTCTATAAGGTTACATCCCTGTCTACCCATGCAACTGGTTATGATGTAAATGGAAACGCTCATCCGGAAGATTTAAATTATAACGGTCGAGTTTTACAATTTACCCAATCCTTGCCAAGTAATGGAGTGATTTATGTAGAAGACCGCACTTGGGTAGAAGGTACCGTTAGTGGACGAATAATGGTTTCAGCGGCAAAGTTACCATACAATTCGGCTAGTGCACCAAGTATTATCATTCCAAACAATATAGTTTATACTGTAAAAGATGGAAGTGTGTCTTTGGGATTAGTCGCACAAAAGGATGTGTTGTTAAGTTATTCTGTGCCAGATGATTTAGAAATTAACGCAGCGATGGTTGCTCAAAATGGTAGTGTTCAAAATTATTATTTTGCAGGCAATATAAAAGATACAATCACTATTTACGGAGCAATAGCTAGTTATGGAGTATGGACATGGAGTTGGGTTAATGGAAGCGGTCAAACTACAGGCGGTTACCGAAATACTTCCACATCCTATGATAGTAATTTATTATATGCACCCCCTCCAAGCTTTCCTTTAACATCTGGGGGTTATCAGCAAATAACATGGGTCAGCGATTAAAATGAAAATAAAAAACAACAATTCAAGAACAAAATTTTCTATCGTTAATTTTTCGCTTATAAGTTTTTTAATACTTTTTGCAGTAATTTTAGTGGTTCCTACTTCTGTAAGATCAGCAGCAATTGTTAAAGGAGAGATTCCAGTCGTCGAACCTTTACAGTCATTACCTACCACTGTAAAGCCAAATTATAATAACAGTGTACAATCTGGTGAGTTTGAGTCTAAACCGGTTGAGGAAGTAGAACCTGCTACCGTAGAGCAAGCTCCTCTGGCTGCTCCCACCGTTAAATCTGGTAATGGATATATTCTTGTCTTTTCTTTTATTGTAGTTCTTATCCTCTCAGTAGGAATCTATTTTCTTTGGAAAAAAATTAAATTGAAACTATAAACTATGGAATCTCATAATATAAAATTAGCTCAAAATAAACCAATACCAGAACCTAGTAAAGGTCAACGGGTAATTATAGATGAACGTTCAGAACCTCCAAAACCAGTAGAGACGCCGGCCGCGGTCCCATCCTCGGTCTATTATTGGTTAGGGGTAATTGTTTTAGTTTTGATAGCTACAGCTGCGGCAGTGTCTTTCTTTAGGCAAAATAAAAAAGAATCATTCTTAGCCACATCCAATAATAAAAATACAAAATAGAGAATATACTGATTCTATGATTATTAAGAATTTTCCCCAATTAGCTAGTTCCTCCCCGCGCAAACAAGTTTTGCGCATTTTAGAGTCAGGATTAGAAGCTATTAGCACCGACAAGCTAATGAAGGAAAACTTCGCTTATGATGCTAAAAAAGATTTACTGTATGTAAATAGAAAACCTTACGATTTAAAACCTTTTAAAAAAATAGTAGTTGTTGGGGCAGGTAAAATGGCTGCGCCAGTGGCAGAGCATATAGAAGCGCAGATGGTGGATAGAATCGTTGGTGGTCTTGTAATCGATATCGTCCCAATTCATTTAAAAAAAATCGCTAGTCGAGTAGGGACTCACCCTTTGCCAAGTAGTAGTAATGCTTCTGCCACAGATGAAATTATCGATCTCCTTAATAATTTAACAGAAAATGACTTAGTCATAGCCATTATTGGTGGCGGCGGTAGTAGTTTAATGACTAGTCCTCATACAATTTCTTTAGAAGAAGAGCGTAAAATTACTAGAGCCTTAATGGATGCAGGAGCTTCAATAAATGAAACCAACACGGTTCGAAAACATTTTAGTGAAGTCAAAGGCGGTGGTTTTGCAAAATTAGCTTATCCCGCTTCGATCATTAGTCTAATTTTTAGTGACGTTCCAGGAGACGATTTATCTATGGTGGCAAGTGGTCCAACTGTGATGGATACCACTACGATCGAGGACGCGGCCAGTATTATTGGCAAGTATAAGATTTTAGATCGTTGTAGTATGGATTCCTGTGGGTTATCAGAAACACCAAAAGATCCTAAATATTTTGAACGAGTACAAAATATTTTATTCTGTAGTGGCGGCGTGGCCCTCGATGCTATGCAGAGAACTGCAGAAGACTTGGGTTTAAAAGTTAGAATCTGGAATCGAGCGTTTACTGGAGAAGCTAAAGATTTAGCTGTCCAGCTTTTGAATGATACTAAGAAAGGTGAGTGCTTAATTGGTAGTGGGGAAAGTGTTGTCACAATAAAAAGTACAGAAAAAGGTAGTGGTGGTCGCAATCAAGAAATGGCTTTAGCCGCTTTACTAGCAATGTCCGAAGGTGTGGTTTTCGCAACTCTGGCTTCTGATGGTAGAGATAACAGTGACGTAGCTGGAAGTTTGGTAGACGCCACCAACTTAGAATTTGCCAAAAAACAGAACTTAGATTTAAAAGATTACTTAGATCGGCATGATGAGTACAGTGCGTTACTAGATATCAACGCGGCAATAATTACTGGCGTGACGGGTTCGAATGTTTCCGACTTAGTGGTATGCTTAAGGTATGAATAAAATATCATTTTATAGTGTTTCGTTGGAAGAACGAGCACAACTCAAAAAGTTAAAGTTAAAGCTACCAGCCGATTATCATTCGGTTAAGTTAGGTTTAAAGAATTTACCTAACAAAGACACAGAAATTATCTCCATTCACGCAGATAGTAAGATTGGTAAGGAAGTCTTTGATAAACTCCCTAATCTAAAATTAATAGTTACCCGTACAGCAGGGTTTGATCATATTGATTTAAAACTAGCTACCGCAAGAGGTGTAAAAGTAGCTAACTGTCCAGGGTTAAATGCGGATTCGGTTGCCGAATTTGTTTTTGGCTTAATCCTCCATGCTTATAGAGATTTCACTAAAGCATTGGCAGCAGGAAAGAAATTGAATTATCACGGGCAGGATGCCGAATTATTTGGGCGAGAACTTCGAGGCAAGACTTTAGGAATCGTAGGTACAGGTGCTATTGGAAGTTATGTAGCAAGAATAGGGCAAGGCTTCGGAATGAACTTATTAGGGTTTGACGCGAAGAAGAATACTACTTTAGCAAAAGAAACTGGTCTAAAGTATGTCTCCTTGTTCGACCTTGTGAAAAAGAGTGATGTTGTGACTTTTCATGTGCCAGCTATTCCATCCACTAATAAGATGGTTTCGACTAGTTTGTTGGCAAAGTTTAAGCCCGGTTCCTTATTAGTGAACACAGCTCGAGGAGCGGTGGTAGACACTCAGGCAGTGCTGAAGGCCTTGCAGGCAGGGAAGTTAGGTGGGTATGTGGCCGATGTCCTAGAGCTAGAAAGTACTCCAAAGAATGTAAGCAAATTTACAGCGAGCCAGAGCAGGATGTGGGCAATTCAGAAAAAGCTAGCAAATATGCCAAACGTACTTTTAACTCCTCATACGGCTCACGCCACGGTTGATGCAGATCAAAGGATTTTTGCTCATACTTTCGAGGTAATTTTAGGATTTCAAAAAGGCCAAAAAATTTCGTATTTGAACTAGATTTTCCCAAGTTTATTTTTAACCAGATTTTGTTAAGTTAAGTGCGGTTGTGACAATTCCTCCCTGTTTCTCAGGGAGGAATTTTTGGTTTTATGTGGATAACTTGTCTTCATTTTCAGAAAAACGAACGACTAAAAATAAAAAGTACCTAGACCTTGCCGGATTACTGGCTGTCAGTAAAAATTTGGGCTAACACAACATCTAGGGGTATAATTCTAATAGGTACACAACATTTTGTATTAAATAATTATTAAAGTAATTCCATGCATTGCCCTAAATGCTTAAATCAAGATACTAAAGTGGTCGATTCAAGACCAGTAGAAGACGCAGGTTCGATCCGTAGAAGACGAGAATGTGAGAAATGCAACTTCAGATTCTCTACCTATGAACAGATCGAAATTCTTGATTTGAGCGTTAAAAAAAGAGACGGGACTTGCCAGCCTTACGTACGGGACAAGCTGGAACGAGGTCTCAGAAGAGCTTTCGAGAAACGTAATCTTACAGACTCATCATTTAGGAAAGTGATTTCAGAAATCGAACAAGAAATTCAAAAGAAAACTTCCAGTGGAGAAATTACTAGCGAGCAGATTGGCGAAATCATCATGAAAGTAATCCGTAAAGTCGACAAAGTTGCCTATATCAGATTCGCAAGTGTGTACAGACAGTTCGAAGACATCCAAGAATTTAAAGAAGCAATCCTTAAACTATAAACCTTAAAAGAAATATTAACAGAAAAATTTATGCAAAACCCAACTGAATCAACAAATTTACAAACCCGGTCAATTAACGCCCTCAGCGAATTAGGAGAGAAAATCTTCTTAGATAGATATGCTGTTAAAGATGCTAAGAAAACTACTTTAGGCGTCGGTGATACAGTTGTTGTTTGTGTAAACTTAAAAACCGGCCAAAGAGAAATTGGAATTGTTGAAGATATTGATTCCGATCGACGCAGTGTCCAAGTTCGATTGCGTGATGGAAGTTCAGAGACTCATGACTTTGATCATGTTGATAAGCCAATCGAAACCAAGCCAGAACAAATGTTTGATCGTATCGCAAAGCATATTGCTAGCGTAGAAGCTACTCCAGAAAAACAACTTGAGTGGGAAGATAAGTATCGCCGATTGATGGAAGACTGGAAGTACGTTCCAGCTGGTCGTATTTATACTGGTGCAGGAACAGATCAAAACCTAACTTTTTATAACTGTTACGTAATCCCTAGTCCAAAAGATTCTCGTGGTGGTATTTTTGAAACTCTCACTCAAATGACAGAAATCATGTCTCGTGGTGGTGGGGTTGGAATTAATGTATCTACTCTTCGTCCTCGTTATGCCTATGTAAAGGGTGTTAATGGTCGTAGCTCTGGTTCTGTATCTTGGGCTTCGTTGTATAGCTTCGTGACAGGTTTGGTTGAGCAAGGTGGAAGTCGTCGTGGTGCTTTGATGTTAATTTTGAATGTTTGGCATCCTGATGTAATTGATTTTATCAATGCGAAAAAGGAAGCTGGAAAAATCACTAATGCCAATATTTCTGTTGGTGTGACAGACGATTTTATGACTGCCGTAAAGGAAGATAAAGATTGGGATTTGGTTTTCCCAGACACCTCTGACCCCTTGTATGCAGCTAACTGGGATGGTGATTTAAAGAAGTGGCGTGAATTAGGTGGAACTGTAGTGACTCACAAGACAATGCCAGCTCGCGAAATTTGGGACAATATTATTGCTTCCGCGTGGAGCAGTGCCGAACCAGGAGTTTACTTTATTGACCGTGCTAATTACTATTCCAACTCCAACTATTACTCTCAATTACTTTGTACTAATCCTTGCGGTGAACAGCCTTTACCAGCATGGGGTGTTTGTAACTTAGGTCATGTAAACTTGGCCCGTCATTTAAATGAAGACAACAGCGGTGTGAACTGGAACATGCTTAAGACAACAGTCCAACACGCAGTGCGCTTCCAAGATAATGTTATCGACGCAACTCCATATTTCTTTGAAGAAAATCATACTCAACAGATGAGTGAACGTCGTATTGGTATGGGGACAATCGGTTTAGCCGAAATGATGATCCGTTTGGGAATTAGATATGGAAGTGATGAGTCTGTAGAATTCATCGATCAACTTTACCAGTTTATCGCTATAACTTCTTACGAAACTTCTGTAGAATTAGCTCGCGAAAAAGGTGCATTCTCCAAATTTGATGCCGACGGCTTTTTGAACAGTGGATTTATGAAGAACATGCCAGACTATGTTCGTGATCTTGTACGTACTTATGGAATTCGTAACGTAACTATTTTGACACAAGCACCAACAGGAACTGTTGGAACTATGGTCGGTACATCTACAGGAATCGAACCATTCTTCTCTTGGACATATTTCCGCAAGAGCCGATTAGGTGTTCACCAAGAAAAAATTAAATTAGCCCAAGATTGGTTAGATGCAAACCCAGGACAAGATTTACCAGACTACTTTGCCACCGCTATGGACTTAATGCCAGAAGAGCACGTTAAAGTACAAGCTGCTGTTCAGCGTTGGATGGATAGTGCTATTTCTAAGACATGTAATGCTCCCGCAGATTATACAATTGAACAGACTAAGAAGTTGTACGAAATGATGTACGACTTAGGTTGTAAGGGTGGTACTATCTACCGTGATGGAAGCCGTGACGAACAAGTATTAGCTGTAGATTCTAGCAAGTTAGGTAAGGATGTGGCTGATCAAGTGAAGCAAATGGAAGATAAAACTGGTGATTCTAAAACTGCAGTAGAAAACCAAGAAATGATGTCAGTCATGCATGGCAATGTTCAGATGAAGTTAGTAGCTCGCGAACGACCAGATGTAATGCAAGGTTCGACTTATAAACTTCGTACAGCTTATGGCCATTTGTATGTCACTGTAAACGAAGATAAAACCGGTCCATTCGAAGTGTTTGCATCTCTAGGAAAATCTGGTGGTTTCTTTAGCGCTCAGACCGAAGCTATTACTCGTTTGATTTCGTTAGTACTTCGTTCAAATGTAGCTGTAGAAGAAGTTATCGAACAGCTAAAAGGTATTCGTGGTCCAGATGTTGCCTTTACTAATGGTGAAACAGTTTATTCTGTACCTGATGCGATTGCAAAAATTCTTGATCGCCATATTCGCACCCAGCAACAGCCAACTTTGCCTTTTGCCGAAGGTGACGCAGGACAAGTGGAGACTCTAATTCAAGAACAAACCGAAATTAAAATTACCCAAACAATAGAGCAACCCGAAATGGTTACAACTACTTCTACTACAAGTTCGTCATCAGCAAGTTCGGTATCTATCGCTAACCTTGGCAGTGCACCTGTATGTTTAGTTTGTGGTAATATGTTGGTTATGACTGAAGGATGTATTAAGTGTGAATCTTGCGGTTACAGTAAGTGTTAACTAAATGGCAGTCCAAAGAAAAACTAAAAAACAGCCGGCTTTAAAGCCGGCTGAAAAATCTAAGCTTAGACAAGGTCTTGTGATATGCTATATCGGAGCAGGAAAAGGCAAAACAACAGCTGCTATGGGCGTTGTAGCGCGAGCTGCGGGTTCTGGAATGAATGTTCATGTGCTACAGTTTGTGAAGGCCTCAGCTCCAAAAAAGGGCCAAAAAAAGCTCCCAGGAGAATGGTCTCTCTCCAATGAAATAATCTTTTTCAACTCAGTAAAACCAGCTAAAAACATCGGCAGGATAACAACTGAGGTCCTAGGTAAGGGTTTTGTAGGAATACTTGGTGATACGAAAGAACGGAAAGAACATATAGCCGAAGCAAAGCGAGCTTTGGCAAAGTCTAAACAAATCCTTAAATCTAAAAAGTACGACGTTGTATTTTTAGATGAATTGGTTTCAGCTGTCGAGCTAAAATTGCTTTCTCAACAAGATGTTGTGGATGTCATCAAGGTTAAACCTCCTCAAACACATTTAATCATTACCGGTCATAATAATTTCCCTAAAATTATTAAACACTGTGATTTGGTTACAGAGATGAAGATGATTAAGCATCCGTATTACAAAGGAATATTAGCTCAGCGTGGCATTGATTTTTAAAACTATTAATAAGCAAATAATTAAATAAATGATAATGAAAAATCTTCAACAGTTTGGAAAAGTATTTTTAGTCGGTACAGCTATTGTATTAATCGCGGCTGGATGTAATTCTGCAGCTAAACCAGAGCAGGTCAATAACGTACCGGCTACAACTCAAGACCAAGCCCAGACTAAACCAGAAGCAATTAGTTATAAAGGCGTAGAAGGAAAGACTGCCCTCGAATTGTTAAAAGCACAATACCAAGTTGAAACTCAAAACTATGAAGGTGTTGGTGAGTTTGTTAAATCCATCAACGGAGTCACTCCAAGTACAGATCAATTTTGGGGATTCTATGTTAACGGTAAAAGCAGTAACGTAGGTGCTGGTGATTACCAAAGTAAAGCTGATGATCAAATCGAGTGGAAGCTTGATACAGTAGGTGAGTATACAGAATAATTTAGCAAAGTAATACCAATGATATATTTTATAATTTTAGCGGCGATAGCAACTCGATTTATACCTCACATGCCTAACTTGGCACCTGTGACAGCGTTAGCTATTTTTGCAGCGGTCTATCTTCCAAAGAAACAAGCCATCGCTGTACCATTGGTTGTTAGATTTGTTTCCGATATCTTCTTAGGCTTCTTCTCTTGGCCACTAATGGTAGCAGTTTACGCATCTCATTTGGCAGGTGTGGG
>CAYQJW010000001.1:29247-39291 GCA_964418025.1 uncultured Candidatus Saccharibacteria bacterium | reverse complement strand
CGATCACCACAAGCCATGCTGGGTTGTGGGCGTTAGGGATTTTTTTATCGTCAGGATTTAATCTGCATTGGTGGTATTTACTCTCTTGGTTAAAACAGGTTGGCATCGTTAACAAGTTTATTGGCTACCCAGTCATTTATAATATAATAATTTTTGAGAAACCAATTATCATGATTGGTTCGGTAGTTGCTTTTGTACTTGGCTTAGTTGCGTTTAATTTAGTTAAGCTTTGGTTTTTTGGAAAAATTCATTTATCTTTACATTCAGAGAACAAACCTAAATGTTTTTTATGCAAGAGACTGTTTGTAGATAAGCATGAACTCGCTTCGTTAGTTATTAGAAGAACCATTGTCAGAAGAACCTGCTTGGCTAGTTTGATAACAATTGGTTCGACAGTTTTAGTTTTAAGTCTGTATCGTGTTTTAATAAACATGGTTAGTTTCTCTGCGGGGAAAGCTGCAATCTTAACTTTTTGTTTAGTAATTATTTTAATAGGAATATCTCTGTGGAATATGCTCGTGGTGTTGTTTGTCTTTTGGTACGAGCAGGCTTTTGCTAAAGCATCAATATTGGCATTAGATATTTTATTTGGTAAGGCTCCAAAGATTTTAGGGTTTACTATTATCTTAACTGTTATATTTTTGATGGCGATATCTCTTGGGAGTTTGATTATCTGGCAACTACCAGAGCTATTTAGCACTCTTCCTAATATAATCGCGAATAATAATGTGGTTATGTCTAGTCAGACAATCATATCTGGGATGGCTGGGTTGCTGTTCTTAGGGTGGTTGGTTATTAATAATGTATTTTTTAATGTGGCAATGTTGGTTATGTTCGATCAGTTGATCGGTGCTTTGGTTTCTAAAGAGGGTCAGGAACTTTCTAAGTCTATACCGACCAAGACTGTAATGCTTCATCATTAAGTAGACAAACCTTGGGTTTTGTAATAAAATATCAAAGATTCCTGTTTTTAAAATAGTTTTTAGGAAGGGATATAAGGGCGGTTAGCTCAGGTGGTAGAGCGTCACATTGACGTTGTGAATGTCACAGGTTCGACTCCTGTACCGCCCACCATCTCGCATAGGCGAGCGTTAAATAATAATATTCAAGAGTTGGGAATTTGGAATCAAGACTATAAAGATAGGGCTTGATACAAGATTCGTGATTCTTGAGAAAGGTTTCTCATGTTGACTGCAAAACAAGTCGAAGGCATAACTGGCTTCGCACCAAAAAATTTAGAGTTGTATATTTCGGCATTTACTCACCGTTCGTATTTAAACGAACACCGAGGATTTGAACTTCCTCACAACGAACGTTTAGAGTTTTTAGGCGACGCTGTTTTAGAGTTAGTTGCTACCGAGCATCTTTACAAAACATATGAGCATCCAGAAGGTGAACTTACAAACTTTCGTAGTGCTTTGGTCAATTATAAAATGTTGTCCGAAATCGCTAAGCGAATGGGCTTAGAAGAATATTTGTTAATGTCTCGTGGCGAAGCTAAAGATACTGGTCGTGCACGACAAGTAATTTTAGCAAACACTATCGAAGCGCTAATTGGCGCATTGTATTTAGACCTTGGTTATGACCCAAGTAGGGTATTCATCGAGAAGGAAGTTTTAACAGAATTACCAACAATCATTTCTGGTCAAAAGTATTTAGACCCTAAGAGTCAATTACAAGAAATGGTTCAAGATAAATACGGTGTTACCCCAACTTATAAAGTCATGTCCGAAAGTGGACCAGATCACGATAAAGTTTTTGTGGTAGCTGGCTTCCAGGGTAATAAGGAAATAGGTCGCGGTGAAGGTCCAAGCAAGCAGGAAGCAGAAGTTTCTGCTGCCGAAGATGCTCTAAAGAAGTTATAAAAAAATATCTGTTAAATTTTTGTGCGATTCGTCTCAAAAAGGGGATAAGTCGGATTGACCGTCCTCTGCTCACTTGATAATCTGAACTTAGGAAAGATTTCCGAGTAACCAAACAAACACAAAGTTTACAAAAACGACTTTCAAAATCCGCCACAGGTGGAAGGAGGTCGTTTTTGTATTAAAAAACCGCCATTTTAGTAGCGGTAAATTTCTAACCATTTGCTCGGGTTAGGTTTTGAATTCATATTCAACTTCGTCCATGAAAGAAATCGGTGTAACCTCTGCTGGTGGAGGGTTAAGTTTCTTATTCTTTGTGGGTTTTAGTTTAGAAATAGTCTTTGAAGCCAGAATCTTTGCATGACTTAGGATCTTTATTAGGAAAGTTGCTAGAAACACACCCAGGAGAACGGTTAGGATTTTGAGAAGCCCTATTAAAGAAAAAAGGTTGTCAAAGAAAGCCTCTAGTACGGTAGGAGGTGATTGAGTCACGGTGTTTTCTTGATTTACAAACTCACCATTCTCAATCATTAACAGGAAGCTTGGTATTCCACTCTTTATATTTAACTTCATTTCCGTAGCAAGCTTAGTACAGGTGTTATAGTAATCTTTACTAGATTGTCCTTGCCCCGTGATCCTGTAATAATCTTGAGAAACTTTACCACCATCAACATAAAGCTCGTTATTGTAGTAATTGCACTCCACTGTTTCTTCGGTGAGCAAGTTTCTTCCGGTTGGTTTGTTTATATAGACAAAGTCTCTCATTTCCCTGTCCAATAAAGGGTATGATTGATTGGGTGAGTTAACTTTATTTACCAACTCTACAGATGGGTTTTCGGAAGAGTATAACTCTTTTAGATCTTTAACCAGCCTAACTCGAGGTGATATTGCAGTAGAACCTTCTCGATACAGTTTCACAAATTCTTTTTCCACTTCCAGTTGCTGGGGAATCTCTTTGAAATCATATGGAAACATTGTGGTACCCACAATAAAAATCAGAGATGTCGCAAAAACAGAAAGCCCAAATTTAATTAAGTAACTTTTCATAACTCCTCCATTCAAGTTTTCATTAACAATGTAATATACTTTCTTTTTGTGAATTTGTCAATCCGGTTAGTAAGCAGTGAGCTATGATATAATAAATAGAGTTATGTACCTCAAACGACTAGAAATTCAAGGGTTTAAATCCTTTGCAAAAAAAACAACATTAGAATTTGGCCAAGGCATCACAGCTATTGTTGGCCCAAATGGCAGCGGTAAATCAAATACCGCTGATTGTTTGCGTTGGGTACTTGGAGAACAGAGTGCAAAACTTATGCGTGGTAAAAAAAGTGAGGATGTTATCTTTGCAGGAAGCGATAAAAAAGGACGAGCAGGTTTTGCTGAAGTTATTGCTACTTTTGATAACCGCGATCACAAGATTCCTTTGGATGCTGCAGAGGTGGCTATTGGTCGTCGTATTACTCGAAGTGGAGAAAGTGAATATCTTTTGAATGGTACCCGAGTACGCTTATTAGATATCATTGACCTTGTTCTAAAAAGCAACATTGGAACTTCCCGTTATACAGTTATTGGTCAAGGAACAATCGACCAAATGATTTTGACTGGCCCAACCGAAATTAAAAATTTAATTGATGAAGCCAGTGGTGTAAAAACCTATTACTTAAAACGTGAACGCACTTTACGTCGCCTAGAGCAGACTGCTCAAAATTTAATGCGTGCCGAAGACTTGCTTAGCGAGCTAGAACCTAGAGTTAAATCACTTCGTCGTCAAGCAAAACGTATGGAGGCTCGTGCCGAAATCGAAACAGAATTAAAAGTCCATCTTCAAGAACACCTTGGAAGTCAGTGGTGGTCTTTGAACGATCAAATTAGTGGACTCGACTCTAAACTCACAGAGTTTGGGCAACAACGAAAAGCGATCGAACAAAAAATGTCTGGTCACTTAACTAAAATAGAACAACACGAAAAAGATAATGAACAAGCCTTAGGTGATTACAAAAAACTTCAGGAGCAGATTCAAATTTTACAGAACGAAAAAAATGCTTTGTTAGAACAAATTAGTTTAGTGCGAGGTAAAATGACTAGTATGCAAACTAGCAGTGGTGATAGCGAAAGTTTGAATATCGAATTACATAAAATTAGTCAGAGAATAAAAGAACTAGAAAATCAGATCACAAAAACCGAAACTGATTTTACCGAATCCCAACAACAGATTACTTTACAATCTTCCTTAATAGAACAAATCAACCAGCAGATTTCTAATTTACAAGATACTTTACATAATCCTGCAGGAGCAGATTGGGTGATTGTAGAAAAGGAAGTTAGTTCTTTTGACCAAAGCTTTAAGGCCTTTTTAGGAATTTTAGATCAAGCTACAGAAGTTTCTCCTGTGCTAAATGCAGCGACCGATCTATCTAATTCATGGGATAAGTTTAGATCTACCACACATGAAGCAGTGGTTAGCCCTGGCCAAAAACTCATTAAATTACAACAAGAATTACAAGATCTTTCAAAAAAGAAAGATGTACTACAGCAAGAGTTGAGCAATTTGGCTTTAGTGAATTCTAAGTCTAAGTTAAGTAGAGAATTTTTAACAAGTCAGTTAGTGGCTCTGCAAAACCAGAAGTTACAAATTGATTTAGAATTAAAAAAAGTCTCTGCTACATCCGACGAAAGTTTTTCTGCAGGATTGATGGAAGACGAAAAAAAGTTACAAGATCAAGTCGATAGTAAAACTTTAGAGCAAGATCAATTAGAAAAAAAGCTTAACCAGATTTATGCAGCAGAAAACAGTTGGAAAGCAGCTATCGCTGAAGAAGATAAAAATTTCCGCAAACAGCAAGATGAGTTAAGTATTATCCGTGATTCAGAAAGTAAACTTCAGGTAGAAAAAGCTCGCTATGAAACTCAAACAGAAGGCATTGTCTCAGAAATTGTTAGTCACCTTGGCCAAGAACGCTTAGAAATAATTAAGCAGGCTAAAATTGCAAACATGGATACAAGTTTACCGGATAAGATTCAGAGATTACGAAAGCAAATCGAATCCATTGGCGGAGTAGACGAGTTAACTATTCAGGAGTATCACGAAACCGAAAGTCGTTTTACTAATCTTGAATCACAGACAAAAGACTTGAACAAAAGCATGGATGATTTGCGAGCAGTTATGGACGAACTCGACGAACATATTAAAACCAAATTTAATACCGCTTTCCATAAAGTTAATGAACAGTTCGAGCAATATTTCAGAGTTTTGTTCAACGGTGGACGTGCGCATTTGTCCTTAGTAAAATCTCAAGATAACTTAACAGAAGCAGATGCAGAGTTAGCTAAAGAAGAAGCTGCCGAAATCGCGGCAGAGGAAGCCGAAGAGCATATTCGACCTGAAGAAAAAATTATTGCTAAATACGAAAAGGGATCATTAGCTGTTGCAGGTGTTGATATTAAAGCCACACCACCAGGGAAGAAGTTATCTTCTATTCAGTCGTTGTCTGGTGGAGAGCGATCTCTAACCTCAATCGCCTTATTATGTAGTTTGTTAACTTGTTTCCCTTCACCTTTCGTAGTTTTGGATGAAGTTGATGCGGCTTTAGACGAAGCCAATACAATTCGGTTCGGCCAAATTCTCGGAAAGTTATCTTCAACTACTCAGTTCATTACCATTACTCATAATCGCGAAACAATGTCACAAGCAAATATTCTTTATGGTGTGACTATGGGTGATGATGGTGTGTCCCAATTACTTTCTATTAAAATGGATCAAGCTAAGGTTTACGCTAAATAGACAAAACAACAATAGAATAAACAGCAATAGATAAAACCGCAATTGACAAAATTGCGGTTTTATGCTATAGTAGCAGCAAACTAAATCTACACTAAAATCTTATATTCAAATGGAGGGAATATGGACCAAAGAGAAATTGATAAGTTATTGGCACAAGGCCGTAGCGAAGGCAGTGAAGAGTACAATATGCAGATCGGCGCTTGGGATTGCCCGGCGTGCGAAACTGTCGGCGTTCGCGGTTATGTAAAGAACTGTCCTAACTGCGGGTTTGCAAAAGACAACGCGACCGAAGATCTGGAATACCTTCCGGATGATGCGTTGTATTATACAGAGGCTCAGTTCAATCAACTGGCTGATGCCGAGAATCCCGATTGGGAATGCACTGCGTGCGGTACCATGATGGGTTACCGTTTGGACAACTGCACAAACTGTGGCGCTCCTCGAACGGAAGAATTTGCCGAGCAGATCGAATACGAACTTGGTGCAGCACCCAGTTCTACCTCGGAAGCAAAAGCAGATCGCGATCGTCGCCAGAATGACTTTCGCGTTAACAACGTTGCCGGTTTCGATACCGACGAATATTCTAATGGTATACTAGGCACTGGTTTTACCGGTCGCCAAGTTGCCAAGTTCGCTTTGATCACTGCACCTGTCGCAGGTTTGCTCTCGTTGCTCATGTGGTTTTTCTTCTTTTCGACTAACGTCGTTGAGGCTCGTGTGGTAGACATGCCGTGGCAACGGCAAGTTTCGCTGCAAGTGTACATAACGGTTGTCGAAGAAGATTGGTCAGTTCCGAGCGGTGGTCGTCGATTGAGTTCGTACTCAGCTGTCCGTTCTTATAACCGCGTTTTAACCGGTTACGAGACAAAGACTAAATCGGTACGTGTGCAAACCGGATCAACTACAGAACGTTATGCTTGCGGGACAACCAAGACCGGCTCCGGTGGTTACAAGACCAACTATTGCACGCGGTCTGTTCCGACTTACGGTACTAAGACCGAAACTTATCGCGACCCCGTGTATAAAGATGTGCCTGTGTACGACACTAAATATCGATATGAGATCGAGAAGTGGGTTACAGGGAGAACTTTGCAAGAACGAGGATCGGGTCACAACGCGCGTTGGCCAACAATAAATTTGGCACCCAACGAGCGGGAAGGAACCCGTACCGACAAGTATGTTGCAGTCGTCAAATACGACGGGGACAAAACTTACGAAATTCCTTTGGATGAATGGCAGTGGAATAGTATCGAGTTGGATCAGTCTTGCAAGCTCATGGTAAATCGAGTTGGCACTGTTCTATCTCATAATTTCTAGCTGTTATCTTTATAAGTGCGTTCATATTGTGAACGCACTTTTTATTATAATCAATAAAAATCAGCCTTGACCAAAAAGACTTCAAGTGGTAGACTATTGAAGTCTTTTTACTTTTATTAAGTGATTTTCAAAGTCATCCGGACTCATGTTGGACCGTCAAACCAGCTACCAGTCAAAACGTTGAACTCAGAAATTCAAGATTCAATAATAGTAAAGCAACTCTAATTTATTATAATTTTATATTCCATGTTAACTATTCGCTTACAACGTGGTGGTAAACGCAACACTGCTCAATACAAAGTAGTGTTGGCTCAAAAAACCGCCGCTAATCAAAAGAAGTTTGTTGAGATCTTAGGATCTTACAACCCTCATACTAAAGAATTAGGAATTCGTAGCAATGACCGTTTAAATTACTGGATGAACGACCAGCATGTTGAACTCTCCGCTACAGTTCATAACTTATTTGTTACTAAGGAAATCCTTAAAGCAGATAAAACTAAATCTTTCACTATTCCTAAAAAAGAAGTTGTAGCTGAAGAAGCTAAACCAGAAGCGCCTGTCGCTGCTCCTACTGATGAATCTGCACCAACTGAAGCCGCTCCAGAAGCAACTCCTGCAGAAGAGCCAGAAATGGTTGTCGCAGTAGAAGAGGTTCCTGCTCAAGAAGCCAAGCCAGAAGAGGCCGCTCCAGAAGCAACTCCTGAAACACCGGCAGAAGAAAAAGCTGAATAAATTTTAAACCCTACTCCTACGGTGAGTAGGGTTTTTGTTAAATATTGTGGTATAATAAATTTACAAGTTTGGCAAAATAAGATACAAAAATGAAACCAAAATTAATGTTACCAGTGCTTGTATTAGCTGGTGTTGCCTTAGTCGGAACTGCTGCATACGCTTTCCAAGGAAAGAGATTAGCTCCAAAATATAGTGATGCTTCTGCTGGGGCTGCATCAACTCCATCTATTTTAGCTCCAACAGGTTTTAAGGTTGCGTTAATGGACCATTATTGTACAGATCAAGAAGTAGAGTCAGCTTTAGTTGGTCCTGGTGGTTCAAATTATGGTACAGATGAAAATGGTAAGGACCCAGATTGTGCGAGTATATATTTTGATCCTGGTAATGTTGGTTCTACTGCTTTAAATAGTGGTATTTACAAACAAGATTTTAGAATTGGAATCAGTATGGCAGAAAAAAAGTCTGATTGCAGTGCTGAACAGACAGTTGTTCAGTGGACATCATGGGCTAGCCTAGGGGGAGGTGCCACTAAAAATTCTACTCCTCGAAGTAAAACCAAGATACCGGATTGCTTGTGGTTACATTATCAAACTAGACCAATGCCTGCCGGTGTCTTAATATCTGATGCAAGAGTTGGAATCTCTGTAGGAAAAGGTAAGGTTGAATACACTCCTTCGGCAAGAAATGGTGGAGGGTGGTCAGAGTACTCACAGTTGATTAATAAACCCTCAAGTAATAGCAGAAATAAAACCGAACCAACTTTGACCCCAGCAAAAGTCTATTTACAAGTTAAGCGGATCAAAACAAAAGCTCAATACTAAATTTAAATACTAAGTTTAAAACAAAATTAAATAATAATAAAATTAATAAAACTAAAATGGAACTGAATAATCCTGTGTTTAAAATGGTAGTCATAGTAGCTGCATTGCTAGCTCTATTGTTCGTAGCAATTCAACTATCTAATTACCCATTGAACCCTAATTCTAAAATAAATAAAATTGAGAAGGTAAAACCTGTGCAGATTACACAGGTAGATAAAGGTATCTTACCCGACAAGTTTCCAGCCAACTTACCAACAGAGGCTAGTGCTGTAGTTACTAATAATTTTAATGCCCTTGAAGGTGATGGTAGATTTAACGCCACTCGCGAATTTGAAAGTAAGAAAACTTTAGCTCAGAATATCACCATCTACACCAAGTATTTAAAAGACAATGGTTGGACAATAAGTAATAGTCTAGATCAGTCTAATGTGAAGATGGTTGCTGGTAAAAAAGATAACCAACTGCTACAAATTTCTGCAGCCCTAGACCCAAATAACAAAGTTAATGTTATTACAATGACCTTAACAGAGTTCGCAAAGTAATGAATCAAAAGTTCTATTGCAAATAAAATCTTTTTGTGCTATAATTAAAAAGTAAATTTTCGGAATCGAAACAAAAATAAATTCAAATGGATAATCCAGTATCCCCAAAAACTAATCACAAGCAATTATTAGTGGGTGCCTTAATCGTGTTACTTATACTAGCAGGATTTTTTTGGTTTTTATGGTCAAAAAACTACATCACTAACAAAGTAGATCAAACTGCATCAAAGTTTGAAGTTCAAACCACAGAAATTAACAAAACAGAAGCTTTAAAAGGATTTCCAGAGAATCTTCCAAGTGAAGCCGGTGGTAAAATTTTACAAAATTCAGAATCCAGCACAAATGATGGGCGTTCACAGTCTACTCGAAAGTTTACCTCTGCCCTTTCGGCTCAAAAAGCATTAGTAAAATATGCTAGCTTTTTTGAAGATTTAGGTTGGATTCGCAATAGTACAGAGGTAATAAAGTCACCGGCGCTATTTTCTAAAGATGGCAACATTTTAATGATAGTCGCTACAGAGGACTCTGCAAGTAAAGGATCAATTTTAGAGGTCAGTGTTATTCAAAGCCTGAAGTCTACTAAATAATTCATTAAAGAATTACATGAAGAGAATTATAGCAAAAACTAATATATATTTATCAACTACTCTTGGGCTAGTTATGGTTTTGGGGATGATTTTTACTACAGCTCCTCTAATAACCCCAGAAGCTAAGGCTCAAAAAGAATCACTGGGTGGGGATTTTTGTTTAACTTATCCAGAATTAGCAGATACTAATGCAAGTATTGCTGTGTCGTATGATTCTCCGAGTGGTCCTGGTAATGGCACTGCTTCCGGTGCTAATGGTTCAAATAATAATGGTGGGGTAACAACTCAGTATGCTAACCAACTATCGAATTTCCATATTGATATGTCTGGTTTTGCTGGTCCTGGTGATGCTGAGGGTACTGTCCGAAGTCAGGTTCAAGTTGATGGGGTTACTGTGTT
>CAYQJW010000001.1:26945-29147 GCA_964418025.1 uncultured Candidatus Saccharibacteria bacterium | reverse complement strand
GTGATGCTGAGGGTACTGTCCGAAGTCAGGTTCAAGTTGATGGGGTTACTGTGTTGGACGATACTGTGACTGGGAGTAATAAAGATGGGCCAGCAAGTTCTACTCAGAGTTATGATGTTCCTACTATCACCGCAACTGGTTACGCACTATGGATAACAGTTACAGCTCAAGCTTGCGGGAATACCACAGAAGTTTTATGGTATGCCTATGTAACTTATAGCGGAACAGGAGATCCAGATTTTACCTTTTTGTGTGGTGTAAATCAAAGTGTCACTCGAGGCCAAGATGCTAATTTCCCGGTTTCAGCATCAAGTTTTACAAACTTTAGCTCGGATATTACAGTTGGAACAGTTATTGCACCAGACAATGGGCTCACAGATATTACAGATGTCCAATTGAATTCTGGCAATAGTTATTTAAATAATGTAGTAGTTCCTACAACTAATTTGGATTCTACTGATCCTTATACACTAACGTTTACAGCAATTGGTGGCGGTGTAACTAAAACTTGCCAAGCAACTTTAACAGTTTCTCCTCTTTTACCAACTGTTGATTTAGATTTTGATAACTCAGATGGTCCTACTACCCCAACTCCTTCTAATGGCTCAACGGGTGAGTTAAGATGGGTCACTCAAAACGCTGCATCGTGTACAGCAAGTATGATTCAAGGCAGTTTTAAAGATTCACAATGGGATGGGTCAAAGTCAACCGCTAACCCTGATGATGCACCGGATGGTCAAACCCAAATTGTGACTGGCTTAGAGTCTGATACTACTTATCAATTTAGACTGACATGTACTAGCCAATATGGTAATACTTCTTATGATGATGTAACAGTTAACGTTGGACCCGCAACACCTACTGCAGATCTAAAATGTCAGGGAGATGGTGATGTCTCTGGAGTTGATGGACCTTGTGATGTGACCTTTGGCGGATATGCTTTATTAACTTTTTCTACAACTAACCTACAAAGTTGTACTTTGTCTCCAGTAATTTCTGGCTATAGCCCAGGTACAAGTGAAGCTGTCGGTGTTTCTACTGGTGCTCTATATACAACTACTACTTATACATTGGCATGCGCTGGTCCTAATGGTCCTGCAGGCGACACCGTAATTATAAATGTACCTTCTGGTGCGCGAGTAGTTGATTTAAAGTGTACTAGCACAGATGGAATTGCTACTGATGGTCCTTGTACAGTGGAAAGTGGAGCGCAAACAAACCTAACATGGACATCAGATTTTTGTGGACCGGTTTCAATAGATAATGGTATTGGTCTAGTGGCTAGTGATAATACTAACCCAGGGTTGAATGTAACCATTTCTGGGGATACAACTTTCATAATCAGTTGTGATCCAGCTTTTGGTGAAGGTGCAACAATAGTAGATTCAGTCATTGTAAATATAGCAGTCGCAGGCGAGCCTAGTATTGATATTAAATGTATCTCTAGTCCTTCTGATACCCCAAATGACGGTCCTTGTCGGGTGTTAAGCGGAGAGACTACAAAAATTTCTTGGACATCTAACTTGTGTGATGCGATAAGTATTGCTCCAAATATTGGCGATGTAACTTATGCTAAAGTTGCCGAGATGGATGTAGAAATTACAGAAACTACAAAGTTTACTATAAGTTGTGACGCAAACATCCTAGGGAGTCCAATAGCTATCACAGACGAAGTTTTCATTAATGTAGATACAATGGCTTGTGCTCCTTCACCTTTGTTATTAACTAAGGGTGGGGCACCTGGTGTAATTACAGCAGATGTCTCTATGACTTTACCATTAAACTATTATTACAATATTAATATCGTCCCAAGTTTTGATAGTGGTCAACCTGCTAACCCTCCAACCTTTAGTTATTCTAATAATCCTCAAGAGGGAACACCTGGTCAGTCTAGTGTGATAGTTTCAACTTCAGGCAACACTACCGCAGGGACTCATATTTTAACTTTAAGTGCTATACCAGAACAGATGTATCCAATTGATCATGCTCAGGACCCTGGTGGTTTTCGAGGTACTCCGCAGACAATCACATGTTATGTAACTTTGATTATTAGCGGTATTGCACCTGAAGACCCTACAAATGTTCAAGCCTTTGCAGGACAAACTTGTGGTACTATTGATGTCACTTGGAGTAGACCAACAACTGGCCCAACACCAGCGCACTATGAAGTCTACAGTTTGAGCTATCCTACAAACGGTAGTT
>CAYQJW010000001.1:18830-26845 GCA_964418025.1 uncultured Candidatus Saccharibacteria bacterium | reverse complement strand
CCAACACCAGCGCACTATGAAGTCTACAGTTTGAGCTATCCTACAAACGGTAGTTTAATGCCAACCACTCAGGAATTGGTAAGTGGTCAAATCATAGACACAGGTCTCGGGGATGGTAATTTCTCATTTACCCATACAGAACCATTTTACACTGAGTTTGAAAATTATTATTCAGTTAGGTCCTATTTAGATGGTCAGTATTCTGATTATGCATCAGCCAATCCTGTCATCCCTACAAGTTGTACTCCAAACATAGATTTGTCCGATCAAGATTTGACCAAAGTTGATAACATCAATGGCACTTCTACGGCTTGTAATGATAAATCAGATGTTTTCGTCCTTCCGAATCAAGGAGTGTTCAGAGCCGGAAGTAAAGTTTATTTTTCAATTAATGTTTGTAATTCCGGAAGTAAGACCTTAACTGGTATCAGAGTCGAGTTGTCGGATAGTAATAATTTGGTTGATATCACTCCGGTGATATCAGAAAAAAACCCATGTAAGATTGAAGATAGTGGTAAAGGCTTTGTTACTGTTGGTGACATAGAAGGTTGGGCAAACCAGAAAGATCCTATGCCGGTTTGTTATGTAAATTTGGAAGCCACAATTGCTACTCCTTCTGCATCTACTGGTTACTTACATAGATTTTGGAACCAAGCTACAATTTATTCTAATGAGTTGAATCCAAAGATTGTTGGAACGCCACCTTATTTGTACTCTACTAGTGCTACAGGTGTTCCATCCAGAGGAGAAAGCGCTCCGTAGGATTTAATCTCTATATAACCAAAATAACTGCACTTCTGTGCAGTTATTTTATTAAAACTTTGTAATTTAGCCTTAAATCTGCTATAGTATAGAAAATAAGTGTATTAAGAAACTAAAATGGAAAATAAAAATGGTCAGCCTGACTCATCAGTAAATTTTAACCTATTGTTTAAACTTTTATTGATGGTTGTTGTTATTTTGTGTTTGTTGTTTGTAGCTTATCTGTTAACTAGCACGGAAAAAGTTGCAGAAGTTCCTCAGTTGGTTAATGTAGAAAAGACCGATGTAGAGATCGCTAAGTTACCAGAAAAGTTTCCTAGTAATATCCCATTAGAAGAAGGTGCTGAAGTTGTTCAAAATTATAACTCAGAAACACCTGAGGGGCAGTTTCAGGCAACACGTCAGTTTGAGACAAAAAAATCTCTAGCAGAAAACTATGCTCTGTACACTGATTTTATGAAAAAGAATGGTTGGGAAATTAAAGCAACTACAGATGACGCTACCTATAAAATGGTAATGGGAAATTTATTAAAGAAAGCTATTCAAGTAACAATTGAAGAAAATAAAATTAATCAGGTCAAGATTGTAACAATTAGTTATACAGAGAATAAGTAAGCACAAACAGATTGCTCATGATCTCAACTTGGGGCTTTGTCCAAAATCTGGTATAGTATAAAAAATGAGCGCATTAAGAAACTAAAATGAAAAATCAAGACCCTCAGTTAAAGGGTAATATAATGAATTCACGGCCACTGAAAATTGTCATAGTAATAGCTATATCGCTATTACTGATTTATGCGGTAGTTCAAATATATTCCTGGCAAAAAGATAAATCAGCAAACCAATTATCTCCAGATCAAATTAAAAGGACTAGTCAGGTCAAAAAGATTAACCTTGATTTTAGTAAGTTACCAGAGAAGTTTCCTAGTAATATCCCCTTAGAAGACGGAGCAGAAATTACTCAAAATTATAATGCGACCAGTCCTAACGGTCGCCTTCAGGCTACAAGAAGTTTCGTAACAAAAAAATCCCTAACAGAAAATATTGATTTGTACACTAACTTTCTAAACAAAGATGGTTGGAAAACTTCTGTTTCCAGCAATGACACAGAATTTAAGAAGGTTACTGGCAGCAAAGAGGGTCAAAAATTGATTATTGCGGTAGACGAGAATAAAGCTAGTAAAAAGAAAACAGTTATCATTACTTATATGGAGCTGTAGTTTAGTAATCTATAACAGATATGAAATTTTATAATCACATTCTAAAATTTAGCATTAGTACATTGTTATTACTTTCAATGTTTTTTGGTACAGGTATAGTTTATACACCCAAAGCTGTTGCGGCTGGTTGGTGTGAGGTAACTATTGAGGGTTGGTTTACTAATAGGTCTACTCAGGAGACAAGTCAATTTTACGCTTATTCAGATACTAATGGTAATCATTGGGGTGGTGGTGGTGATGTGCCTACTAACCCAGGTGACATTATTGATGTTACTATTCTTTCTGGTGCGCAAGGAGACACCGGCTCTTACGAGCAGGGTGGTGAATTGACAATCTCAGGTGCAACCATTAACAATGGTAGTCAAACTCAGGTATCATGGAATCCTGGGGATCCACAAGGCACCATGGGCCCACCCGACTTTTATTTTACAAGAGGTGCGTCTGAGGTTGTAATTATGGCAAGTTCATTCTGTCGTAATATGGATGAAAGAGCTGATGCTTCCTTAGAGGTTTATTTTAATCCCGTCACTAGTTTTACTTGTAGCGTTTTACCAAATAGTCATACGCTAGATCAAGGAAGTAGTTACTCATACGATATTGATTCTACCCCTACTAATGGTTTTAATAGCCCGGTAACTTACACATCTAGTATCTCTCCCTCTACACCTAATCCCCCGGTGATCTCTTTTACTAATAATGGCCAAAGCCCTCCTGCAACAACTGAGGCAAATATCACTACTTCGAGTGGTCCTTCTGGAACTACAGCCGGACCTTACACTTTAACTTTCACAGGAACAGGTGGGGGTGTGACCAGACAATGTACTACACAGTTAACCGTCAATCCTTCCAACCCAAACTTTGAATTACAAGTCACCCCTGGTCCAGAAGGAGCTGGAATTCCTCCTTCGCAGACAACACCAAATAGGATTTTAGTTGGCCAAACAAAAACCTTTACAGTTGTAGCTGTTTGTACTGGTGGTTTCACAGGTCCAATAACTCAACTAGAGGCCTTGAGTGAGTTTACTGGCGTAACAATGAGTTTCTCACCATCAGGGTCACCACCAAACGGGGCTACTGTAAATTGTGGATCATCAATCAGCTTAATTGCAAACAATAGCAGTTCTGTAACTGAACAAGAGCTATCTGGCCCATCAAGCCCACCCGGAGTTATATTAAAAGACATAATTGTTAGAGGTAGGGGCCAAATAAACTAGAGATTTTAACAGGCCCACATAACCCCTTGACAAAAAGCCAATAATAGGTTCTATTATTGGTTTTTTTATTGTATAATCAGTGTGTAAAAGAAATCCTAGGAGGAAAGTAATATGTATAAGAAATGTTATATAGTTTTGGTAATGTTGGTTCTGTGGAGTTTTCCTCTGTTTGTTTTAGGGCAAACCAAGGATCTCACTAAGAATTCGAGCAAGAATTATCAAGGAGTTGTTAAGGCCTTTGTCTCCGAAGACATCGGAGTGAGCGCCAATTACTCCTTTAAGTTGTTGGTTAATGGTTCATTTATAGAACTGGATAGTTCTGTTAATTGGGGTTCGTATGTTAATCGTCTGGTTTCTTTAGACGGAAGATTCAAGCTTCAAAAAGATGGATTAAAAGTTTTACAAGTTGAACAAAAAAGCATAGTAGCTTTGGATTCATCAACATATCAAGATCTGACTCTACCACCTACCTCGCAAGGAGATTATAAAGTTCTCTCTGTTGTGGTTTCTGTACAGCAGCCTAGTAGCCCTCCAGTAGATTCAAATTATATCACCGCTGAGCAAGCTTTGGCTCCGGTGTTTCATAATCCTAAATCTGCTAGAGTGTTTATGAATGTTGCATCATCTGGTCGTCTTGGTATTGTTGGTTATACAAACCGAGTTGAAGGCGATGTTGCATTTGTGACAATTAACTCACAGATTACCAATTGCCAACAACAACAAACTAGCGAATGGTTAACCATGATAGATGATGGCTTACGAGCGCAGAGCATCGAGCCTAACAACTACAACGCCACAATTCTCACATTCAATAATTTGGCAGGCTGTAGTACTCAGAGTATTGCAACATTTGGCAATATTGGCATGATGGATTCGCGTGAATGGGTTATTACTAACAAGAATGACATAACTGCCACGTGGGCAAACGAGATGGTGACTCATGAGTTGGGTCACACACTTGGGTTGCATCACACCAAAGCTTATCGGTGCACTGATCAAAGTAATATTCCAGGAAGTTGTGTAGTCCGTGAATACGGTGATAACTCCTGCTTCACTGGCAATGGTCAAATGTTACCAAACATTTACCAGCGACGCAGATTAGGTTGGCACGATCAACCTTTTAAGCAAGTGCAGTTCTCAGGACGGTATAATGTTTTTAGTCCTTCTGTATTTTCCGGAGCGGCCAGAAGATTAATGAATTGCCAGTTTTGCTTTATTCCGCTGACAGGTACTTTGCAAGGTAGTAGTGAGTATATCGAGTCTCGGCGGGATTATCAGTTGTTTGATGTTTATGATCAAATACTTTGGCCTTATCGTAATGGGGTAAAGTTGATCGTTGGCACAGACCAATTGGCGGCGTTTGATGCCATACCATACATCATAGACACTACCCCATTTGATACCAGTACAGAAAATGCACCGTTAGTGTTGCAGAGTTATTCTGTAGCTGGTGTAGTAGTGAGCCATGTTTCTATAACAAATATTACTAGAGGAAGCGGGGTTGTTATTACCTTACCCTAATCTTCATTTCCAGACAGCGAAGTTAACTTTCGCTGTCTTTTTAGTTGATTTTTTTATCAATTCGTGCTATACTTAAGAAAAGTTAAACGTATTATGAAACAAAAATTCAATTCAACTGTTAGATCAATTGTAAACTTAGTATTATTTTTTGCGTTAATCGCTGCCACTGTAATTCCTAGTGTTGTTTTTGATGTAAAGAAGGCACAAGCTAATGAAATCTGCCAACCATTATCTACTTACTTAGAGATAGTTGATACGACCCCAGATCCTGACGTTATTGTTGCTTCTTATGCTGTCGACAATGGCGAACAGTTCCCAGAAACGGTTTTTGATCTTGAATTAACCCCTGGTCATGTTTATAGGTATACTCATGATTCTAGTGTGGCATCTTTTACTTCAGGTAGAACTTATCAGACTGATGATGGTTACTCTCATCACCAACATTCATATTCACCAAATCCTACCCCTGGGATGTCTAATATTTTTACAGCACCGCCAATTCAAACCGATGGGTTTATAATGGTTTCTACTCATCAAAATGTCTGTACTCCAGGCCCAAACACTATAGGTGGTGGAGGTGCTGCAATTTATGTAAATTTAATTGTAGATGAGCCAAGTGGACCATCTTATATTACCCGCACAACAAATAGCAATTTGGCTATTTACGGAAGACCAGATGTTTCATTGTTAGTTAATGGCCAAAGCGAAATTAATGTTGATGTGAATGATACTGCCAACATGACCTGGAATACAGAGTTTGTAAATCCTGGAGATTCTTGTACAGTAGCTAATAATAACTCTGATTCTACATGGAGTGGTTCTAAAAATGGTCCCGGTGGAGGAGCTCAAAGTGTAGGGCCGTTTTTAAGTTCTGGCACATTTACATATACAATTACTTGTCAGGGGTATCAATCAACTAGTGGCCCGACTAGATCGGTAATAATTAATGTAGCTATTCCACTTGAACCTACTTTTAGTTGTGAACTAATGAGCGGTGGAAGTCATAATGTTACTAAAGGTTTTGGGGGGTCCTCAACTTTTAGAATAAACCCTGTTAATGGATTCGTACAACCTGTTACCTTTAGTTTGGAATCAATTACTCCACCGGGCGGTAATCCTCCTTCTGTAGCAGTTGCTAATACAGCAATGAATCCAAATCCTCTACTTAGTCCTTACGATAAGTTTGCTAAAGTAGATATTTCGACAGATATTAATACCACAGCAGGGAGACATCAAATTATTATCAGGGCTACACCTGCAGTTGGAACAGTAAAATCTTGCCCACCAATAAATTTCACAGTTGATGGTGGCGTTGGTGGTTTGCCACCTGATGTTGATATTTATTGTGACACCAATAGCCCAGTAGACTGCACTATACCTTATGGTGGTGATTCTATAATTAGATGGGCTTCTAGAAATTCCACAGTTTGTACAGTCTATAAAAATGGTGTTGTGTGGGATAACCGCTTGGATGCAAGTCGATCTTCCGGACCTTTAACAGATGATACCCAGTTCTCTGCTACTTGTGATGACGCAGACCCAACAACTGACCCCAAAACTGATTTAATTTGGGTCAGGGTCTCGCCCCCTGCGGGGCCTAGTGCTCCAACAGCTTGGATAACTAATCCTTGCGGTGAGGTTAATGTAAATTGGAGCCCTGGAGGAGGATCTACACCAGTAACTGATTACAGAGTTTATCGTTCCACTTCAAGTAGTGGTCCGTGGCCAGAGTCTAGTGCAATTTCTGGTTTATTACCGAATACACAAACAAGCTTCCCAGACCCAAGCCCAAGCATAAGTGGTTATTGGTATATGGTTAGAGCGTTTAATAATTCTTCTCCTTCTCCTGATTCTAATTCCGTTTTAGGAACCCTAGAACCTTGTATTCCAGATCTAAGCAGTTCAGACAAAGACTTATATAGAGTTGATAATAATACTAGCGGGTCTACTGCACTCCGATGTAATGATCGATCAGATTTATTTGCTCTTCCTAGTGGTGGAATATTTAAAACCGGTAGCACTGTCTACTTCAACATTAATATTTGTAACACAGGATTTGGTCCTATTACAGGTGTAACTGTCACAGAGATTGATGCCCGTAATTTAGACCAAGTTAAATTACTGGGTACTACAAGGGGCTCGGTTTGTACTGCTTCAGGTATTGGTACGTCTGGTCCGTATGGTGTAAGTGATGTTGTCCCTAATACTGAATGTTCGTTAAGGATTTCTGCAAAGCTTAAAGCTCCTGTGGGTGCAACAAGTTTCTTGTATAGATTCTGGAACACTGCAGAAATTAGGACCAACGAAGATAGTATCATGACACCACCAGGACCAACAAGAGTAACCACTCCTCCATACTTATTCTCTGACACTGGTAAACCAACACGTAACGAAACTGCTCAATAAAACTTTTGTAATAAATAATAAAACCGCTTTGTAAATTTACTTAGCGGTTTTTTAATTTAAAAATATTGACACATGGCACTAATTTTTGTTATTCTATCAGTGCAATAGATGGCACGGTCGAAGCCAACTTTCCTATCGCAGAATACAATATAGATACCATGGAAAATGATCAAGCATTTGTTGAATTCGTAGTCAAAGCTTTGGTCGACAACCCAGATGATGTAAAGACAGAACGTAGCGTAGATGAAATGGGCGTACTGATCACTCTGCACATCAACCCAAATGATATGGGTCAGGTTATCGGTCGCATGGGCCAAACTGCAAAAGCTCTTCGCACATTATTACGTGTGGTTGGTGCTAAGCACAAAGCCCGTGTAAACTTGAAGATTTACGAACCAGAAGGTTCTCACCGTGGTCCTCGTCGCGAACATGGCAGTGATTCTCACTCTGATTCTCGCTCCGACTCTCAAACAGAGTCTCGCAACGAAGACGTACAAGCAGACATGGACGACTTCAAGCTTTAATCTAAATTTAGCCCGCTAGTTCGGGAAAAAAACAAATCAAAACCCGCAGCTGCCGCAAGGCGAAAGTAGCGGGTTTTGTGTTACTATTACTATATGAAAAAGCGAATTTCTATTTCTGTAATCACACTCTTTCCAGAGTTTATAAACCAATACACTAGTTTTGGAATTATTGCTCGAGCCATCAAATCTCGCTTGGTTAAATTTACTTCAGTAGATTTAAGAAAGTTTGGTTTAGATAAACGTAAGACTGTAGATGATCGTCCTTATGGTGGTGGTTTAGGAATGGTGCTTCGTCCAGATGTAGTTATAAAGGCGATAGCGAAGGCTCGTACTAGTTCTGTTAAACAGACACGTGTAATTCTACTTAC
>CAYQJW010000001.1:15136-18730 GCA_964418025.1 uncultured Candidatus Saccharibacteria bacterium | reverse complement strand
GTTCCAAAAGTTTTGCTTAGTGGTCATCATCTTAATGTACAAAAATGGCGTACCGATGAGGCTATAAAGCGAACTAAAAAGCGTCGCCCAGATTTAATTAAATAATTCAGTTAAGAAAGACCGATATGACAAAAGCAGAAAACAGTAGTACAACCGAACAGTTCGTAGTAGAAGATCTAAAGATTCGTTTAGATAAATTTTTGGCGCAAAAATTACCAGAAATGTCCCGCAGTAAAATCCAACGTGATATCGAAAATAGTTTAGTGACTGTTAATGGAGAGATCGATACTTTGCCTCATCGCGCAGTTAAAAAAGACAGCGTCATTGTTTATAGTCCTAGTCCTGCAGCCGAGAAACCCCAACCTATAAATATTCCGATCAAAACTTTATACAACAATCATGGATTGTTAATTATAGATAAACCAGCTGGTTTGGTGGTTCACCCTGGAGCAGGCTTCAAAGGCGATTCTTTAGCTCAAGCTCTGTTATATCACTTTAAGGATATTCATTTAGTAGGAGAAGAAGAACGTCATGGGATTGTTCATCGTTTAGATAAAGATACTTCTGGGGTTATTTTGGTGGCTCTCACACAGCCTATGTACGAACACCTCAAAGATGCTTTCTTAGAGCGTAAGGTAAAAAAGGAGTATATTGCCTTAGTTCGGGGTAATATGCCTAATTCTCATGGTACTTTTGACCAACCAATGGGTAAAAGCAAGAACGATTTTCGCAAACATACTATAAAAAAGAGCGATATGGGCATACCAAAGCCGGCTTTAACGGAGTATGAAGTGCTAGAGCACCTCAGCTTTCAGTTACCGGGCGGCCTTGACGAATACACCCTAGTTGTTGTAAAATTACACACAGGTAGAACGCATCAGATACGCGTTCATTTTTCTTCCGCTGGATTCCCGCTTGTAGGCGACGAACTCTATGGTGGTAAGAATGTTATGAAGCTAGGTCTAGAAAGACAGTTCCTTCATGCAAAAAAGATTGAAGTTCAATTACCTGATGAGTCTTGGATAGAAGCGGAAAGCGAATTTCCAAAAGACCTCAAAGAAATACTCACAAAGCTTAATAGCAAGAAAGTTAATTTATTATAATATGAAACTCGTAAAGAATTTAAAAGCAGAACAACTTAAAGAACACACACCTTTCAAAACCGGTTACACAGTTAAGGTTCACAACCGAATTAAAGAAGGTGGTAAAGAACGTATTCAGATTTTCGAAGGTCTAGTTATCGCTCGTAAGGGTGGAACTGGAGCTAACGCAACTTTCATGGTTCGCAAAATCTCTAACGGCGTTGGTGTAGAACGTATTTACCCATTACACTCTCCTAATATTGCTAAGATCGAAGTTGTAAAAGATGATTTAGTTCGTCAAAGCAAGTTATACTATGTTCGTGAACTTCGCGACAACACTCCTCGTGTTCGTAAGCACACTACTAAATCTAAAACAGCAATGAGTAAGAACAAGAAGTCTGTTAAGAAAGATAAGCCTGTAGAAAAAGCTGAATAGTTTATACTAAAACTGCTAATCAAAAACCCTCGACAATTCGGGGGTTTTTGATTAGAGGTTTGTTAATGAACAACAATAAAATATCTTGATAATTGACGAAACCGATTAGTTGTGGTATTGTGAAGTGTTAGAAATTTTCGTAGGAGGACAAAAATGAAAAGATATGCTGAAGGTGAAAGGCAGCATGATATTGTAGCTGCTATGGAGGAGCGTGGTTGGAGTCAAGAAAGAACAGCAGAATTTTTAGGAATCTCTGCACAGTATTTTATTAAACTCGTCACTTTTAAATACACTCCCAAAAAGGGGTTTTCCCAAAAGCTCTCTGAGCGATTGTTTGAACTTACTAATAAATTCCCAGAGGAGCTTTTTCCGACACCAGAACTGGTTGAGGAATTAAGCTTAAACGATCGCAAGGTGCGTGACGAGGTTTATAACCTTGATTGCGTTTGCCATGTTAAATCTGGCGGGGTCAAAGAATTAGTCTCCCCGATCGAACCCACTGAACTAAGTTTTGATTTTGAGTTAAAAGTTGCTGTCCAAGAACTTCTCAAAACTCTTAATAATCAACAGAGAACAGTGATAACCCTTCGTTTTTTTGGGGGCTATACCTTGGAAGAAGTTGGAGAAGTACTGAGTGTAACCCGCGAACGTATCCGACAAGTAGAAGCCAGGGCTTTACGGATATTGCGTCACCCATCTCGGTCTAGAAGGTTAGTAGACTTTGTAAAGTTTCAAACACTCTCAACCAGTGCTAAAATCCCAAAATAGTTAGTAATATAAAAACCCCGAATTGATCGGGGTTTCTTTTTTATCTATTATTAAGAATTACTTTCCCATTTATCCATCGATAGTTTGGTAACGGCTTGTTCGGCTGCATCCCAGTTAAGATTTTTAAAGAATGCTTCTATATAATCTGCGCGGGCTACGCCGTAATCCATCATATAGGCGTGTTCGTAAACATCTAAAGCAATTAATGGTGTGGCATGCCAGATTGGGAAGCCATCATGTTGATCACCAAGGTAGTTAAACAAACTACCATTTTGCCAGTCAAATGCCAACCAGACCCAACCTCGAGCCGCGATGCCGGTAGCTTTCATGTCGGCTCGCCAGTTTTCGAAACTACCAAATTGCTTTTCGATAGCACTACCTAACCATCCGCTTGGCTGACCACCTTTGTTAGAACCTTGGCCAGACAAATTAGTAAAATATAGTTCGTGGCTCTTGATGGCATCAACAGCAAAACTATAACCAAGCTTTAAAGCGCGAAGATCTGAGTAAGTTGCATTAGCAGTAGTTAGGTCTACAGTCTTTAGTTTTTCGGTAATCTCGTTAGCTTTTTTTACATAGCCTTCGTAAAGCTTGTAATGCTCTTTCATTAATCGTTCGGATAACCTTTCAACACCATTGATGCTTTCAAATTGTTTTGCTTCGTACATATTATTCAGCTTTACCTAATGTCTCTTTGCCGTGTTCCCAGTTTGCAGGGCAACGTTCGCCAGTTTGAAGAGCTTCCACAACACGAAGCATTTCTGCAATATTACGTCCTACAGAATCTGCAGATACTAACATAAATTTAAGAGTTCCTTCTGGGTCGATAATAAAGGTTCCGCGTTGAGCAGAGCCATCATGGTCTAAGACGCCATACATGTCTGCTAATTCTTGAGTTGTGTCGGCGACAATAGGGTAAGTAACATTCTTTAGTCTGTGATCAGTTTCATACCAAGCTTTGTGAACATGCTCACTGTCGGTGCTGGCTCCTAAGATTTCACAGTTTAACTTCTGGAATTCTGGGTAAAGACGGCCGAATTCTTCAATTTCGGTAGGGCAGATAAAGGTAAAATCTCGTGGATAGAAGAATAACACTAGCCACTTACCTTTATAATCGCTTAGAGAGGCTTTATGGAACTCACCCTTATGGTAAGTTTGTAGGCCTTCAAATTCTGGAGCTGCTACCCCAACTTTTGGAGCAACATCAAACATTTCATCTTCGTAGATATCGTGTTCTAAATCGTGCATAAAAAATAAAAATTAATAGTCTATGTAATTATATTAGCGATTATAGGGGAAAGAATCAAT
>CAYQJW010000001.1:13846-15036 GCA_964418025.1 uncultured Candidatus Saccharibacteria bacterium | reverse complement strand
CTAAAAAAGTGGTATATTAAGTTCATAAAATTAGATTATAAATTCTGATTTGAGAGTTTTTGGAAGCAATACTTATGAATTTAACCACTATAACCTTAGAAATTAATACCGTTTCTGTCCTAGAGACATCCAGAAGTCTAATAATTAGCCCAGATTTCTTACGCCTTATCTAATATAGATTTAAGGTTATTTCTACGTAAGCGTGGTTAAAAACTAAATACCTTCTCAAAAAAGCCCTCTCTAATCGGTTAAGGGTTTTTATTTATGTTATATGTATATTTAATTGTCGGCTTAGTTGTCGGTTCGGGGATAGGATACTTCCTCCGCCAGCAACTAGTGTCAAAACGAGTAGGCAATGCCGAAGCTCGTTCCGAACGCATCCTAGAAGATGCCAAGAATAAAGAAAAAGAATTATTAATTGAGGCTAAAGCAAAAGCTTTAGAAATTACTGATTCTGCCAAGAAAGCAGAAGCAGATTTTCGGGCTCAAATTGTTCGTTTTGAAGATCGTATCGATCGTCGCGAAAAAGAGTTAGAGCAAAAATCTAACAACTTAGAAAAAAAGACTCAAGATTTAGAAGATAAAGTTGAGGCTGTTAAAAAGAGTGAAGAAGAGGTTAAAGAACTTCGTGCCAAACAACTTGCTAACCTCGAAAAAATCGCTGGCATGACCCGCGAAGAGGCTGGTAAGGTTTTGTTGGATAATGCTGAAAAGCAAATCAGCGAAGAAATGCTTGGTTTGCACCGTAAACTTCTAAATACTGCCCACGAAACTGCCGAAAAAGAAGCTCGCAAGATTGTAGCTCAAGCTATTGAACGAATTGCTACCGAAGTTACTGCCGAAAGCACTACTACAACTGTAGTTATTCCTAACGAAGAAATGAAAGGCCGTATCATTGGAAAAGAAGGCCGTAATATTCGTACCTTCGAACAATTGATGGGTGTAGAAATTTTAATTGATGATAGTCCTGACACTGTAGTCGTTTCTGGGTTCAATTCTATCCGCCGATATATTGGAAAACTTACCTTAGAAAAACTATTGCAAGATGGTCGTATTCACCCAGCCCGTATCGAGGAAGCTTATGAGAAAAGCAAAGGTGAAGTTAACGACAAAATTAAGCAAGCCGGAGAAGATGCGGTTTACGAACTTGGAATTACTAACTTCCCACCAAAGCTTGTTCATTTAGTTGG
>CAYQJW010000001.1:0-13746 GCA_964418025.1 uncultured Candidatus Saccharibacteria bacterium | reverse complement strand
ATGGTAGTTGATGCCGCTGATGGTATTAGTGGTTCTCGTCCAGGTGCTCGTAAAGACAGCTTTGAAAACTACGTTAAGCGTTTAGGTGATCTAGAAGCAATCGCTAACTCCTTTGAAGGTGTAGAAAAGACTTATGCGATTCAAGGTGGTCGTGAACTTCGTGTGTTTGTAACTCCAACAGCTTTGGATGATTATGGTTGCCAAAAACTAGCCCGTGAAATTGCTAACCGCTTAGAAAGTGAACTTAAATTCCCTGGAGAAATTCGTGTGCAGGTTATTCGCGACTTTAGAGTAATTGAGTACGCACGTTAGAAAGATTCTAAATGGCAAAAATTTTATTATTTGGTGATATTATGGGACGACCCGGCAGAGAAGCAATCTCTGCCGTTTTGCCTTTGTGGCAAGCGGAGCATAAACCAGATGTAATTGTTGGTAACGTCGAAAACCTCACTCACGGTAAAGGAATTATTTTGCGTCATATCGAAGAATTAACTGCTCTTGGTTTTAATGCTTTTACTTCTGGGAACCATGTCTTTGATAGTGGTCCGCGGGCGGAGGAATGTTTTGATAAGTTCGATAGCATTACGCGGCCGGCAAACTATACTTCTTTAGGGCAGGATGGCCGCGCTGGCGAAATTGGCATGTCGAGTGATAGTGTTCCCGGACATGGTTTTTACCGCTTTGCTAAGAATGGCCAGCAATATTTAGTAATCAATCTGGGCGGGCAATTATTTTTTGATAAACAATTTCGAGGTGATATAGCTAATCCTTTTTTTGCCTTTGATGACATCTATTCAAAAGAAGCTCAAAAAGATGATATAATCATAGTAGATTTACACGCCGAGGCTACCAGCGAAAAAAATGCCTTCGCTTGGCATGTTGATGGCCGCGCCACGATTGTCTATGGGACCCATACTCACATCCCGACCGCCGACACCAAAGTATTACCAAAAGGCACAGTCTTCCAAACCGATCTTGGTATGAGCGGAGCGCGTGATTCTGTTCTAGGAGTAATAGTAGAGAACTCACTTAATGTCTTCTTAGAAAAAGCTCGATTTAAACTAGAAACTCCAGAAGAAGGCGCAGGAATAGTCAACGCTCTATTAATAGAGACTTCTGTGGAAGATGGTGTGACTAAAATAGTTAACTTTCAAAGATTGCAACAAGAAACAAAATAGATTTTCACTAAAATTATCGAAGAGACAAAACAAAAGAATGAAATTCATAAAACCAGAAAACGTAGTTGCGCATTTGGGCTTACGCCCAGGAAACAAAGTCACCGATCTTGGCTGTGGCAGTGGTTTTTATACCCTAGCAGCAGCACGAATGGTTGGTAATACTGGCCGTGTGGCAGCAGTGGATGTTCAAGATTCAAAATTAGCCGCAACCAAATCTATTACCATTCAAAATGGTTTTCATAACGTAGAAATTTACAAAGCCGATCTAGAAAAACCAATGGAAAAAATTCCAGCCGGCGGAGAAGACGTTGTAATTTTAGCTAGCATTATTCATGAGGTTAAAGATCGTCATGCTTTGCTAAAGAACGCCTATGCTTTACTTCAATCAGGTGGATTACTACTCACAGTCGATTGGAAAGATGAACATAGTCCATTTGGACCGGCTATGGATAAGCGAATCTCCGAACACGACCTACGTGCCGAGTTAGAAACTTTGGGTTTTAAACACACTAAGGATTTAAACGGTGATGTCTATCATTACGCGATGGTCTTCGAAAAGCTTTAATTTATATATAATTAAGCTGGGTTTCGGCCCAGTTTTTTTATAACTTGCGACTCCTTAAAAATATAGGTAAAATATCTCTATGAATATCAATTGGAAAGAACTTATCACAAAACAGTATTGGTTTGGCTTAGACCGCGGAGTAGTGCATTTAACTGATCAAATAATTTTATACACCGGAGCCGCGTTGGTGTTGTTGGGTGTTATTCTATTAATAGTTAAATTGATTAGTAAGGATACTCTCAAAAAGCCTCAGATTAGCAGAGTTAGCTCTGTATTTATAACCGTTGGGCTACTAGAAATGTTATGGTATGTGTTGCGATGGCAATATGTTAATGCCCTAGGCTCTCGCTTTATGGCAGCCTTAATCGGGATTATTGGCTTAATGTTTTTATGGAAGCCAATCAAGTACTTCTTGTTTAGCTACCGAAAAGATGTAGTGATCCAGAGTAAGGAACAGCTCAAAGAGAAATACTTAAACATGAATCGATAATTTCTAAATTAAAAACAGGTTTCGGCCTGTTTTTTAATTTATCCAACTTTAGGATAACTTTGAAGCAGTCTTGATTGACCGCATGTTAGTCTTAAAGAATGATAAACAAATCAACTTTAGGAGCTTGGGGAGAATATTATGCGGCTCGTTTGTATTCTCGGCAGGGTTACAAAATACTGATGAAGAATAGTTTCAATCACACTGGTAAACAAATTGGTGAGATAGATTTAATAGTCTTAGGCAAGAACCAAATTATATTTGTAGAAGTAAAAACCAGAGTATCCAGCAGGTTTGGATTGCCCGAAGAATCTATCAGTAATCATAAGAGGCAACGCCTGCTAAAAATTGTAAATTGGTTTTTGGTTAAACACAAACAGTATCAAAACCTGCAACCCAGAATAGATGTCTGCGCAATTTTACTAAGCTCAGCGGCAAAAATACCCAACAACTCAGATCTTGACAAATTCGTAAAATATGCTAAAATAATAACGAATGCAGTAGAACTGAACTAGATGAGCCAACGCTCGTCTTTTTATTTACTCGGTTCTGCACAAGACAATTAAATAGTGAAAATATGAATGAACAATTAGAACAAGCTTTGGCACAAATCGCCGAAGAAAAAGGAATCTCCCGAGAAGAAATTATCGAAATGATCGAAGCCTCTTTGGCTGCGGCTTTTCGTAAAGACTATGGAGAGAAAGATCAGAATCCAGTTGTAGAATTTAGTACAGAAGATCTATCCGCAAAAATTTATGATGAAAAAACAGTTGTGCCGATCAATCAAGATGAAATCGAAGATCAGCAAAAAGAAATTAGTTTAGAACTTGCTCAAGAGTGGCAAAAGGGTGCTAAGCCAGGTGATGTTGTCCGAATGGAAATCACTCCAACAGATGGAATGGAATTTGGACGCATCGCTGCACAAACCGCTAAGCAAGTTATTATTCAAAAATTACGTGAAGCAGAACGCAACATGCAGTTCTCCGACTTTAAGTCTAAAGAACGCACTCTTATCAATGGAATCATCCAACGTGTAGAAGGCGACACTGTATTAGTTGACCTTGGAAAAGCTGTTGGTATTTTATTCCCATCCGAACAAATTCGTAACGAAAAGTATGAAGTCGGTGTTCGTATTAAAGTTTTAATCTTACACGTAGAACCAACCAGCAAAGGTCCAAAGATTACTTTGTCCCGCAGTCATCCAGATATGGTTCGTAAATTATTTGAATTGGAAGTTCCAGAAATCTTTAATGGCACTGTCGAAATCAAAGCTGTTGCCCGTGAAGCAGGAAGCCGAAGCAAAATCGCGGTTACTTCGAGCCAAGAGGGTATCGATCCAATCGGTGCTTGTGTTGGTCAAAAAGGAACTCGCGTACAAACTGTTATGGGTGAATTAGGTGGAGAGAAAATCGATATTATTGAATGGAGTGAAGATCCTGTAAAATTTATTGCTAATTCTCTATCCCCAGCAAAAATCTTGAACGTTCAATTGAACATGGAAGAACAGACTGCTAAGGTTGGTGTTCTAGAAGATCAACTTTCTTTGGCAATCGGTAAGTCTGGCCAGAACGTACGTTTAGGTGCTCGTCTTACAGGTTGGAAAATAGATATTGCTTCCGAAGGTGGAGCAGTAATTGACCCAGAAGCTGTTGAGTCAGAAGCAACTGAATCTGTTGAAGCGCCAGAAGCAGAAGAAGCTAAAGAATAATTAACTTAGCTTGTCCTAGTATAATAGGTCAAAGCTTTAGGATAATTTTATGCCACTAGTACCAATGGTTATCGACAAAACTCCTATGGGTGAACGAGCCTATGATATTTATAGCCGTTTACTTAAGGAACGTATTATCTTTCTTGGGGAACCAATTGATGATGCTGTCGCCAATACCTTAATTGCCCAACTCTTATTTTTGGATGCAGAAAATTCTAAAGAAGATGTAAAAATATATATCAACTCTCCTGGTGGAAGTGTGACTTCTGCTATGGCAATGTATGATACTATTCAACACATCAAAGCTGATGTTGCTACTATTTGTGTAGGACAAGCAGCAAGTGCTGCAGCTGTATTGTTAGCATCAGGAACAAAAGGAAAGCGCTTCGCTTTGCCAAATGCACGCATCATGATTCACCAAGTTATGGGTGGAGTTGAAGGACAACAAACTGATGTTGAAATTCAAGCTCGAGAAATGCTTCGCATCAAGAATCAAATAAATCAGATTATGGCTAAGCATACTGGTCAGCCATTAAAGAAAATCGAAACTGATACCGATCGTGATTACTTCATGATTCCTGAAGAGGCTAAGAAGTACGGAATTATTGATAAGATTATTCAATAGTACTTATAGTTCAAAATATAAAAAAGGCCAGCGATATTATGTCGCTGGTCTTTTGATTTGCCTATATTATTTGTTAACTCTATAATTGTTATAGACTTAAATTCAAAGAAATTTCTAATATTATGTTTAACATCATAGGTTTGCCGTTTGTAAAAATTACAGAATTCTTTAAAAGAACTTTAGGTTTAAAAACCTATCAAGTAGAAAGTGCTTTTGTTTTTTGTGCCTTAGCTGCTACAGTGGTACTAACGAGGAATTATGGAAATGGTTGGAAGTGGGTAGAATTATTTGCTGTATTTTTTACTTTCCAGCATGCGATTATTTCACAGCGTTTAGAAGAAAAGCAACATCAACGTTTTAAAAACTTCGGTAAGGCAGAAGTAGAATGCTATCATAAATTGCAAAAGTATTTTATTGGAAAGGAATTGCTTTGGATGGCAACCTTTATTTACTTACATGCTTGGGCGGCGCTTGTCGGGGTGTTTATTTTTTTAATCTATTATCCTTGGCGCAAAGTTTGGCGCAAACATCATCCATTATAATTTGTAAAAAAAGAAGACCAGCGATATTATGTCGCTGGTCTTTTGTATATGTAAAAAATCATATTACATCTACAAATTAGTTTTGAAATATTCTTGTTCGATATCAATCCAAGATCTAACTATTGTTATTGAAGAGTCGATAATTGTTAACTCCTTAACCTTGGTCCGAAACAGATACCTGTTGGGAACTGTCTCTAATATCGAAATGACTTTGATGTTGTCATCAACAAAATCCGTAATTCTAAGTTTCTGACAAATAGGATTCTTGAATTTTCGGTCCCTGCAGTAATGCAAATTATTTCGGGGGATCTTTGTAATCTCAAAAAAGTTGTGAATATCCAACCATCTTCTGCTTATAACCTCGGTTGCTTGATCGCAGTATGAAACTACAAATGTGTCCTCTGGTTTTAGTAATTCATTAGCAATTCTACACAGCACCCGGAAACTATCGGGTATAGGTAGAAACTCACTCAAGCTCTGATCATCTGTTTGATCTTTTTGTGATGGGCTTACAGGGGGAGCAAGGACACCACCGATGTCTGTTCCAAATATTCTTCTCATATTTCCTCCTATTTAGTAGGTAATCATAGCCAAAGGTAGCTATTAGGTCAAACCTATTTATAAAGGTGGTTTTCCCATATATTGACAATAAAATGAATATATGGTATAATATTAGGATGCATTAATTTAGTTATTTTTGCATGCAATGTTGATAGAAATTTGTAGAAAAAATAGATAGGAGAATTAATCATGAAAAAAGTTTTTGTGTTGGTTTTTGTTTTGTTCGCGTCTGCTGTATTTTCTTTTCCGGTTTCCGCTCAGGAAGACCGAACGATCACAATCACCGATCTCGAAAGCAATGCCAAGGAATCACATCTTCGCGGCGAACTTAGGTTGGTTCGTTATCCGGGTGATATCGCTACGACTGTGGTCCCGGGGTCAAACAATGTGACGATTGCGAGGTTTGCAGTTCAGTCAACATTAGATTCCATGTCCGCCGATAGTATTACGATCAGCTCACAGACGCCGTTGGCAAATGTGCTGATCAAAAACATCCGGTTTCTACAGGACGGTATTCAGTACGGGCCGACGGTACAGTTTTCTATCGCTCGTGATAGTAGTTACTCTGTTACCATCCCGGTTTCTCTTCCTGTTCGGGAAGCGCCGACCCATGTTTGGGATATTGTCGCCGACATCGATGCCTCTGCAACAGGAATGCTTAACGCTGGAGTAAAAAAAGTACGGGTGAGTAATGGTCAAAGAGTCTCCATTTACTCCCTCCCTATTTATGGCGTTAGTCATTCTGTGTTACAGCAGCCAGCTCATCCGGCTGGTACGAATGTGCAAAACGATGAAGGTGTGTGGTTGATCACTGATGTTGGTACTCGAAGGAAGTACACATCAGCATTTGCTTTCTCAACTTACAGTTTCAATTCTGTAAATGATATTTTGCAAATGAGCATCGGTGATTATCAATTACCGATCGGATCACCCATCTTACCTGCAGAGGGAAGAGTGTACGCACAAAGTGCCCAGCCCAATCAGGGTCAGGTTTACTTGATGAGTGGTGACTTGCGGCATTCCTTCGCAAGTGTGGATGTGTTTAATGCAATGGGTTTTTCGTTTTCATCCGTCGTTCAAGCCGATCTAAGTTTGGCGAATGAAGGTTGGATGATTGTATCTCCCAACGAAAGACATCCGAAGGGTGCATTGATCAATGCTGGTGGTGAAGTATTTTATACCACAGCTTTTGGAAAGATGAGAATACCATCGATCACTGTCTTTAACAGTTGGGGGTTAAGTTTCTCCAATGTTGTGATGGCGACCAGTGGGGATCTCGGTCTACCAATTGAGGATGTAGTGATGCAACCTCGACTTCCGGGGCAGCTGACACCTCGTTAGTGAAAAAACTTTTTTGTTCGTTGTTAGTGACTGTCGTAATTTATTACGGCAGTCTTTTTTTGTTTCCATTTTTAATTATTACATTGACAAAAGGTCTATTTTTTGCTAAAATGAATATATAAAAAGTATCGGTTAGACGATTAGTATTGCCAAAACAATCTATATAGCTTAGCCAATACTCCGTGAAACAAGAAAGAAAAATCAAAATACAACCTATTTATGTCAGAACGCGAAAAGCAATTGATGCTATCGTCGGGGAAACTAGTCTCGATAGCAGATGTTGCTAAAGGCACGCCATACAGTGCGGAGTATTTATCCCTCTTAGCAAGAAAGGGTAGAATCCCAGCAATAAAGATAACTCGAGATTGGTTAACAACACACCAAGCTGTTTCTTCGTATGTAAAGAAACAGAAGACAAAACATTCAGAACTTTTAAAACGTTTTGATCGGTCAAGGAGGGGAGTATGAATATCTTTACAAAAGCGTTTCACAGGTATTTATTTGTATTTTCAATTATTCTTCTCTCCGGGCTAGTATTTTTTGGTGCGACTTCAATTTCCAGAGCAGAAGAAATCCCAAGCTCAGAAATTATTTCTGAGCCAATTGTTGATAACCCAAGTATTGTAGTCGAACCTGTTGATGCTGAGAACCCTACAAATGTTGTCGATCCAACTTCTGTTCTTGAAGAAGTTGTACCTAGCTTAGAAGTACCAGCTGAGAACTTAACTACTGAAACACCTCCTGTTGAAGTACCAGTAGAAGAAGGAAATATCACACCAGAGCCAGGGCAAACTTCTGAAGTTCCAGTGGAAGAAACAACTTCGAATGATGGTTCACCTGAGCAAGCAGAAACTATTGAGAACGTTGAAGTAGACACCACTCCTACAGTCATCGATTTAAATCCAACTGTCGAAGAGCAGACAACTAGCAATGGAAAAGTTGTTGTTATTTCTGCAACCCCTGAGCAAGAACTATTGCAACAATTTATTGACGTACCAATCAGTACTCAGATTCCAGAAATATTTAAAGTAGGACAAGAAGATCAAATCAAAATTAAGTGGCAGAATAACAATGGTCAAGAAATGCAATTTGTCGCGACCGATGAAGACAGTAATGGTTTTCTAGATCACGTCGCTTGGATTGTTCCTCATCTGTCTGTTCAAACTTTTGAAATTATTTATATTTCGGATGCATTGCTCTTGGATGCAGATAAAAATACTCTCGCAGATATTTATGATGAAGTTAGTGCACGTGACCAAAATTATTTTACAGTTACTGATGGTCAGTTTGTTCGAGTTACGTTTGAACAAATTCTTGATAGTTCAAAAGATATTACTTTGTATGCAAAAGCAACTGACGAAAATTTTCCGGCATCAATCGAGGTCTATACTCTTGACGGACAACTACTTGCAACCTTCTTAAATATTTCTTCTGACGGTAAATACAAAATTTTATTAACAGGACTTTTAAACCCTACTGATACTTTCGATCTAAAAATAATTGGCAGTGTTGATATCGATTACATTGTCGATCCTCCTGCTACAGCTTACTGGGTTGGTGGAACTGGTGATTGGTCTGATGCAGCAAATCATTGGGCAACAACATCTAATGGAACACCTAATGCCGCTAATGCTCCGGATGCAACAAGTAATGTTGTGTTCGATGCATCTTCTGGGGCAGCATCAACAATCGTAACGATTGATACTGCTTTCACGATCGGGTCGTTAACAATAAACGGTTACACAGGCACAATAACTCAGAGCGCAAATCTTACAATAACAAATTCTGGTGGTCAATCCGGAAATTATTCACAAACATCCGCTGCAACATGGACAACTCCTAACCCTGGCACAGATACTTTTTCTGCAACAGGAAGTTTTTCTGTTACTGCAGGAACATTTAGACGTTACACTGGTACAGGTATTAGCACAGACCCGTTCATTATATTTGACGTTTACGGTTTGCAAGCAATGAAGACAAACCTTGCAAACTCATATCAGTTAAATGGCAACATTAATGCCTTAGTTACTTCTGGCTGGAATTCTGGCGAAGGTTTTGTACCAGTAGGTACAAACACAACTAACTTTACTGGCAACTTTGATGGTGCTGGCTTTGCTATCAGTGATTTATTTATTAACTCAACAACTTTAAGCTATGTTGGGTTGTTTGGTTATACCTTAGGAAGTATCCAAAACTTAACTTTGACTGATGCGGATATAACTGGGATTGGTGTTACAGGTGCAAACGGATCTGATGGCGCAGCAGGAACTTCTGGAGTTACACCAACAGCTGGCGGAACAGGTACCGTTGGTACCGCAGGTAGTATTCTATATATTGGTGGCTTAGCAGGATACAATGCTGGAACAATTACTAACGTAAGTGTTTCTGGAACCATAACTGGAACTGGTGGAACTGGCGGTAACTCTGGTAATGCTGGTGCAGGAGGGAACACAACAAGTGGTGCAACTGTATCAGGTGCTGGTGGAACTTCTTTAGCTGGTGGCGCTGGCGCAGTTGTATATAGTGGAGGGTTAATTGGATATTCTGCCCAGGGTAGTATTAATAATTCAAGTTCCTCTGCTGTAGTAACTGGTACAGGTGGTACAGGTGGTAACTCTGGTAACGGGGGCGCTGGCGGAACCAACTCAGGTTCTGGAATTGGTGGCGCAGGTGGTGGTGTTGGAGCTCCAGGTGTTGGCGGTATTAGTTATACTGGTGGTTTAATTGGTTGGGTTAACTCCGGTATTGTTGTTACATCTTTCGCAACTGGTGATGTCACAGCAACTGGTGGAACTGGTGGTTCTGCAGGAACAGCTGGTGTTGGTGGTGCTGGTGGAACTGCTGCAATTGGTGGCGCGGGCGGTGCAGGTGGAACCGGTGCCGCAGGTGGTGCGAGCTATTCTGGTGGTTTGGTTGGTGTGAACTTAGGGAATGTTCGTTTTGCTTCTTACGCTACTGGCGATGTATTGGCTACCGGTGGAACACCAGGTAACGGTACTGCTGGAGCAACAGCTGGAGCAAGTGCTGTAGCGACAACTGGAACAGCTGCAACAGGTGGTGCAGGTGGTGCAGGTGGTGCCGGTGGAATCGCTTATGCTGGAGGATTAGTTGGACAAAACAATCCAGACGGTGTGGTTAGTGGTGTTACTGCTCCAAACTATGCAACAGGTGATGTAACTGCAATTGGTTCAGCTGGACAGAACGGACAAGTTGGTGGAACAGGTGGAAGTGCTGCATCGGGTACAGCTCACACTGGTGGTACCGGTGGTGCAGGCGCAACAGGAGGCGCGGGTGGTGGAGCATACGCAGGTGGACTTGTTGGTATTAACTCAGGTGTAATTCTAATTTCAAATTCTAATACTGGAGTAGTTACTGTTACTGGTGGAGCTGGAGGAGCAGGGGCAACAGGTGGTGCAGGTGGTGCAAAAGGATCTAGTGGTGCTAATGGAGCTGGCGGTGCATCAGGAACTGGTGGTTCTGCAAACTTAACCTCGGCTTATGGTGGAGGCGTGGTTGGTAGTAATGTTGGTGCTATACAGGATTCATTTTCTACAAACACCGTAACTGGAACTGGTGGCGTAGGTGGTGTTGGAGCAAATGGTGTTACTGGTTTAGCAAACCTAGCTGGTATTAATGGCGGTACGGGCGGTGCAGCAGGTGTTCTATACATTGGTGGTGTTGCAGGTAATAATACTTTAACGATTTCTGGTAGTTATCATACTACAGGTTCTGTCACTGGAACTGCCGGTGCTGGTGGTGCAGCCGGCATAGGTGGAGCAGGTGGAACAGGGGCATTGTATGGAGCTGGTGGTGTGGCAACTATTGGTGGAATTATTTATGCGGGAGGTGTTGTTGGGAACAACTCTGGAATTTCATTATTGAACGATTATTCAACTGGCGCAGTTACAGGTACAGGTGGCGCTGGTGGTGCAGGAGCTAATGGTGGCAATGGCGGAACAAGCTTAGCCGGTATAATCGGAACAGCTGGTGCTGCGGGTGGTATTGCTTATGTTGGTGGTGTGGTTGGATATACTTCCAATGGTGAAATTTTGAATTCATATTCTACAGGAACAATAACTGTAACAGGTGGTGCAGGAGGAGTTGGTGGGTCCGGTGGTGTTGGTGGAGTTGGAGCTGCCTCAACAACTGGCGGTGCTGGAGCTGCTGGTGCTGTGGGTGGTGCTGGTGGTGCTGCTTTTGGTGGTGGTGTGATTGGAAACTATATACTCGGACCCGTTGCTGGTGTATACAATACTGGTAGTGTTACAACAACTGGCGGCGCTGGAGGTAATGGCGGCGCTGGAGGTAATGGAGGTAATGGTGGTACCAACGCGATTGGTGGTATTGGTGCTGCAGGTGCTGCAGGTGGTGCAGGTGGTGTGGCAAGTAGTGGTGGTATTGCCGGACAAAGCACGGGTGTAATTAATGGTGTGTCGTATTCAACTGGAAGCATAACCGCAATAGGTGGAACTCCAGGCAATGGTGGTATTGGTGGTGATGGTGGAGCAACAACAGCGACTTTTAACTCCACAGCTGCTGCAGCTGGTGGAATCGGTGGAACCGGTGGCGCTGGGGCGATTGCGTATGCAGGTGGTTTGGTTGGTAACAATGCCAATACTATTATTAATTCATATGCGACAGGTGTTATTACGGCAACAGCAAGTGCTGGAAAAGATGGTGCTGCAGCTGGATCAGCTGGAAATGGATCAGCTGGTGGTTCTAGTCATGCTGGAGCTGTTGGGGCAACTGGTGGCGCTGGTGGTGCTGGAGCAGCGGCGTATGCTGGTGGTTTGGTTGGGTTAAATACATCAACAATAACAAACTCATATATTCAAAGTGGTTCAGTTACTGGAACGGGTAGCTTGGCCGGAAATGGTGCAGCAGGTGGTTCTGGTGGTGTTGGCGGTTCTAGTGCAACAGGCGGAGTTGGTGGTGTTGGCGGTGCAGGTGGTTCTGGTGGAATTGTTTATGCTGGTGGTGCTGTAGGACATAACAATACTGGTGGTGTCATTCAAGATGGAACTTATTCAAATATCAACACCACGTCTGTTGGTGGTACTTCTGGTGTTGGCGGTGCAGGTGGTGCCGGTGGTGTGCGTGCAGTCGGCGGTGCTGGTGGTGCTGTTGTTGCAGGTGCGATTGCATATGCTGGTGGACTAGTTGGTTTGAATACTGCAACTGTTGCGGACTCTTATGCAACCGGTAATGCCACTGCTACAGGTGGTGTTGGTGGTTCTCCAGGTTCTGGTGGAAATGGAAGTAGTAGTACAATTGGAGCCACTGGCGGGGCGAGTGGTGGTACGGATGTAGCTGCATCTGTTTTGTTGCGTGTTGGTGGAGCTGCATATGCAGGTGGTTTGGTTGGTTATAATATTACAAATGGAATTGTTCAAGGGACTTCTTATGCAACTGGCGATGCGACTGCAACTGGTGGCGCTGGTGGCGCAGGTACTAATGGAGCTAATGGTGGAAATTCTTCTACTGCAGTGGCTGGTGCAGCTGGTATTGCTGGTATTAGTGGTGGTGCCGGTGGTGTTGGTGTGGCAGGTGGACTGGTTGGTTGGAATATTGGTGTGGTTAGTCCAACATCTTATGCACAAGGAGATGTAAGTGCTACTGGTGGTATTGGTGGTTCATCAGGAAGCGCTGGAACTCCTGGTTCTAGTGGTGCAGGTATTGCCGGTGTTGCAGGAGTTGCTGGTGGCGCCGGTGGTGTAGGTGGCGCGAGTTACGCAGGTGGTGTAATTGGATACAATGGCGTATTAGGTTCTACTATTAGTACAGCAAACAACGTTGGTACGGTCACTTCAACAGGTGGTGCTGGAACAAATGGTTCTACAGGTGGTAACGGTGGAGCTGGTGGAAGTACAGCGGGAGCCATTGGTGGAGCCGGTGGTAATGGCGGCGCGGGTGCTGCTGGTGGTGCAGCTTATGGTGGAGGTGTTACTGGTCTTAATATTGGATTAATAAAAGATGTAAATTATACAATAACTACTATTGCAGTTGTAGGTGGTGCTGCTGGTAACGGTGCTGTTGGAGGCAACGCTGGTCCTGCTGGAAATATTTCTGGAAGCACAGGTGCAACAGCTGGTACAGGCGGTGTTGGTGGAATTGGTGGTGCTGTATTTATAGGTGGCCTGGTTGGTGATAATCCTGGAGTTATTCATAATTCAACAGTTGTTGGAAGTCTGTCGGCTAGTAATAAAGCCGGCGGTAATGGTGGCAATGGTGGAACTGGTGGTGATGGTAGTTTAGGAACTGGTGTTCACAATGGTGGTGTGGGTGGACTTGGTGGTGCTGGTGGTGCTAGCGGTGCTCTATATATGGGTGGTATTGCAGGGCAAGGTAATGGAAATATCTCTGACTCGAGTAGTACTGGTGGTACTATGACGGTTGTTCAATCCGTTGGAGGAGGTAATGGTGGCAATGGTGGTGTTGGTGGTACCTCTGGTACTAGTGGTAGGAATGGAACTGGTGGCGCTGGTGGTGCTGGTGGAGCGACCGGTGCAATTTTTGTTGGAGGGGCGATTGGGCACAACTCTTTAGCAAACGTTACTTTTGATAACATTTTTTCTACAAACCATATTGTCATAAATGCTGATGACGGCGGCGACGGCGGTGCTGGAGCTAATGGAACGAATGGTGCTATTGGTGGTGTTGGTGGAGCCGGCGGTGCTGGTGGAACAACACAGGCTACTGCTACAAACGCAGGTGGATTGATAGGTGATATTGTTGGAGC